>JBIKVV010000019.1:0-25808 GCA_044356655.1 Ilumatobacteraceae bacterium
TCATTGGTCAGCGCCATTACGACGTGCAGTTGATGGGTGGCGCAGCGCTGCATGCAGGCTGGGTTGCTGAAATGAAAACAGGTGAAGGTAAGACACTTGTTTCGACACTGCCGGCATATTTGAACGCATTGTCGGGCAAAGGCGTTCATCAGATCACGACCAACGACTATTTGGCGCAACGTGACGCCGAATGGATGGGACAAATTCACAGATGGTTAGGTATGTCGGTAGGTCTTGTTGTACCTGGTCGGCGAACAAGCGCATCTGAAAAGCGAGTCGATTATGCAAGCGACATCACTTACGGCACGAACAACGAATTTGGTTTCGATTATTTGCGCGACAATATGGCAGCAACAATGCAAGACAAAGTTCAGCGTGGCTTCAACTTTGCGATAGTTGACGAAGTTGACTCGATTTTGATTGATGAGGCACGAACACCACTTATTATTTCAGGTCGCGTCGCTGATGCTGCAAAACTTTATTATCAATTTGCCGCGATCGTGCGCACACTTGTTCGCGATATTGACTATGACGTCGAAGAAGCCAAGCGAATTGTCGTGCCGACAGAATCTGGCATCGAAAAAGTCGAGAAACAGTTGGGCATCGAGAATCTTTACGACGAAGTTCAACAGAACCTCGTTCATCAATTGCAGGTGGCTCTGAAGGCTGCAGTCTTGTATCAGCGCGACAAGGACTACATCATTCAAGAAGGCGAAGTAAAAATCGTTGACGAATTTACTGGTCGTATTCTTGAAGGCCGTCGCTGGAGTGAAGGCATTCACCAAGCGGTTGAAGCCAAAGAAGGCGTCAACATTAAAGAAGAAAACCAAACTCTGGCAACGATTACGTTGCAGAACTATTTCAGAATGTACGAAAAACTCTCAGGTATGACGGGTACGGCGCAAACCGAAGCCGCAGAACTGATGAACACCTACAACTTGCAAGTTGTGCCGATTCCGACGAATCGCGAAATGGTGCGCCTAGATCAAGCCGACCAAATCTATAAAACCGAAGCGGCAAAGTTTGATGCAGTAGTTCGCGATATCGAAGAAAAACACGCCAAAGGTCAACCTGTGTTGGTTGGCACTGTGAGTGTTGAAAAGAGTGAGCAATTATCAAAGAAGTTGCAGCAACGCGGTATTCGCCATGAAGTTTTGAACGCCAAGCAGCACACTCGTGAAGCAATGGTTGTAACTCAGGCGGGGCGATTGGGTGCCATCACTGTTGCAACAAACATGGCTGGTCGTGGCGTTGACATTTTGTTAGGCGGAAACCCTGAAGGTCTGGCGCGGCAAGATGTGCTCAAAGAAGGTTTTGATCCGATGACACTTCTTGACGAGTTCGCTTTGCCGGCATCGCTTGATTCGATGCCACCAGATTTTCTGACAGCCCGTGACAAAGCGCAAAAGCGTTATCGCGAACAACTTGCCAAACATGCTGATAGTTGCAAAGTTGAAGGCGACAAGATTCGCCAACTCGGTGGTCTATATGTTTTAGGTACTGAACGCCACGAAAGTCGACGAATCGACAATCAGTTGCGTGGTCGTGCTGGACGACAAGGTGACCCAGGTGAGAGCCGCTTTTATCTGAGCCTTGATGACGAATTGATGAGATTGTTTGCAACAGGTGCGCTTTCGTGGGTGATGGGTCGTGCTTTGCCCGACGATGAAGCGATCGAAGCAAAAATGGTTACTAAAGCTATAGAGCGAGCACAGAGCACCGTTGAGCAGCGCAACGGTGAGATTCGCAAAAACGTGCTGAAGTACGACGAGGTAATGAACGAGCAACGCAAGATTATTTATTTGCGTCGCGATCAAATCTTGCAGGGTCTTGATCTCAAGTCAGCAGCGATGGAGTATTTGGCCGAGGCCGTTGATTCGCTGATCGAATCACACTGTGTCGCCGAGGCTGACGACGAGTGGGATATCGACGGTTTGGTTCTTGAGTTGCGCACCTTCTGGCCGTCTGAAATCAACGCGGCAAAAATTGCCCAGTGTGATTCGACAGATGAGATTTATGACCTTGTTATGGCCGATGCGAGTGCGTTCTACGCAAAGCGCGAGACCGAAATGTCTGCACCGGTAATGCGTGAAGTAGAGCGGCAAGTGATGCTCAAAATTATCGACCAACGATGGCGTGAGCACCTAGAAGAAATGGATTATCTACAAGAAGGCATCAATCTTCGTGCGATCGGCCAGAAAGACCCATTGATCGAATGGCAACGCGAAGGCTTCGAGATGTTCGGTGCCTTGATGAAAGGCATTGCTCAAGACTTCGTCAAATATGTGATGCACGTGCAAGTGATCAACAATTCTGAACCTGCCAGCAAGTTGAGCAACATCCAGCAGACGTCTGACGAAAATGTTGACCAAGCACCGAGCGCCAAATCAACCACTAGCGGTGGTGTTTTTGGTCAACCCGATTGGTCAAAGACACCACGCAACTCGCCGTGCCCATGTGGCTCTGGCAAAAAATACAAAATGTGTCACGGCCGCGTCAATTAAGGCGCTTTACCGATCATGAAAGATTTTTCGAGCGACCTTGCAGAGTTGCGTCGCCGTATTGGTGAAGCCGCGCAGTATCTGAATATCGAGACTTCGCGAGGCTTGCTTGTCGAACTTGAAGGAGAGGTCGCCAAGCCAGATCTATGGAATGACCAAGAACATGCAAAAAAGATAAATTCTCAATATGTCGCGCTGAAAGCCGACATTGATCAATTCAATTTGCTTACGGCGACTGTTGATGACTTATTCGTGTTGCACGAACTGGCTCGGGCCGAAGATGACGCCACCCAAGAGCCAGAACTTGAAAAGGGCATTGCTGCATGTCGCAGCCAACTTGACTCACTTGAAATGCGCAGCATGTTTACAGGCGAGCACGACGAGTGCGATGCGATTTTGCAGATCAACGCCAAAGATGGTGGCGTTGATGCTCAAGATTGGAGTGAAATGCTATTGCGAATGTATCGGCGCTGGGCTGAGCGTCGTGGCTTTGCGTTTGAGATTGGCGATGTTTCTATTGGCACCGAGGCCGGAATATTGTCGGCAGACGTAACAATTCGCGGCCGCTATGCATATGGGCTCTTAACCAGTGAGCGCGGCACCCATCGTCTTGTGCGCATAAGCCCATTTGATAATCAGGGTCGTCGTCAGACAAGTTTTGCTTTGGTGCAAATTTGGCCGATTCTTGATCAGGCTGAGCTCGAGATTAACGAAAGCGATATTCGCATGGAAGTTTTTCGTGCATCAGGGGCGGGTGGTCAGCACGTTAATAAGACATCATCAGCAGTTCGCTTAATTCACGAGCCGACCGGACTCGTAGCGTCGTCACAGCAAGAGCGAAGTCAATTGCAAAATCGCGAAAGTGCGATGAAAAGATTGAAAGCGATGATCATTGCTCAAGACGAAGAAGAAAAAGCGGCGGCTCTTTCGCAGATTGCTGGCAAACAAGCACAAGTCGGATGGGGAAGTCAGATTCGCTCTTATGTTTTGCAGCCGTATCAAATGGTGAAAGATTTGCGGTCGAGTGTCGAGAGCAGCAATGTTACGGCTGTACTCGATGGTGATTTAGATGAATTCATGGAAGGTTTTCTTCGTTGGCGGCGTTCTGATAGCGAATAAGCCTGATCGGCGATTTGGTTTGAGAATGGTAAGTTTGTCGCAATGATTCGTCTTGAAAATGTGACGAAAATATACGGCACCGAAACAGTTGCCGTACGCGATGCTTCATTTGATATCCCCAAGAGCCAGTTCGTGTTTTTGGTTGGGCCATCTGGTTCGGGCAAGTCGACGCTTTTGCGGCTGATTAACCGCCAAGAACAACCAGAACGTGGCGATGTTTGGGTTGCAGGTCAAAACATCAATGAACTGCCTGCTTCTCGGGTGCCGCACCTGCGTCGCAGCATGGGCAACGTGTTTCAAGACTATAAATTGCTGCTCAACAAAACTGTGTTCGAAAACGTGGCATTCGCACTTGAAGTGATTGGCAAGCCACGACATGTGATTGACCGACAAGTGCCGATTGTTCTCGATTTAGTCGGTTTGGCAGACAAGCAAGACAGATTTCCAAATCAACTTTCGGGTGGCGAGCAACAAAGAGTTTCAATTGCCCGAGCATTCGTCAATCGACCATTAATCATGTTGGCCGACGAACCAACTGGCAACCTCGACCCCAATACCAGCGAAGGCATCATGGGTTTACTTGATGAAATTAACCAGACTGGTACGACCGTAGTGATGGCAACTCACGATCATCGTGTTGTAAACGCCATGCGTCGACGAGTTATTCAACTAGATCGCGGCGTAATTGTGCGTGACCAAGAACGCGGAGTGTACGAGTAGATGTTTTCACGCATTGGCTACGCCTTCCGCGAAACTTGGGAAAGTTTCAGACGCAACATCACTCTGACTGCCGCGGCTGTTTTAACTTCTGCAGTCTCGCTTCTATTGGTCGGCGCTACATTCCTGATTCAACGTGCGTTTGAGAACTTGCTGGTGCAGTGGCGTGGCGATGTCGAGATGATTATTTTCGTCCGTAGCGATGCGTCTGCTGAGCAAGTCGCACTGATCGACTCGGTATTGCGAGCATCGCCGACGATTATTGATGCAGATAAATTGCGCTATCTGAACAAAACCGAAAGTTACGAAGAGGCAAAGCGAATTTTTGCAGGCGACCCTGTGACGCTCGGCTTGCTGACGCCAGAGACGATACCGACGCAATTTAAAGTAGTACCGCTTTCAGATGATCCGACTCTTGTCAGGTCGCTGAGCGATCAATATCGCACTTTGCCCGGAGTTGAAGCTGTCGCGCTGGCCGAAGACGAATTCGAGGTGATCTCAACTTTGTCGAACTTCATTCGAGTCGTGACGTTAATTACTTCGCTCGTGCTTTTGCTCGTTGCAGTTGGTTTGATCTGGAACACGATTCGCACCGCGATGTTCGCCAGGCGCCGTGAAATCGAAGTTATGAAGTTAGTAGGTGCCACAAACTGGTTTATTCGAGTTCCATTTATGTTGGAAGGCCTATTGCAAGGCCTGATTGGCGGGGTTGTTTCTTGTGGCGGTCTGTGGCTTTTGAATTCGGCGTGGACGAACGGCGTCACTGGGTTTAAGCCAGGCACGGGTATAAGTTCGCTTGTCGTGCCCGACAGTTATCTGACTTCGGTGATGTTTATTTTGCTGGGCATAGGTGCATTTGTCGGTGCGGTCGGTTCAGCAATAGCAGCAACGCGTTTTCTTGATGTTTAGTCAAATTAATTATGTAGTCAGCGACAATGTCGCGACGATCACGCTGAATCGTCCAGAAAAACTGAATGCTTTTACCAACACGATGCTGCATGAACTAATCGCAGCATTCGACTTGTCAGATGCCGACGACGACGTGCGCGCAGTAATAGTGACGGGTGCCGGTCGGGCGTTTTGTGCCGGTGCAGATTTGTCGGCGGGCGGTGAAACTTTTAGTCGGGGCGGCAGCGATGTGCCTGGCTTGAAAGACGTGCCACGCGATGGAGGCGGGCTCGTGTCACTGCGCATTTTCGAAAGTTTGAAACCGGTCATTGGGGCAATCAATGGTGCTGCTGTCGGTGTGGGTGTGACGATGACTTTGCCAATGGATATTCGTCTATCTAGTGACACGGCCAAGTTTGGTTTCGTTTTCGCCCGCCGCGGAATCGTCACCGAAGCTTGTTCTTCGTGGTTTTTGCCACGTGTGGTTGGTATTTCGCGTGCAACTGAGTGGGTATTCACTGGTCGAATGATTTCGCCGACAGAGGCGTGCGATGCAGGGCTCGTGCGCAGTGTTCATTCGGGTGGTGATTTGCTTGGTGTGGCACAAATTTTGGCAAAAGAGATCGTCGAAAACACGGCACCTGTTTCTGTCGCACTTTCGCGACAGATGTTGTGGCGAATGCTTGGCGCGTCACACCCAATGGAAGCACATCGAGCAGAGTCGCGGGGCATTTTGCAACGCGGTAAATCTTTAGATGCACGCGAAGGCGTCATGAGCTTTCTCGAAAAGCGAGCAGCGAACTTTACGATGAAAGTCTCAACTGAGATGCCAAACTTGTTTCCAGATTGGCAAGACCCTGAGTTCAGATAGTTCGCTTTACGAACAAGTCGGTGGCCTTTCTTTTTTCGAGAGGCTTGTCGATCGATTCTATGAAGGAGTCGCCACTGACGAAGTTTTAATCGCGCTCTACGAAGACCCCACAAATCTGGTCAAAGCACGCCAACACTTGACTTGGTTTCTTGCTCAATATTGGGGCGGGCCGATGTTGTTCAACGAGAATCGTGGTCAACCAAAACTGAGAATGCGACATATGCCGTTTCGAATTGGCAACTTAGAGCGCGACCGCTGGCTAGTGCATATGTTGACCGCAGTCAATGAACTAGTCACCGACGATGGTGTTCGCGCAACGATGACCGAGTATTTCGTCAAAGCTGCCGAGCACTTGCGCAACGACACGGGGCTGCCAATTTCTTCGGCCGACTACCCGCGTTAATTTGCGTCAGTTTGCGTTAGCGCAGGGCGTAGCAAGAAATCGCCGCAGCGGCAGCAACATTGAGCGAATCAACATTTGGGTTCATGGCAATTTTGACGCACGCATCAGCGCAGGCGAGTGCTTGCTCGCTTAGACCAGTGCGTTCTGAACCAAAAATAATCGCGCGTTTTTGCAATGGTGCAAGTTTGACTTTGTCAATATCAATTGAGCTGCTATCTGGAGTTAATGCAAAGACTTTGAAGTCGTGAGCCTGCAGTGTCTTAAGTGTTGCAACGACGTCGGTTGTGCGGGCAAAGTTTAAATTGAATGCCGAACCCATAGAAACCCGCAGCCCACGGCGTGAAAGCGGGTCAGCACTTGTCGCGTCGCAGATCAAACCATCCCATCCCAAACCGGTTGCGCAGCGAACTATCGCCCCGATATTGCTCGGGTTGTCGACTGCTTCAACGACGACGATGCGCTGAGCGTTTGAAATAACGTGGTCAACTGTTTGTGGCTCGGGTCGAAAGAAAACGCCGAGCGCGCTTAGTGGCACACCAAGACCAGTTGCTTCACGACGAATTTCGATATCGGCAGTCAGACACTGACCGCCCAATTGCGAAACTTGCAGGTGCAAACGCTCGGCTTGTTCAGAGTCGCACAAGACGACTTCGGGTTTGTAACCAGCCTCGAGTGCTCGGGCAACGACTAGGTCACCCTCGGCAATGAATCGACCAGCAGCGATTGTCGATCTGCGCTGAGCAATTGTTGTGAGCTGACGTTCGTTTAATCGAAGCGGGTCAAGTCGCGGGTCTTGACTTGAAGTAATCGTCGTGATCATTGCGAATGATTTCGCAAGATTAGAAGTGCCAGGGGTATTTTGACCAGTCAGCGTCGCGTTTTTCAACGAATGAATCGCGACCTTCAGTGGCTTCTTCGGTCATGTATGCCAGACGAGTTGCCTCGCCGGCAAAAATTTGTTGACCGACAAGGCCGTCATCGATTGCGTTGAAAGCAAACTTAAGCATGCGTTGGGCCATTGGGCTTTTTGCGTTGATCTCTCGAGCCCACTCGAGTGCAACCTTTTCGAGGTCTGCATGATCGACGACAGCATTGACCATGCCCATGCGATGAGCATCTTCGGCAGAGTATTCGCGACCAAGAAAGAAAATTTCGCGAGCAAACTTCTGACCAACTTGACGAGCTAGATAAGCCGAGCCAAAGCCACCATCGAAACTTGCGACATCAGCATCTGTTTGTTTGAACTTGGCGTGCTCTTTGCTAGCCAAAGTTAAGTCACTGACGACATGCAGGCTATGGCCACCACCGGCGGCCCAACCCGGCACAACACAAATAACAATTTTTGGCATGAAGCGAATTAGTCGCTGTACTTCGAGAACGTGTAGTCGACCAGTGCTTGATTTGTTTTCGTCACCTGAGTCGTATTGATAGCCATCTCGACCACGAATGCGCTGGTCGCCACCACTGCAAAAAGCCCAGCCACCATCTTTCGGAGATGGACCATTGCCAGTCAGCAACACGCAACCAACATCAACTGTTTGACGCGCGTGATCTAGTGCTCGGTAAAGTTCGTCGACCGTGCTCGGGCGAAAGGCATTGCGAACTTCTGGGCGGTTGAAGGCGATACGAACAGTGCCTTGATCTTTTGCGCGATGATATGTGATGTCGCGAAAAGAAAAATCTTTAACTTGACTCCATTTAGTTGGATCGAAGATCGCCGAAACGCTCACTCTTATATTGTGGCAGCGCGCGAGGCAAATTCGGGGCGAGAGTTCAAGAATTGTTGCTCCCACATTGCGCTGGCGCCATCAGATTGTCGCTTGGTCTGAGGTTCAGGCACTGTTTCAATCGGGGTGTTGATGTGACTCATGATTCGCCGAACCGTGGTATTCATATCGCGAGTGAGTTGTTCGTAAGTTACGAGCAACGGAGTAATCGAGTGTTTGACAAAGTATGCGTCCCAGTTTTTGTTGGCGGTCGAAATAGTTTCAAGGGCTTCAACGATTGCTTGCTCGTTGTAAACGGGTTCGCGAATTGCAGTCATATTGCTGTTCCATTGGTTTGATTGTTCGGCACGCACGAGCGAAATTGCCTGACGAATTTCGTTGTCGCGAGTTATGCGCACCCACTTGATTGGCGCATTCCAAAAATTGGCGTCGATGCCGCGATGCAACATGTGTTCTTCATATTGGTTGTAGTGCATCTTTATGCCGAATACGCCGTTTGGGGTTGTGTTCAGTTCAGCCGCTCTATTCAGGTATGCGCGCCATGAAGAATCAGAGAAATATTCGATGTTTCGCCATGCATTGCGGCCGGAGACTTTTCGTACGGCACCGATCAATGCACCACGCAAATTGAGTTTGGGCAAATTATTTTCGTTACGAAAATTCGTGAAGTTTTTGGTGTGAATATTCAGATATTCCATTGGCATGCCGGCCAGGTGAGTGGCCCGCAAGATTGAGCACAGCAATGTCGAACCAGTGCGATGCACCGAGGCGATTGCCAATAGACAAGTAGTCGGGGTGTTCGACGTTTGTTCTGGTGGCACGCTTATATTCTGACAGGTCGTACTGATAGCGTCGGGGCTTGATTATCAGCCAAAAAAGTAATGGAGTGAAAAGATGACCGATCTACTGACTCGTGAAGAATGGACAAAGCGCGCGGCGCAAAAAGTGGCACGAACGCAGCTATTTATTGACGGCAAATTTGTAGATTCGGCGAGCGGCAAGACATTCGAATCGATTAATCCACGTGATAACACGGTTGTAGCAAATGTTGCCGAAGGCGACAAACAAGATATTGATCGCGCGGTGGCTGCTGCGCGAAGGTCTTTTAATAACGGCGTGTGGAGCGAAATGGCGCCACTCGATCGCAAAAATATTATGTTGCGCTGGGTGCAGTTGATGCGCGAAAACATCTACGAACTTGCGCTACTTGAAACTATGGATGTTGGCAAGCCGATTGGTGATTCGGTGAATGTTGATATTGCGTCGGCGGCCAATAACTTGCAGTGGTTTGCCGAAACCATCGACAAGATGTACGGCCAGGTCGCACCCGTACCGCGCGATGCCGTGGCGTTAATCGAGCGCGAACCACTTGGTGTTGTGGGCGCTGTAGTGCCTTGGAATTATCCGTTGATTATTTCGTCATGGAAAGTTGGCGCGGCTTTGGCCGGGGGAAACTCAGTCGTGCTTAAACCTGCAGAGCAGTCGCCACTCTCGGCGTTGTTTTTTGCTGAACTTGGTTCGCAAGCAGGTTTACCAGACGGAGTTTTAAACGTCGTACCTGGTTTTGGACCAACAGCTGGTGCGGCACTGGGTAGACATATGGATGTCGACAAACTTGCGTTCACTGGCTCAACCGAAGTTGGTCGATACTTCTTGACATACGCAGCTGAGAGCAACGGCAAATCAGTTTCTCTTGAGTTGGGTGGCAAGACACCGCAAATTGTTTTAGGTGATTGCGCAGATCTTGATGCTGCTGCATCATCAATTGCTTGGGGTGTTTTCTATAACTCTGGACAAACTTGTCATGCGGGCACGCGACTCGTCGTAGAAAAAGCAGTCGAAGATGAATTGCTCGAAAAGATCACGAACATAGGTAAGTCGATTCAACCTGGTGACCCTTACGACCCGACCACGGCGATGGGCACGATCGTTGACAAAACTCAATTCGAACGAGTACTTGGTTATATCGATATTGGCAAAAACGAAGGTGCGAAAGTCTTTTCAGGTGGCGAGAAAGCAGAACCAGTCAAGGGCGGTGTCTTTATCAAGCCAACCGTATTTCAAAACGTGAAACCCGGCATGCGCATCGAACGCGAAGAAATTTTCGGACCGGTGTTGGCTTCGATTGCAGTTGAAAGCGCCGACGAAGCGGTGCGTATCGCCAATGACACGCAATATGGTTTGGCCTCAGCCGTATGGACACGAGATATCACAAAAGCTCATCGCATTGCCCGCAAATTGCGCACCGGCACTGTTTGGGTGAATACTTTCGATAAGGGTTCGATCACAACACCGTTCGGCGGATTTAAACAATCTGGCACGGGTCGTGATCGCTCGATGCATTCAATAGACGGTTACACCAATCTCAAAACGACATGGATACAACTATGAGCAAAACAAAACGAAATTGCGGTTTTATTGGCCTCGGACACTTAGGCGTCTATTTGGCAGCAAGTTTGCTGCGCGCTGGGCACAATGTGACTATTAACGATTTGAATAAGTCTCTTGGCGAAGGTCTTATCGCCAAGGGTGCGAAGTGGGCGAATAGCGCCAAAGAAGTTGCGCAAGCATCTGAAGTTGTATTTACTTGTTTGCCATCACCGCGGGCAATTGATGCAGTGGTTGACGGTGAAAATGGAATTTTCTGTGGTTTAGCAAAAGGCGCAACCTGGATCGACATGAGCACCAACGACCGCAGTGAAACTCTGCGTCTGGGTGAAATTGCCACCAAGTTGGGTTTCAACTCGCTTGAATCGCCAGTTACCGGCGGTGTGCATAAAGCGGCCGAAGGCGACATCACTGTTTTAGTAGGCGGCGACCCGAAGATTTTTGAAGCGCACAAAGACTTGCTTGAGGCGATGGGTAAACCAGTTATCTATGTTGGTGAACTCGGAAGTGCAGCCGTAATCAAAGTAATCACGAACATGCTTGCGTTCATTCATCTTGTGGCGTGTGGCGAAGCATTGATGCTGGCGAAAAAAGGTGGCATTGATCTCGGTGTCGCGTTTGAAGTGATCAAAAACAGTTCAGGCAATAGTTTCGTTCACGAAACCGAAGGCCAAGTTATTCTCAACGGCAGCTACGACATCGGCTTCACAATGGATCTCGCACTAAAAGACATGGGCTTTGCGATGGAGTACGGCCGTAAGTTTGGTGTGCCACTTGATGTGGCGAGCACGGTGCAACAAGCTTTTGTGCGAGCCAAATCTCAATACGGTGGCGAAGTGTGGTCGACTCAGGTTGTCAAACTTCTTGAAGACGCTCTCGGCACAGATCTGCGTGCACCAGGGTTTCCAGCCCGACTGCAATAGCATTTAGAACATGACGCGCGAGCAACAGGCTCGATTAGATCTTTCAGTTGCATTTCGCTGGGCAGCGCGCCTGAATTTGCATGAAGCTGTTGCTAATCACTTCAGCGTTGCGGTTTCTGATGACGGTCAGAAATTTCTGATAAACCCAGCTGGTCGGCATTTTTCGCAGATGCGAGTAAGTGATTTATTGCTTGTCGACATGAATGCAAGTGGCTTTGGCATCAGTAAAAGCCAAGATGTCGACCCAACGGCGATGAACCTGCATGGGCAGATTCATAAATTGGTGCCTGACGCAAATTGTGTCTTGCACACTCATATGCCGTATACGACCGCGCTGGCATGTCTGCGAGACTTCGAGTTCTTAATGCTCGACCAGAACGCATGCCGCTTTTACGGTCGCATCGCATATGACCGCGATTATGCCGGCATGGCACTTGAAGCCAGTGAAGGAGAGCGAGTCGCCAAACTTTTAGGGCGGTCGCGCAGCGTGCTGCTCTTGGCGAATCACGGGGTGATCGTTGTCGGCAAGACGGTGGCTGAAGCGTTTGACGAACTCTATTATTTGGAGAAAGCATCGCAGTTGCAAGTGCTGGCATTATCGACTGGACGTGAACTTGAGTTGATACCCAATGAGACTGCTGCGATGGTTTGCAAACAATGGCTAGAGTATCCGAATGCTGCCGAGTATCACTTCGCAGCGTTAACCGAGATTCTCGACCAAGAGTCTCGCGAATTTCGAGATTAAAAATTCTGAAAGGCAAAATTAATGAAAGCTGCAGTTTGTCGTGAGTTTGGTAAGCCACTGGTAATCGAAGAAGTAAATCTGGCCAAGCCCCAAGCCAGCGAGATGCGAGTGAAGATCTTGGCGACTGCGATTTGCCATAGCGATATTTCGTACGCCGACGGAGCATGGGGCGGCACGTTGCCGGCAATTTTTGGCCATGAAAGTGTCGGTGTTGTCGAAGAGTTGGGCACTGGTGTTTCGTCGGTCAAAGTCGGAGATCAAGTCGTGGTGACGCTGATTCGGTCGTGCGGTCACTGTCGTGGCTGTTCGCGAGGCATGCCAGTAACTTGCGAAACAACGTTCGCACTCGATGCCAAGAGCCCGCTAACTTCGAAGTCGGGCGAATCGATCGTGCAAGCGATGCGCACCGGAAGTTTCGCTGAATATGTGGTTGTGCACGAGTCGCAAGTAGTCGTGATTTCGAAAGATATCAAGTCGGCAAGTGCATCTTTGTTGGCTTGCGGCGTGATCACTGGATTTGGTGCAGTGACAAACACAGCAAAAGTTGAGCCAGGCAGTTATGTCATCGTTATTGGTGCTGGCGGCGTTGGTTTGAACTCGGTTCAAGGCGCTCGCGTGAGTGGCGCACGATCGATCGTTGCTATTGATCTCTCTGATTCGAAACTCGATGCCGCCAAGAAGTTTGGGGCAACACACGGCATCAATTCAGGAAAAGAAGATGTTGCCAAACGGGTGCAAGAAATCACAGACGGCCGCGGTGCAGATTATGTCTTCGTGACGGTTGGTGCGAAACAAGCATTTGATTCTTCGTATGGTCTGCTCGCAAAGTCAGGCACTGTCGTGTTGGTTGGTATGCCCGCAAACGGCGTAATGTCAGAAATTGACCCAGGCACGATGGCTGCGTATAGCCAGAACATTCTTGGCTCGAAGATGGGTTCGGCGCGAATTCAAATTGATATTCCGAATCTGATCGCTCTTTACGAGCAGGGTCGCCTGAAGCTGGATGAACTCGTAACAAAGACATATCCTTTAGAAGAGATAAATGAAGCGATTGCGGCTGTAAAACGGGGCGATGCTTTGCGAAATGTGATTGTCTTCTAGCAATTTAGAAACAGGCAGGTGGGGTTATGAAAATTGAGAAGTTGCAAACTTTTGTTGTCGGCAATCCACCACCGCGCACGGGTGGTCGCTACTTTATTTTCGTAAAACTGACTACTGATACTGGCGTAACCGGTATCGGTGAAATTTATACGGCGACATATTCGCCACAAATAGTTTGCAAAGTCGCTGAAGACATGTTTGCTCGATATGTGTTCGGCACTGATCCGTTTCACATTGAAAAAATGTGGCGACGTACTTATGGCTCGGGTTTCTCGCATCGACCAGACTTCAGCACCGCTGGTGTAGTTAGTGGTCTTGAAATGGCAATGTGGGATATCTGTGGCAAAGACACCGGCAAGCCCGTTTATGAATTGTTAGGCGGTCAAGTTCACGATCGGTTGCGTTGCTATACGTACTTATATCCATCACATGAGTTTGATGCGCACTCTGATCATCCGCTTTATAGCGACCCAGATCTTGCCGCCGAGGCTGCCGTGCGCGAAGTCGAGCGTGGTTTCACTGCAGTAAAACTCGACCCTGCCGGGCCGTATTCGGTTTATGACGGACGTCAACCGTCGCTGGCAACGATCGATCGCAGTGTGCGAATGGTTGCAGCGATTCGCAAAGCAGTTGGCAATCGCGCCGATATTTTGTTCGGCACACACGGTCAGTTCACGGCATCAGGTGCAATTCGTTTAGCCAAGCAACTTGAGCCTTACGACCCAATGTGGTTTGAAGAGCCGATTCCACCTGATGCACCCGAAGAAATGGCCAAGGTTGCGGCGCACACGAGTATTCCGATTGCAACTGGCGAACGACTTACTTCAAAATATGAGTTTGCGCATTTGTTGCGCGTTGGTGGCGCGTCGATCATTCAGTTGGCAACTGGTCGTTGCGGCGGCATTCTCGAAGGCAAAAAAATTGCATCAATTGCTGAGACTTATCACGCACAAATAGCACCGCATCTTTATTGCGGACCAATTGAAGGCGCGGCGAATATTCAATTGAGTACTTGTACGCCGAATTTCTTGATTCTTGAAAGCATTCAAGATTGGGGCGGTTTCCACGCCAAGATTTTGAAGAAGCCAATTCAGTTCGAAAACGGTTATGTGATTCCATCGAAAGAGCCAGGATTGGGTGTCGAGTTGAACGAAGAGGTCGCACTTGCGCATCCGTATACGGGCACTGACTTGCATCTCAACGAGCGACAGACACCAGCCGATCTGAGCTGAGGTAGCCAGACCCTTAACTCGTTTCGCTAGTCAAAATTGTGAGACGCTCTTGGTGATGAATTCTTCGGCGCCCACGCGGAGAATTCGACCCGGTGAACTAATGGCGATAAAGCCATTTCGCCTTTTATGGATAAACAGTTTCTTGTTCATTCTTGTGCAGAGCACACAACGTTTTGCATTTGTCTGGCTGGCTCTCGAACTCGGCGCCAAATCTGATATCAGTGGGCTGATTCTCTTTGTGATGGGTATTCCGGTGTTGCTGATTTCTCTGCATGTTGGGGTGATGAGTGATCACATGAATCGCCGCACACTGCTGATGGTTAGTCAACTTGGTGCATTGGCGATAACGACCGTGATTGCCGTGATGGTCACAACCAAACAGATGACGATCAACTGGGCGATCATCGGGTCTTTTATTGCTGGCATATTTATCGCCATTGGTTCGCCGGTGCGATCGGCGATTGTGCCGTCTGTTGTGCCGAGAGACAAACTTATTGGGGCGATTGCGGTCAATACAATCGGAAACAATCTTGGATTGATTATTGGCCCAGCAGTGGCTGGTCCGGCAATTGCAATTTGGGGGATTGAAGGCGCGTTCTGGATTCAGGCATTGCTCAACTTGTTTGGATTTTTTGCCCTAATTAAGTTGCAATTGCCTGCGAGTTTGAACACAGAGCGAAGACGACTGCGCGAAGAAATATTTGGCGGTCTGAGTTTTATCCTTGGGCACAAAGAAGTTCGAGCCTTTTATGTTCTGCTCTGCGGATCAATTTTGTTGATGCTGTCGCCATGGTTAGTTTTGGGTCCGCAAATCGCAAAAGAACAGGCTGGCGCAACGGGTAGTCAGACCACATTCATGTTTGCGATGCTCGGCGTAGGTCAATTTGTTACTTCAGTGGCAATCTTGCGTTATAACCACAAGATGATTCGCAAGGGCATGTGGTTCATGGTTGCTTTGTGTTGGGGTAGTTCAATGCAAATTATCCTTGGGCAGTCAAGTTCGATTTTGATGATGAGCGTGATGCTATTTGCCTGGGGAATGGGCGGTGGCTTCTATATGAACTTGAGCCAAACATTGATTCAGAACAACACGCCGCCGCAAGTTATGGGTCGAGTAATGGCGATTCACTCACTGATATTTTCGGGCCTCGCGCCACTCGGCGCATTAGCCGTCGGCATTATCGCCAGAAGTATTGATTCTGCGCCGGAAACTTTTTCGGTTACGGGCTTGTTGATGTTGATGATGGCGGCATACTTTTTGCTCACAAAGAAAAATCTGCGCGTAATGTCGTAAACTTGCCGTTATGACAATTTCATTCAGAGCAAGCGATATTTTGGCGGCAGATTTGGCTGCAAAACCACTTGGTCAGCCTTCGGCTGAACCATTGACAGGCGAGATCATGACGCGGGCAAAAGTCTTTCTTGATAACCCCACTGTTACTGCCGGCACTTGGGAGTGCGAACCAGGTGCATCACGATGGGAGTTCACAACTCGTGGTGAAGTTATTTATGTTTTGTCAGGCCGAATGACGGTGCACGAAGACGGCGGCGACGCTGTTGAATTGACCGCTGGTTCGAGTTGCATCTTTCCGATCGGCTGGAAAGGCAAGTGGACGGTTCATGAAACTTTGCGCAAAGTTTTTGTCGTCTACCGCGAGAAGTAATTTTTAGTTTGCGACGACCCGAATAAATTGCGGAGAGTTAGCCGCAAAACTATTTTGTAATGCTGTCGTAAGTTGCTCTGGTGTCGTAACTTGAGTTGTTGCCCAACCAAAACCTTTGGCGATCGCAACCGGGTCATGTGAAGAAACATCGACACCCATTTGTGGCGCAGCGACATCGTCGAATGATTCGCGGATTTGTTCGTAGCCACGGTTGTCCCATAACAGCAAAACGATTTTGCTGTTCAGATCTTTGGCAGCTGCCATTTCGGCCACGGTAAACAACCAACCACCGTCTCCGACGATTGCTAAGACGGGTCTATTTGGTGCAGCGACACTTGCGCCGATTGCCATTGGCAGGGCGCAACCGAGTGTGCCAAAACCATATGGTGCGAGCCACGATCGTGACTGTGTTGCGGGCAACCACCAATGCGCGCTGTACGCCAATTGTGTTGAGTCGAGTGCAACTATTGCGTCGCTTGGCAACGTATTTTCAATTGCTTCTAGCCATGGCTGAAAATTAGCGTTGGTTTTTGCGCGTGCGTGGTCACGCCATGTTTTTGCTCGAGCCTGACCATTATGTGATGTTCGCTTTGTGAGTTTGGCTGTCAGTTCGCGCAGTGTGATGGCTGCGTCACCGACGAGTGCAGCAGTCGGCGATGTACGTCTAATGATTTGTGCTGGGTCAATATCAATTCGCACGACTTTGCCCGCGAAATTTAACGCTCGACCACCGTTGTAGAGGTCAGTGTCTGAGAGTTCGCTGCCAACAACGACAACGACATCAGCCGACTCAACATCGCGTTGCACCCGACCGAACACGAGACAATTGCCAGCGCATAACTCGTGACTTGAAGACATAACGCCTTTGGCATTGCCGGTTAAAAGAACTGGTGCATCAAGAGTTTGAGCGAATGCGACAAGTTCTGAACCTGCATTAACGCAACCGCCGCCCGCGATCACGACTGGACTTTGGGCTGTGTTGATTATTTCAGCTGCGCGAGAAACTTCGCTTGCTGATGCGCTCGGTTTGACTACGGCGAGTTGCTTGCGTGCGAATGGCTGACACGGTTGAGCAAGAACATCCATTGGAATTGCAATGTGAACAGGCCGCGGTCGTGACGACGAAAAAACGTTGAAGGCACGCTCGACAAGCGCGGGCAACTGCGACGGGTCGGTGACTGTTTCACTGAATGCACAAACCGACTCAGCGATTTTGGCTTGGTCGGGCAAGTCATGTAGCGGCCCGAAACTTTTGCCGAGAGCATCAGTTGGTGTGGTCGAGGCGAGCACGAGCATTGGTCGAGAATCGTGATAAGCCTGGGCGATTGGCGTCAGTGCATTGGTCACGCCGGGGCCACTGATTAACACGCAGACACCTGGGCGGCCTGTGATGATCGACCAGCCGTCGGCCATGAACCCTGCGCCTTGTTCGTGGCGGGGTGAAATTGCTCGAACGCCAGAGCGATGCAAACCGCGGTAGAGCTCGATGTTGTGTACACCCGGAATGCCAAAGACGACATCGACACCGTATTCGCGGGCGAGCAAATCGATGATCGCTTCACCGACGCGAAGTTGGTTGTCTGCCATGAGTTATTTCGTCTCTGAGCAGAGTTTTTCGGCGAGCTTTCGAATCTTGATGCATGCGTCACGCAAGATTTCTGAATCAACGGTTAGTGCGATGCGAATGTGACCGCTTCCGCCTTTGCCAAAACTTTCGCCAGGCATCACGCTGACATTTTGTTCTTTGAGTAGTTGCCAGGCGAATTCTTCACCAGAAAGTTTTGTGCGACGCACATCAAGCATGATGAACATGCCGCCTTCGGGCATACGCGCGGTGATGGCTTGCGAGCCTTCAAAAGATTTGATCAACGTTTCGGCGCGCTCGCGAAATGCAAGGCGAAGTCGTTCGACTTCGGGATGTTGTTCGTTTAAGGCAACCGTGAGTGCGTCTTCAATGAACGGTTGTGAACCAAACAACATTGCTTCGGCGACGAGCACGAGGCGAGGGGTGACATCTGGGTGAGATGCAACCCAGCCAGCACGAAAACCTGGCAAGGCATGCGACTTTGAGATTGATGAAACAGCCAGCGTGCGATGTCGTAGATGCGGTCGATCAAACGGCGAGCAAAAAGGCACATCAAATGTCATGTCGGCGTACACCTCGTCGCAGATGATCCATAAATCGTGGCGCTCGCAGACTGCGCCGATTTCGTCAATTTCTTTTTCTGTCAGCACGGCACCCGTCGGGTTGCTCGGCGTGTTGAGCAACAAAACTTTTGTGCGCTTAGTGATTGCTTTTTCGATTGCTTGTGCGGTGACATGAAAGTTGTCTTCAGGTCGAGTTGCAACAGGCACAAAAGTGGCACCTGATGCTGCGACAAGACCTTCGTATGTTGCGTAATACGGGTCGGGCACCAGAACTTCGTCGCCGGTTTGTACGAGAGTAAGTAGCGCGGTGCACAAACCGTTTTGCGTGCCTGCCGTAAAAAGAACTTGCTCAGGCGAAACCGGTACACCAGAACGCTTAGTCAGGTGATTGGCGATTGCGGCCAGTGTTTGTGGTTCGCCTTGACCATGCGCGTAGCGAGTGCGACCACTTCGCATCGCTGTGGCTGCGGCGTCGAGAACACTTGCGGGCGGCGGCAAATCGGGTTCGCCGATCGACAACATAATTATTGGTTCGCCCGCGTTTGCTCGACGCAAGCCTTCTGCGTGAACTGCCCACTTGGCGGCGCCAAGTCCGGCTAGCCGATCAGAGATTGGTGCGAACTTCATGACTATTAATCTACGATTTCGAAGCGATCAAAAATTTTCGCCTGAAATCGCCAAACAATGGTGGAGCTGGGGGGAATCGAACCCCCGTCCATCAGCCGTTGAGCGCCCGTGATACGACTATTCCCGCATTGTTGCTACGCAGCAACGCCGGCGGGTCGGTCGATCATCACCGAAGTGGTAATCCGCGGTACAACTTTCTGTACGGTCATCGGTCTTTCTCGACGTCATCGGTCTTTCCCAATGTCATTCCCCGCTTCTGTTGCCGGGCTGCGGTGAATTGGCCCCGTGCGACCTTGCGGCTCACGGTTGCTCTCTGCCACTTAATTAGGCGGCGAGAGCGAACTGCTTGTTGGCAGTTATTTTTTTGCCCCGTTTTACGAGTCTGAGCAACTCGAGTCGCACGCTCGAACATCGAATCTGACGTCGAAACCTGTCAGCCCCTTTGAACTTACGTAACAACTGCAGTCTACGGCAAGCGTGTGTGAGATTGCTTGCCCGATCGCGGGCTAGATTGTTATGAAGTGCCTTTGCGTTGCCGGCCGGCTTCGCGACGCATTTCAAGTTTTGATTCTTTCTCAGCAATGGCTTGACGACGATCTTCTTTTTGCCGGCCTTTGGCGAGAGCGAGTTCGACTTTGACTCGACCATTTTTAAGCAACATTGAAAGAGGCACAAGAGTCAGGCGCTCTTTCGCCATGCGTTCTTGAAGTTTGCGAATCTGCTCACGATGCAACAGCAGTTTTCGTGAACGCATTGGTTCGTGTGAGCCAACACCATGGCTAAATCGATAGACGGCGACATGCACACCTTCAAGCCACATTTCGCCACGAACGACATGTGCGTAGGCCTCGGCAATCTGAACTTGGCCTTCACGCAAACTTTTGACTTCGCTTCCGTGCAGCACAATGCCAGCTTCAATGACATCAACGATTGTGTAGTTGTGTCGCGCCTTGCGATTGCTGGCGATGATCTCTGGGCTGTCGTGTTTCATAGCGTGCTTTAAGCGTACCTGTAGCCTTTTAGGGCAATGTCAAATCAAAATTCATCGTCACAAATCGTGTTACCAAATTCGGTACTTGAGCAGATCAAGCAGTTGGCGCTCGCTGAAACTCCGCTCGAATGTTGTGGTTTTCTGGTGGGCGAGTTTGGTAGCGATGTGGCGCGCGAGTTTCACCCGTGTCGCAATATCGCGCAGAGCAAAATTATTTATACGGTTGATCCACGCGATCATCTGCGAATCGAACTTGATGCCGAGTCTCGTGGTTTAGCGATAATTGGCGTAGTGCATAGCCACACGCACACCGAGCCCTACCCGAGCGCAACCGATGTGGCTCAAGCCCCAGACCCAGGTTGGCACTATGTGATTATTGGATTAAAAGACGCCGAGCCCAAGACCCGCAGTTACCGAATTATCGATTCGCAGATTTCTGAGAGCCAAATCGTCACGGCTTGACGATCGTTTTGATTCTCGCTTTGACTATCGCATAATTCACAGCTGTTTCAGCAAGTTCGAGATAAATCCGACCATATTGGTCAGGTATCCTGATTGAGTGGTGATTAACGAAAATGTGCTCGACCTGATCGGCAATACGCCATTGGTTGATGTTTCGAATTTGTCGCCGAACCCACGTGTGCGACTGCTGGCAAAACTTGAGAATCAAAATCCTTTTGGCTCGGTAAAAGATCGCATCGCCAAATCGATGATTGAGCAAGCAGAGAAAAACGGAAAACTTTCGCCTGGTCAGCAAATAATTGAGCCATCAAGTGGAAACACAGGCATCGCGCTCGCGGCTATCGCGCAACTCAAGGGGTATCCGATAATCATTTTGATGCCTGACAATGTTTCAATCGAACGACGACAGATGCTCGAAGTGTTTGGTGCTCAAGTAATCGTTACGCCTGGCGCCGAAGGTTCGAACGGCGCAGTTTTACGAGCCGAAAAAATGGCCAAAGAAAACCCAGACTGGTGTTTTTTGCACCAATACGAAAACGAAGCTAACCCGACTGCGCATTATGAAACTACTGGTCCAGAGATTTGGCGCGATTGCCCAGAGGTGACGCACTTTGTCGCCGGCTTGGGTACGAGCGGCACGCTGATGGGTGTTGGTCGCTACTTGAAAGAGAAAAACAGCGAAGTGAAAATCATTGCAGTCGAGCCACCACTCGGTGAGCGAGTTGAAGGCTTGCGAAATTTAGATGACGGTTATATTCCGCCTGTGTTTGATAAGTGGCATGGTCGCGAGACATTAGATCGTAAGCGAGTTGTGCGACCACGTGAGAGCATTGAATGCACGCGCCGACTTGTGAGCGAATGCGGTATTTTCGCCGGCATTTCATCTGGTGCGTCTTTGGCTGGTGCGCTTAAAGTCGCAAGTGAAATCAGCCTTGACAGTGATCAAGACGCCGTGATTGTATTCATCGTCTGCGACGGCGGATGGAAGTATTTGTCAACTGGCGCGTATACAGATGACTTAGATCAGGCCGAAGCTGCTGCCGAAAAAATAATTTACTTTTAACGACCCGCGACAAGCACGCAAAGACCTGCAACGACCACGGTGGCTGAAGTAAGCCGACGTTTGTGGTCATCTTCTTTGAGATATTTCCAGCCGGCAAGTGCGGCGATCACCACACTTGATTCGCGCATCGTTGCAACATAGCCAACTGGTGCGAGTGTGAAGGCATAGACAACCATCGAATAGCCGACAATCGACATGGTGCCGCCAATTGCGGCAGGTTTCCATTCAGCGGCGAGAAAAGGTTTGAGTTGGCTTCGGCGCGTGATTAGTGCCCAGATTGTTATTGTTGCGGACCCGCTGACAAAAACACTGAGTGCAAATGCGACAGCGTTTGAATTGCGAGCGCCATATGCGTCGACAACTGAATAAACGCCGATTGTTGCTGCAACCCCGAGAGCAGGGAAAATATTATTAATCGGCTGACCCGAAACTAAAACCCAAAGTCCAAAAATAACAATGGCGATGCCCGCCATGCTGAGCGCGGAGAGATCGTCGCCGAGAAAAATTAATCCCAAGATGGCCGCGCTAAGTGCGCCGGCGCCACGAGCAATCGGGTAAGTAAGCGAGAAATCATTTTTGTCGTACGCCTTGGCGAGCAACATCACATATGGCAAGTGTCCGCAGCCGCTAATGATTGACCACCACCAAGAAATGTTTGGTTGACCGTCAATCAGTGTCCACCCGACTAAAGCGATCAGCGCGAATGAACCAGCGAAAGCGAATTGACCCCACAGTGCAAGAAACCGATCGCTTGTTTGCTTGACGACGATGTTCCAGGTTGCGTGCAAAAACGCTGCCAAAAGAGCAAGGACAGCAGCGAGAATCACACAGCGACTATAAAGCATTTGCCGATAAATCGTCGTGGCTAAAGTGAGTTGCCTGAATTCAATGTTTGCCAAGGCGTAGCGTTGTCAGAGATGAATGCTCAGGTTGATCGCCCAATTGGAATGTTTGATTCTGGTTTTGGTGGTTTAACTGTCGCGCGAGCAGTTATCGACTTAATGCCGAACGAAGATCTCGTATATATGGGTGACACTGCGCGCTATCCGTATGGGCCAAAGCCGGCAAGCGAAGTGAGAAGTTATGCAATCGAGTTGGCAACAAGCCTGGTGCGTGACTTCAACGCAAAGTTGATAATTGTTGCTTGTAACACCGCGGCGTCGGTTGCATTGGGTGAGTTGCAAAGTTTGCTTTCAGTGCCCGTGATTGGCGTCGTCGAGCCAGGTGCACAAGCATTGGTTGAGGCGACGACAAATAATCGAGTGGCGGTGATTGGCACAGTTGGCACGATTGCTTCGGGCGCCTATGAAAGCGCAGTAGCGGGCGCATCGCACAAAGTTTCTCGCGAGGTTTCTTTAACTGCAACTGCGTGCCCCGGTTTTGTCGAATTTGTTGAACGTGATGAAACATCAGGTCAAGCCGTCACTAAGTTGGCTGAAAATTTGCTCGCGCCGATTCGAAAAGCGGGTGTTGACGCGTTGTTGCTTGGGTGCACTCATTATCCGTATTTGAGCGCAGTAATTAGTGAAGTAATGGGCCCTGGCGTGAAACTAATAAATAGCGCTGATGCGACCGCATCAGAAGTGCGTGATGTGCTGATTAAAAATAATATTTCTCGTAGTGTTGATGATGAAGTTAAAAGTTCACATGAGTTTTATTCGTCGGGTGATGTTCAGCATTTTGCCGAACTTGGTCGCCGGTTTTTGGGTCCAGAGTTATCACTTGCGAAACAATGGCCAAAGTAGATCAATCAACAAAATGACAAAAACGGAGAGAACATGACACGACCCGATGGACGACAAACAAACGAATTGCGACAACTTAAATTTGAGCGCGACTTCACCGAGATGGCAGCAGGCTCGGTGCTGGTTTCGTTTGGCAAGACTCGAGTTTTGTGCACCGCGTCGGTAGACGAAGACGTGCCGCGATGGATGAAAGGTAAGAACAAAGGCTGGGTGACTGCCGAGTATTCGATGTTGCCTGGGTCGACGCCCGAGCGAAATGATCGCGAAGCCGCAAAAGGCAAACAAGGTGGTCGCACGATTGAAATTCAGCGGTTGATTGGTCGATCTCTGCGCTCATGTTGTGACATGGCGCTGTTAGGTGAGAGACAAGTGATTGTCGACTGTGATGTGTTGCAAGCCGATGGCGGCACGCGCACTGCAAGCATTTGTGGGGCGTACATTGCGCTGCATGATGCGTTGACGCGTGTGCAACAAAGCGGATTGATAACGAAACATCCGTTGCACTCTTTGTGTGCGGCTGTGAGTGTGGGCATTCACAATGGTGTGCCGATTATTGATTTGCCGTATGTCGAAGACAGTTCAGCCGAAGTCGATATGAACGTCGTGATGTTGCAGGCGCATGGTTCGACCGAGCCGAAATTTGTCGAAGTGCAGGGCACTGCTGAAGGTGCGGCGTTCAGTCAAACACAGTTGAGCGAGTTGTTGGCATTGGCGACTGCTGGTCTGAGCGAAGTGTTTGCGTTACAGACACAGACACTTGCAGTGCCGCCGAAACCAAGACCTTAAAAAGTGCGCTAAAAATATGTTGCGCGTAGTTTGCGCTTCAGCAAACCCCCATAAGGTCACCGAGATCTTCGAGATCATTAGAGAAATTGCTGCCGTTGATTTGCTGCCACGCCCAGGTGAACTAGCTGACGTAGTCGAAGATGCCGACACGCTTGCCGGCAATGCACGTCTTAAGGCTGCGGCTGTTTGTGCTGCAACTGGCATGCCAGCGCTCGCTGACGATACGGGTCTTGAAGTTGATGCGTTAGATGGTCGACCTGGCGTGATTACTGCGCGTTTTGCGGGTGTTGGCGCGAATGACGAGCAAAATCGAAAGAAATTGTTGCAAGAACTAGTTGGGGTTGCGAGCCGTGCGGCTCGGTTTCGCACGGTTGCACTATTGCGAATGCCAAACGGACAAGAAATTGTTGCCGAAGGCGTGTGTGAAGGATTAATCAGCGACACCGAGCGCGGTGAACGTGGTTTTGGTTATGACTCAGTGTTTATACCTGCTGCGAGCAGTGGTCGAACTTTCGCCGAGATGTCAATCGCTGAGAAACACGCAATTTCGCATCGCGGAAACGCATTTCGTCTTTTGGCTAGTCGGCTCGCCGAGTTACCAACCGCGTAAATCAATCGGCCACGAGTCGATAACTTCGTCGCCGCGCACAAGATAGGCGAGTTCGTGCATTGCCATTGTTGGGTCGATGTGAGCAGGAATCACTCGAAGTTTGTCGCCGACAGAAACTTTGGTGTTTACGAATTCTTTTTTGGTAGCGAGTGTCGTATGTTCGTCTGAACAAAACAACACATCAAAGCCATCAACAGATGGATTGCCGTGGTCCATGCCGAGTGATTTCAGGCCGACATCAATTACGAGCCAGTCGGTTGATTTTGAAATTATGGTGCCTAGAACAAAACAACTTTGATCAAAAGGTAGATTCAGTTTTGCGTAGTGGGTATCCATTAATGCATATGAGCCGGCTTGCAATTCATTGATGCAAGTTTCATCATGCAAATCAAATGTGCCAGTGCCACCAGCCGAGATGATTTCGCCGCCAACGTCTTGGGCTGCACTCGCAAGTAGTTGCATCGAGTCAGCGACTCGTTGTTTTCGTTTCTCGTGCCCGTAAACCATCATCAGGTGACCTTCATAACCCATGACGCCGTGCACTGTCATTTTTTGTTTGCAAGCGAAATCTGCAAGTTGACCAGCGAGTGCTGGCGCGACGCCGCAGCGAGGCAGACCAACGTTGACGTCGATGAGCACATCGCACAGACCAGCGCGCACTGCTGCCATTACTGTTGTCTCAGAATCAACTGCAATTATTACGCGCGCTGATTGCGAAACTTTTGCCAGTGCGCTCAATCGCTCAGGGTCAACAACTTCGTTGGCTAGCAAATAATCTTTGCCAACACCGGCTGCGGCCATGCCGATTATTTCGCGAGGCGTGGCACATGTAAACGTTTTGTGTCCGTATTGTGATTGCAAGTTCGCGAGGTTGGTGCACTTGTGTGCTTTCGTGTGTGGTCGCAATTTTGTGCCGGGGTGGCGTAGTGACATTGTTCGCAGGTTGCCATTGAGTGCGTCAAGATCTATTAGCAACGCGGGCGTTGCGAGTTGAGATGTCGTGCGTGGTTGCATTTTGTGCCGACGGAGAGACTCGAACTCTCACTGGCGGCGTCCTAAGCGCCGTGCCTCTGCCATTGGGCTACGTCGGCTTGCGT
>JBIKVV010000054.1:0-7102 GCA_044356655.1 Ilumatobacteraceae bacterium
CATAAGTTTGCTTGTGGGTGGTCGTGCAGACGCGAGCATCATTCGACCTGGTGCTAGCGAGGCACGTGTAGAGGGTCGGTTTGTCGACAAAGACGTTGAGGTTGTGTTGGCGCGAGTTATTCCGCTCGATGGTCGATCGCGCGCTTATGTCAACGGACGCTTGGCTACGGTTGGCAATTTGGCAGAGCAGGGCACATCGCTCGTAGATCTGCACGGTCAGCATGCCCATCAAAGTTTGCTCGGTCAAAGCGCTCAGCGTGCCGCACTTGACGCGTTTGCTGGCGTAGATCTAACCGAACTGCGTGCAGCGCGGGCACGGCTTACCGAAATTGATGCGAATATGGCAGCGATTGGCGGCGACGAACGAGCTCGGGCGCGTGAAATTGATTTGCTCTCTTTTCAAGTTGAAGAAATTGGCAATGCTGGTTTGAGTGATGCCAACGAAGACGAAACTCTCGAGCGCGAAGAAGACTTGCTGGCTGATGCCGTCGCACATCGTGAAGCACTTTGGCTGGCTGTTGCGGCGATAACTGAAGACGGTGGTTCTGGTGATGGTTTGGCCCAGGCGATCTCGGCTCTTGGTCATCGCGATGCACTTGCCGACCTGGCGTCGCGGCTGAGATTATTGCAACAAGATTTGACTGATGTTGCCAGTGATTTGCGCGCAAAGGCCGAGGCGACCGAAGAAGACCCCGAACGACTTGAAGAAATTCGCAAGCGTCGACAGTTGTTGGTTGACTTGCGTCGCAAATATGGCGAAACTTTGGCTGATGTCATTAAATATGGTGGCGAAGTTGGCGAGCGACTTGCCGATCTGCAGAGTTTCGAACAGCGAGCAAGCGAACTTGAAGCCCAGCGTGAAAGCGCTCTTGTTGAATTAGCGAAAGCTGAAAAAGCAGTTGGCGCTAAGCGGCGGGCGGCAGCACCCAAACTTGCAAGCGCCGTTGAAACACACCTAAAGACTTTGGCGATGAACAACGCTTCGCTCGCTATAACGGTTGGCGATGACCCAGGCGATGAAGTCGTTGTTTTATTGTCGGCAAATCCTGGTTCGCCAATGTTGCCTTTGACCAAAGTTGCATCAGGCGGCGAACTCGCGCGAACAATGCTCGCACTGCGGCTTGTTCTAACCCAGGCCCCAGGCACGCTCGTGTTTGACGAGGTCGATGCCGGCATCGGTGGCACGGCTGCCGTTGCCGTCGCAAAATCTTTGGCCGATTTGGGGCAACGCCATCAGGTTTTGGTTGTCACTCATTTGGCTCAAGTCGCCGCCGCGGCTCAGACTCAAATAAATGTAACCAAAACAGTGCGGGCAAAACAGACTTTTGCAACGGCAACAATGCTTTCTGGCGAAGACAGGGTTGCTGAAATCGCGCGCATGCTTTCGGGAGGGGTCGCCCAAGAGTCGGCGACAGAGCATGCCAGAGATTTACTATCGGCGTCGGGCGCCAAGAAACGGCGGGCCTGACTTTTCGGGTATGCTTATCTTCCGTCATAGTCACTGTGGAGAATCCACACCAAGTTAACAAAGACGGGAGCCCGAAGTGCCAAAGCACGTGTTCGTAACGGGCGGAGTCGCCAGTGGTCTTGGCAAAGGTTTGACTGCAAGTTCACTTGGTCGTCTGTTAAAAATGCGCGGACTGCGCGTGACGATGCAAAAACTTGATCCGTACATCAACGTCGACCCAGGCACGATGAACCCATTCGAGCACGGTGAAGTTTTTGTTACTGATGATGGCGGTGAAACCGACCTTGACTTAGGCCACTACGAGCGTTTCATTGATGAGCCCCTAACTCGCGCATCAAACGCCACAACAGGTTCGATTTATCAATCGGTGTTGGCAGCCGAGCGTCGCGGTGACTATCTCGGTCGAACAGTTCAGGTGATTCCGCATGTGACTGATGAGATTAAGCGTCGCATTCGTCGACTTGTCAACGACGAAGTTGATGTTGTTATCACCGAAGTGGGTGGCACAGTGGGCGACATCGAAATTTTGCCGTTTCTTGAAGCGATTCGACAGTTTCGCAACGAAGTCGGTCGCGACAATGTTTGTTATGTGCATGTCACCTTGGTGCCGTTCATCGGGCCGAGCGGTGAACAGAAATCGAAACCGACTCAGCACAGTGTCACCGAACTGCGAAGTCGAGGCATTCAGCCAGACGTAATAGTTTGTCGCAGTGACGAACCTTTAAGTGAGTCGCTAAAGCGCAAGATTTCGAATCAGTGCGATGTCGACAACCGTGCGGTTATCAACGCCGTTGATGTTAAAAACATTTATGAACTGCCGTTGATATTTCACGACGAAGGTCTCGACACTGTCATATGTGATGTGTTGCGTATTGACGCGCCGATTGATTTGTCGCATTGGCGACAACTTGTCGCACGAATTGAGGCCTCGGTTTCACCGGTGCGTATCGGTCTGATCGGAAAATACGTCGACCTTCACGACGCTTATCTCTCGGTAATCGAAAGTTTGAAGCACGCCGGGTTTCACCATGGCGCACAAATTGAAGTTGTCTGGATTCAGGCAGAAGATGTTGAGGGCTTACTTGCAGACGAAGCAATCGGCTCGCTTGATGGCATCGTGATACCAGGTGGTTTTGGACCGCGCGGTATCGAGGGCAAGATTCGTGCCGCCGAATATGCGCGCGAGAACCAAGTGCCGTGTCTTGGTTTGTGTTTGGGTATGCAAGTTATGACGGTTGAATTTGCACGCAATGTAGTTGGTCTCAAAGATGCGAACTCGACCGAGTTCAACGCGGCAACACCTCATCCGGTAATTGATTTAATGAATGATCAGCGCGAAGTCACCGACAAGGGTGGCACGATGCGTCTTGGCGCTTATTATGCAGTTCTCACACCAGGCACAAAAGTCGCCAATGCTTACGGCGAGCCAGTGGTAAGTGAACGTCATCGTCACCGCTATGAGTTCAACTCAAATTACCGTGCACGTATCGAAGAAGCAGGTTTGTTGTGCAGCGGCACATCACCAGATAAACGCCTCGTCGAATTTGTTGAACTCGAGAATCATCCGTTCTGGGTCGGCACTCAAGCACACCCCGAATTTAAGAGTCGTCCAGATCGACCTCATCCGTTGTTTCGTGAATTGATTGGCGCTGCACTCAAATATCGCACCACACGTCTTGCCCAGTTGCCGATTGAAGTTGTTGACAACTCGACGAAGTCGGTCGCACGATAATTGACGTCGGGGGTGTGTCGTCATGACGGCAGACTTTAAATTAATCAAACAAAAAATCGTTCATAAATGGGCTGCTTGGGCGTTGGTACAAGCCGACTTCTCTGACCCGACCGGCGAAAAATTCGTCAGAACATATGTAGATTCGCCTGGTGCTGTCGGTGTTGTCGCACTAGTCGGCGAAGTTGGTGCGCGAAGAGTGTTGCTGGTGCGACAGTATCGGCCACCATTTGATGCCAAGACACTAGAAATACCGGCAGGCATGCGCGACCAAGATGGCGAAGATCCGCAGGTAACAGCCCGTCGCGAACTTGAAGAAGAGGCTGGTTTTACCGCGGGGACAATGATCAAACTTGGTAGTCATGAATCGGCACCTGGCATCAGCAATTCGGTCGTGCATTTATTTGTCGCGAGTGACTTGGTCAAAACTCATGTCGATCGACATGGACCAGAAGAACAATTTATGACGATTGAGTCGCCGTTATTCACCGAGGCACTCGAGATGATCAAAAGTGGGGCGATTTCTGACGGCAAAACCGTGATTGGTTTGCTGTTGGTGGCACAAAACTTCAGTCATCTTCTTTGAGTAGTCGGTCGTGTGATGGCTGCTGACCCGATTGAAACTTTTATGACATGGATGCGGGTCGAACAGGGTCGATCGGTAAACACCCTGATGGCGTATCGCCGTGACATCGATTGCTACGTCGAATGGTTGAAGACCCAAAAGGCAACAGTGATGAATGCAACCTCGCAACATCTCGAAAAATTCGTCGCCTATTTGCGGTCGGCTGGAAAAGCGCCTAAATCGGTGGCCAGACAGTTCGCCGCCGTGCGGATGTTCTATCGATATTTGGCCCAAGAAGGCATTCGCAGTGACAACCCGGCCGTCTTGGTTGATGGTGTGAAGGTGCCAAGTAGTTTGCCGAAAGCAATTTCTGAAGATGAAGTTGCGCTGCTGCTTAGTGCTGTGAGAGGTGTTGATTCGTTCGCCCGTCGTGATCGGGCAATACTTGAGTTTCTTTATGCCACCGGTGCGCGCGTGGCGGAGGTCTGCACGTTGTCAATGGGTGACATCGATATGCAAGATTCTCTGGTGCGACTGTTCGGCAAGGGTTCAAAAGAACGCATTGTGCCTTTTGGTCGACCATGTCATGATGCGCTGAGCGACTATTTCGACTTAGGTGGCCGGCCTGCACTAGTGCCAGACAAGTGGTCGAGTCGTGAAGATAGTGATGCCGTGTTTCTCGGAGTGCATGGCACGAGGCTTTCGCGACAAGCAATTTTTAATATCGTCAAGAAATATGCTGCGCTGGCAAAGATCAAAGAAATTTCGCCCCATGCTCTGCGTCATTCGTGTGCGACTCACATGCTGGTGCACGGTGCCGACTTGCGCGTGGTTCAAGAGCTGCTTGGTCACGCTTCGGTGAGCACAACACAGATTTATACACGTGTTGATAATGAAGTTCTTTATGAGATGTATCGCGAGGCGCATCCACGAGCGCGGGCAACACGATGAACAAAGTTTTGCATCTTGCTAAACGATTTATTAGTTCGCTCGATCGTCACGAACTTTCGCAACATGAAATCGATTCGGTTACCACAACATTGACAGCCAAAGAGTTTGAACTTTGGTCTCAGATGTCGTTGATCGACAAGAAGCACAGCGTCGTTGTTCGAAGACGTTTTTTGAATCTCGTGCCGAGTGCTGAACTTGGCGCAGTGCGCGCTTCGCTACTTCACGATGTGGGTAAAATCAAATCAAATTTGAGTGTTGTCGCACGCGTAGTAGCGACGGTTATTGGCAGTCGGGGAGAGCGCTTTTCGCTCTATCACGATCACGAATCAATAGGTGCACAGATGTTGCGTGAAATCGGTAGCGAAGAAGTGACATGTCGCCTCGTTTCAGGCGCGATAGGCAAAGATGAAGGTCTTTTATCGAAATACATCGTGGCGCTTCGAAGCGCTGACGATATTTGAACTATTTACTGCTTAGAAAGCCAATCGATTTTTGTGCGCGGGCTAATGTTGCGCTCGCTACGGCTTGAGCACGATCGTTGCCTTTATGAATAAGTCGCATCAGTTCGGCTTTGTCGCCTAACAGCTCGTTATATCGTTTTTGAATTGGTGCGAGCATTGTGATCACAGCATCGGCGCTGGCTGATTTTAAATCTCCATATCGTGTGTAATTTTCGGCAGCTTTCTGAGGTGTTGAGTTCGTTGCCGCCGCCAAAATTTCGAGCAGATTTGCTACGCCGGGCTTTCTCTCGCGATCAAAGACAACTTCAGAGTCACTGTCGGTAACTGCGCGCTTGAATTTCTTTTCGATTTTTGCCGGCTCGTCAAGAAGATAGATGACCCCCGATTCGTCATCACCTGATTTTGACATCTTGGACGTCGGATTTTGCAGGTCCATAATGCGAGCGCCGCTTGCTGGTGTTACAGCTTTTGGAATAACGAATGTTTCGCCGAACCGATGATTGAAGCGAATTGCAATGTCGCGAGTAATTTCAATGTGTTGACGTTGATCGTCACCGACTGGCACCTCGTTGGCGTCGTAAAGCAAAATATCTGCAGCCTGTAATGCGGGGTAGGTAAATAGCCCAGCCGAGACGAACTCTGCCTCGCGCTTTGCTGATTTATCTTTGAATTGCGTCATTCGGCTGAGTTCGCCAAACGAAACAGTGCACTCCATGATCCACCCGAGCTGGCTGTGCTCGGCGATATGGCTCTGCACGAAAACGGTCGCAACATCTGGGTCGAGCCCGACAGCAAAGAGCATCGCTGCAAGTTGTAGCGTGTTGGTGCCTATTAAGCCTGGCTTTTCTGTCACGGTCAGCGCGTGCAGGTCGACTATTCCATGGAATACATCGGCCTTGTCTTGCCCATCTACCCAGTTTCGTAGAGCACCAAGATAATTGCCAAGATGCACTTCGCCAGTGGGCTGAATGCACGACAGAACTCGAGTCATAATTCAACCTTAGTTGCCGACATTGAAAGGCGTGGGGAGGTAATCTCGCAGGTGATGAAATACGCAGTTTCTACGCCGACATTTGATGGGCCGTTTGAATTGCTTTTGCATCTCATTTTGAAAGAAGAAGTTGATATTCACGAAGTTTCGTTATCAAATATTGTGACGGCATATCTTGACGAAGTCGCCAAGATGCAAACCATGGATCTCGACTTGGCGACCGAGTTTTTATTGATTGCTGCAACACTTATTGAATTGAAGACCAGGCGACTGTTGCCCGGCAAAGACGATGGCGACCTTGATGACGAGTTGGCATTATGGGAAGAGCGAGATTTGCTGTTGGCGCGGCTTCTTGATTGCAAGACTTTTAAAGACGTCGCAACTGTCTTCAGTGACTTGGTAAGTCGTGCAGACCTGAGTTTTCCGCGAATGGCAGGGCCTGAAGAGCGCTTTGCTTCGCTGATGCCAGATCTGCTTGAGGGTGTTAGCCCGTTGCGGGTGCAACGAGCGTTTATGCGGGCAACAGCACCAAAGGCGCCAAAAGTGATCGGTCTAGAGCACGTTGCACCGATTCGTGCGAGCGTCGCTGAAGCGATTGTTTCGGTTGCAGAACATATGCGTCAAGCAGGTCGCACAACATTTCGCAACATTGTTGAAGGCATCACTGACAAGATTGAAGTCGTTGTTCGATTTTTGGCGATTCTTGAACTTTACAAACAGGGTCGTGTCGAACTTGAACAGGTGCGTCGATTTGGCGACATCGAAGTTGTGTGGCTGGGCATTGATGATGAGTCAATCACGATAGATAACTACGAGGGATAACAGATGAGCAAAGACGAATCAAATTTAGACCCAGAAACAGTGCGTGCGCTTGAAGCGATTCTTATGGTCGCAATGGAGCCTGTTGCGCCTGCGCTCTTAGCGCAACTTCTTGAGA
>JBIKVV010000055.1:0-7070 GCA_044356655.1 Ilumatobacteraceae bacterium
GCCGAGCGCTCGAGTTCTCCGGCGATTTTGATGATTGCAACTATTTGCCGTAAGTCGGCAGCAACCGGAGCCTGCAATGCCAAAATTTCGAAACAAGAGACTTCAAGTTCGGCACTTCGACCGTCGAATTCATCATCGGCTTGCACTAAATAGTCGGCACCTTCAAGGTCGCCACTCAGCAAAACCGCAGTAGCACGAGGAATTGACTCGGTCAAAGATGCCCCGAGGCGAATAACTTCGGCACGCACAGACTCAAGATCGTTATGAAAATTCTTGCGAATTTCGTCCATTTTTGGCACCTTTCTTTACTCGACTACAAACTACGACTGTCCATAACGGTAGCCCGTTAAAAGTGAACTTTAGTTGTCAAACGAGTGTCGCGACGGTGAACAGATTTTCGGGTCAGCGAACCTGCGTCGCAACAACCCATTCGTGCAATCGCTGTTGAGCGTCTCCGAATTCAGTACCTGAATTGTGTTCAACCCACTTATCGTCATTACCCAGTCTGAAGTGAACAACATCGTCTGCGGTCAAGAAACTTAGAACTTTGTCTAGCCACGCACGATGTTTCGGGTGCGTGAGGGGCACCAACACCTCAACTCGTCCATCAAGATTGCGGCCCATCAAGTCTGCTGAACCGATCAAGTGCAACGGAGACTCATCTTCCAGCCCGTGCTCGAACCTATAGATGCGTGAGTGCTCAAGATAGCGACCAAGTATTGACCGCACTCTGATGTTTTCTGACATGCCCGGTACGCCCGCGCGCAAACAACAGATACCTCGAACAATGAGATCTATCTTCACGCCAGCATTGCTTGCTGCATAGAGTGCTTCAATTATTGACGGGTCAGAAATCGAGTTCAGTTTGAGTGTTATCTGACCTTTGTCTTCAAATGACGCCTCACGATGAATCAGCTCAAGAATTCGTGGACGTAATTGGTGTGGCGCGACAAACAATCGCAAATAATCTGGCTCTTTGGCGTAACCAGTCAGATAGTTGAAAAGTTCTGTTGCGTCAGAGCCGATTTGTTCTTCACAAGTAAAAAAACCGATATCTTCATAAACTCTTGCAGTGACCGAATTGTAATTTCCGGTACCGATGTGAACATAACGTCTCATCTGGTCGCTGTCTTCGCGAACCACCAATATGCACTTTGAGTGCGTCTTCAAGCCCACGATGCCATACGTAACATGCACACCAGCAAACTCAAGCTCTTTGGCCCACGCGATGTTTCGAGCCTCGTCAAAGCGCGCCTTGATTTCAAGAACTACAGCAACTTGCTTGCCTGACTCGGCGGCGCGCACCAAATGCTTAGCAATTGCCGAGTCACCTGAGGTTCGATAAAGAGTCATCTTTATCGAGTGAACCTTCGGGTCGCTTGCAGCTTGTGCCACGAAAGATTCGACCGAGGACGCAAAAGACTCGTGAGGATGGTGAACCAACAACTGTCTCTCGCGAATTACCTTAAAAATACTGTGACCATTAAACTCGGCAGCCAATAACCTGCCAGCGGTAAGTGGTGGCCAGGGCTTAAATCTCAAACTCGGTAAATCAAGAGACGCCAATTGATTCAGAGCGTTCATTTCAATCAAACCAGTGTGATAGGTGATGTCGTCAGCATCTAGTTCAAGTTCTTCGCACATCAAATCAACTGTTTCTTGAGCAGTACCTCTTGGAATTTCGAGTCGCACCGCGCGACCAAACCTACGACGGCGTAATTCCATTTCTACGGCAGCCAACAAGTCTTCGGCATCTTCATCATCAAGCGAAAGGTCGGCGTTTCGTGTCACCCGAAAGACAAAACACTGTTCAATCACCATGCCCTGAAACAACCGCGGCAAATTAGCCGACACAACTTCTTCAAGCAAGACAAATTTGTTGCCACTGCCAACCCTCATAAAACGAGAAATGTTCTTCGGAATTTTCAATCTCGCAAATCTCTGCTCGCCAGACTGCGGATCACGGGCGACGACTGCCAAGTTAAGCGCAAGATTCGAAATATAAGGAAACGGATGAGCAGGGTCAACGACTAACGGTGTCAGAACCGGAAATATTCTGCGATCAAAGTCGTCTGAAAGTTTTGCTCGTTCGGTCTCGCCAAGTTCTGACCACTTGACGACTATGACATCAGATTGCTTGAGTCTCGGCAACAACTTATCTACCCAGACCTTATGTTGTCTATTTACAAAATCTTGAGTCCGTTTTGTAATTTCGTCCAATTGTTCTTGGGGTGTCATTCCGTCTGCCGTTGGCGTGTGAACTTCACCCGCGATTTGATCTTTGAGTGCAGCAACTCTGATTTGATAAAACTCATCGAGATTCGACGAACAAATTGCTAAATAGCGACATCGCTCTAGCAACGGAACTTTTTCGTCGTCTGCCAAAGTTAGAACTCGATCATTGAAGTCGAGCCAACTCAATTCACGGTTGATGTAGTTTTGCACTGATTTTTTATCGTACGAATCTGTTTGCTCTCGTACGTTTGCCAAAAAGCGATTTCGCCAAAATGTCACTTGAACTTCACTTCAGCGACATCTTTGGTCGCATAAAAATGCAGATTGAAAATCGCGCCTATTCGGCTGGTGTTGGCGCAAGTGTCGCCGCTGGTGCCGCGGCAGGAGCCTCGGCAGCATTTGTATATCCGAGCTCCCATTCGATGCTGATGCGCTCGCGCTCAGCATCTTTGTTGACTCGCTCTTGATTGCGACGAAACTGTGGGTCATTGCGTGGCAAGAGAATGAGTCGAGCGAGTGTACGTGCGCGAAACTCTTCAAGCATGTTCTGGTCGCCATAGTCGCCGTAGACCTCCCAATGAGGTGATGCTGGGCCAAGATAAACGATACGCGCATGACCACGCGGTGGCTCATTCAAAGTTGTTGCATCTGCGTAGTTGGTCATGACATCTCCTTCGATTAGTCGTTAAATCCTACCGTCGAACCATCGCGTTCTAAGATGTGCATTTGTGGGCTCAGAATCAGAAACAGTCATTGCCGCGCTTGATATCGGAACAAACAGTTTTCACTTAGTTGTAGCCAGGCCAGTTGAGTCAGGCTTTGAAGTCATTACTAACGAAAAAGAAGTAATTCGACTTGGCCATGGTGCCGGTGACATGAAGCAACTTGAGCCTGAAGCGATCGAGCGAGGAATCGCTTCGTTAAAACGAATGCGAGCAGTTGCCGATGTTCACGGTGCAAAACTGCGCGCTGTTGCAACAAGCGCAGTTCGCGAGGCCAAAAATCGCAACGAATTTATCAAACGTGCACGTAAAGAAGCCGATATTGAAGTCGAAGTGATTTCAGGGGTCGAAGAAGCAAGACTTATTCACCTTGGTGTCAGATATGCAGTCGCTGTTGGCGAACAACCAATGTTGCTCTGCGATATTGGTGGCGGCTCTACCGAACTGGTAGTCGCCTCAGGTGATGAAATACTGCTGGCTCGCAGTTTTAAGCTCGGTGCAGTTCGTCTAACCGACAGATTTTTCAGCACAGATGCACTTCATCCAAGTGCTCTCAGCAGTTGTCGAAAATTTGTGCGATCAATGTTGGCGACAATTAAGCCAGAGGTGCTCGAACTTGGCTTTGAGATTGCCGTCGGCTCATCAGGTTCGGTCGAAGCAGTTGCCAAACTAATCAGAAAACTCAACGACGAGCCAGAACTAAAGTCATACAACCGCTGCGAATTCAGCGCTAAAGATGTGACAAAGATGTTGGATTTATTGGCAGATGCACCGACCGTCAAAGAGCGGGCGCGAATTTTTGATCTTGATTCTTCGCGTGCTGAGATCATCTTGGCCGGGGCCGTCATCTTGGAAGGCATCGCTCAGTCATTTGACGTAACCAAGTTCACTTACTCTGACTACGCATTGCGAGAAGGCGTTCTTTTTGACACCCTTGCTCGCGAAAAACTACTCGACAACCCCGAAGACTTCGACCCAGCATTGCTCAGCGTTAAACAACTGGCTGACCGTTGTGATGACCGCCCCGAGCATTCGGCCTATGTTGCAAAAATTGCTCTTTCACTATTTGATAGTTTGCAGAAAAAACTGGCTCTTCCACCGGCTTCGCGCAGATACCTTGAGGCCGCGGCTCTGCTCGCAAATGTTGGCGTGGTCGTTTCGCACTCAAAACATCATCTTCATTCTTATTATGTAATTCGAAACTCTGAACTTGTTGGTCTCACCGACCGCGAGATAGAACTGATTGCGGTCATCGCGCGCTACCACCGCAAGAGTGCACCTAAACAGTCCCACGCAGAGTTCGCGCAACTCAGCGAAACAGATCAAAAGCTGGTGACCTCACTCGCTGCAATCTTGCGCATTGCAATTGGTCTCGATCGAACCCAAGACGGACGGGTCAAATCGGTGACGGTTCGTGCCGAAGATGACCAATTTTTGATTTTTGCTAAAGCATCTGCGAAGGCAGATATAGAACTAAATCTCTATGCGGCTAATGAGCGAAGAAACCTGCTCGCCGACGTGCTTGCGACGAAAGTAAAAGTGCTCGCAATCAAATAGTCGTCAGGCAATCTGCCGCGACGCCAAAACTAGTTGGAATCAGTTTTTGGAGTTTCGTCCTTCTTAGAGTCTGCAATGCCTTCGGCGAGACCTTTTTTAAGTTCGCTTTGGGCTTTGCCGAGGTTGCGAGCAATTTTTGGAAGACGTGATCCACCGAAAAGAACTACAACAAGCAAGATGATGATCCAGATTTCAGGGCCGTTGAACATACGACAACTCTAGCATTGCCACCTAAAAATGCGCTAAGCAATATAGGTGCTTGAGTGCGTAATCAACATCAGCGAAGGGCGGCGTCTAGACGCCGTTGAAAAGATTCGTAGCCAGATCGGCCATGATGTGCTCGATATTCACAGCGACTTTCACCATCACCGAAGTGTGTTCACGCTTGCAACAACAAGGGCGGCACGACAACTAACCGAACTAAGCGCGGCACAGTTTGACTTGCGTCAGCACATTGGTGTTCATCCGCGAATTGGCATCATCGACGTCGTTCCATTTGTGCCACTTGAAAATTCAACAATTGAACAAGCGATTCAGGCAAGAAATGAATTTGCCGAATACGCCGCAAGTGAATTGAAAATTCCGAGTTTTGTTTACGGCCCAGAACGTGACTTACCTGAAATTCGCAAGCGGGCATTTGTTGACTTGACTCCTGACTTTGGGCCAAACCAGGCGCACCCAACTGCCGGCGCAATATGCGTTGGCGCACGACAAGTTTTAGTTGCCTACAACATTTGGCTAAAAAACTCGACTATCGAAGACGGCAGACGCATTGCGCGTGAGATTAGAAGCCCTAAGGTGCGTACATTAGGCCTTCAATTAGGCAACGAAATTCAGGTCAGTATGAACCTGATTAGCCCCGATGAAGCGGGGCCAGATTTTGTCTTTGATGAGGTGGCAAAGCGGGCAGACATTGCGCGTGCCGAACTAGTTGGTCTGGTGCCTGCGCGAGTGCTCACTCAGATTCCTAAATCGCGTTGGGCTGATCTCGATTTGAGCAAAGAAAAAACAATCGAATGGTGCTTGGCGGCGCGCAACCGCGCGATGCAAAACTTAGATTGACGTAATTAAGCGCTAGCGATGTTGCGATTGCTCTGCGCGCGCTGACGGCGAAGTCGACGTCGCTCGCGTTCTGAGAGCCCGCCCCAAATACCGAACTTTTCGCCATTTTCTAGGGCGTATTCGAGGCAATCGTTCTTAACGACGCAGCCCCGACAAACTTCTTTAGCTTCACGAGTTGAGGCGCCACGTTCTGGAAAGAAAAGGTCTGGGTCTACGCCGAGGCAATTTGCTTGATCTTGCCATGCACGCTCACTATTCACCGGTATGTGCATGCGATCTTCCAATTTTGAAACCCTCCCAATAAACACTGCCCGATGCATAAGCACCGAACAATGGTGTAACTACAACGGTGTCATTCTGCCAAACTTTTACAAAAAATGCAAATACTGCTCAACTCGCGCGCCGAACCCCACCTAGCCGAGAAAGTTGCCGCTTGTGTTCGATGAAGTCGACGAGCACATACTCGCCCAAATTCTCTGGGCCGGTAAAAAACGCGCGACCTTTGTTTATCGCCGTGAGTTGCTCGATAAATGACTGCAAAGCATGCGATGCATCGAGCATAAAAGTGTTTATCCGTATGCCTTCGCGGGTCGCCCGCATGACCTCACGCAATGTCGCCTCGATGGTTTCGCGCACCGGTGGATAATTAAAAAAGACGTCACCAGCCTGCGAAATATGAGCCGTTGGCTCGCCATCGGTGATCATAATTATCTGCTTGGTACCACTCTGCCGAGACAACATTTCACGAGCCAACATAAACCCGTGCTGCATGTTCGTGCCATAAACAAAGTCCCATGAAACTTCGGGTAATTGATGGGGTTTTAGCGCTCGTGCCGTCTCACTGAAACCAACGATGCCAAGATAATCGCGCGGAAACTGCGAACTCATTAGCGAGTGCAAAGCCATTGCAACTTTTTTTGCCGGCAAGAAATAATCTCTCATCGGCATCGACAGCGAGAGATCAAGCATCAGAACCGTTGATGATCGGGTTAAATGCTCAGTCTGTTCAATTTCAAAATCTTCGGCAATCAACCGCACTGGCACAACCGAACCTTGGCGCTTTAGGGCGTTGCGCAAAGTCTGTTGAAGGTCTAGCTGAAAAGGATCACCATATTCGTAAGGCTTGGTGTCATAAGTTCGCTCATGTCCGACACCGATTCGCTCTACTTGGTGTTGACCAAGACGATCTTTATCTAATGCCCCAAACACGTCGCGCAACGCCTTCTCGCCTATTTTGCGTAACCCTCGCGGGGTCATCTCTAATTTGCCTTCGGTTTGATCAATTAGACCCGCCTCTTTTAGTTTCTTGGTTATCTCAGACATACGTTGCAGAGATTTTGCGACATCTTCGCCAAGCAGTTCGCTAACTCGATCTAAATCAGCCTCGGCTAATGCCGACGGTGAGGATGCGTTGCGCAACAAATTGTCAAGCTGATCAAGATCGCCAAGTTCTTGCATCGAACGCATTGCTTCACCAAACCCCATCGGGTCTTC
>JBIKVV010000004.1:0-89408 GCA_044356655.1 Ilumatobacteraceae bacterium
AAAAAATTGGCGGAGGCGGACGGGAATCGAACCCGCCAGACGAGGTTCACTCGTCCCAACCGCTTTGAAGGCGGCGGAGCCCACCAGGTACCCGGACACCTCCATCGCGAAGGCTACTTGTGGATTATTCGAATGACGCATCGCAAGAATCACGCACACATCTGAGCACCTGTTCAAAAAAGGAGCAATCAGATGATTGTTTGTTGGTCAGTCAAAGGTGGCAGCGGCACAACTGTTGTTGCGTCAACTCTCGCGTTGGTGCATGCCGAGAAGTCTTCGCACGGCGCGCTGATTGTCGATCTCGCTGGCGATGTGCCGGCGGTGCTTGGTCTTGCCGAACCGAGTGGTATCGGCGTTGGCGAGTGGTTTACACAAAATGAAAACTCTTCGCGAATGGCGTTGCAATCAATTGCGATTCAAGCGACTGCAAATTTACAACTCATTTCTCGTGGCGCGACGCCGATCGACTCAACGGCGAACTTCGCCGAGCTTTCTGCTTCGCTCGCCACTTTTGATTTACCGATAATCATCGATGCGGGCTGTGGCGTCGTATCGGCCGATCTTTTGGCACGGGCGAGTTCTTCGCTGCTGATTACTCGCCCGTGCTATTTATCGTTGCGTCGCGCCGCACAACTTAACGTCGCGCCAACTGGTGTCATATTGATAAACGAACCTGGGCGGGCGCTCGGCAAACGCGATGTCGAGTCTGTTATCGGCGCCCCGGTAATTGCCGAAATCACTTTTGACGCAGCAATCTCGCGTGCTGTCGACGCCGGGCTTTTGGCAAGTCGCCTGCCGAGCGTGTTGGCCAAACAACTTTCAGCCGCAGCATGAACCGCGCTGCAATTGTCAGCGTCAGCAAAGTTTCGTCACGCCGACTCGAAGAATTCTTCAAGGATGAAACAGTGCGCGAAGTTATGGTCAACGGTGGTTGTGAAGTTTGGGTCGAACGCAACGGCCAACTCGAACACGTCGACACAATTAGCGAAACTGATACACGGTCTTTTATTGAGCGCACGCTCTTGCCACTCGGCCGACGCATCGATATAACCTCACCTGTCGTCGATGCTCGGTTGGCAGACGGGTCGCGTTTGTGTGCCGTGATACCACCAATTGCGGTTGACGGTACGTGTGTTTCAATTCGTCGATTTAGCGTTGACTGCATCACTCTCGGCGACTTTGCAGATCGCCAAATTGGCGAAATTTTGCAACAACTCATTTTTGATCGACGCAACATCTTGATTAGCGGCGCTGCATCGGCAGGCAAGACAACTCTGCTGAATTCTCTTTGCGACTTTCTGGCGCCCAACGAGCGTGTCGTGACTATCGAAGATGTCGCCGAGTTGAAACTCGCCCATCGTCATGTTGTTCGACTCGAAGCACGACCGTTGAGCCCCGACGGCAACCTCGAAATTTCGACAAGGTCACTCGTGCGCACAGCATTGCGCTTGCGTCCCGATCGTTTGATAATTGGCGAAGTACGCGGCGCCGAAACGCTCGACATGTTGTCGGCGATGAACACCGGGCATGACGGTTCAATGTCGACGATTCACGCAAATAGTGCGCAAGATGCGCTTCGCCGCGTTGAGTCGCTAGTTATGCAACACGCCACCAACTGGTCACGAGATGTTGTTCGCGATCACGTCGCTGCATCAATCAACGCAATCGTGCATGTCGCTCGACACATCGATGGTTCACGTTTTATTCAACAAGTTCTATTGATCGAGCAAAATCAGTTGCGCGTTATAGTCGCCGACGGTCGCATTACAGACGAAATCTTGCAATGAGACTAGTTTTCTTGCTTCTTGGTGCGGCGAGTTTTGCCGCTCTGGTGTTTTCAATTGGCACCTGGTATTTGCAACCACTTTTGTTTCGACAAATAGTCTTGCGCCGTCTAAATCGGCAGGGTTTGATAGCACGACTAACGACTAAATTACCCAAACAGCAAAAATCTGGGTCAAAGCACAACGCATTGCTGGGGCAACTATCTGAACTTTCAGATTTGCTCGATGCCACAGCGCGAAATCTTCGACTCGGCAAATCAATGGCCAGCGCACTTAAGGCAGCAACCGAAACCGGCACCATCAAAGACCCCGTTATAGGTGAACTTGTTGCGCTAACTACGCGCGGCGAGTCTTTTGCTGAGGCAACCAAGCGTCTGCTGCCAAAGGCTAAAACCAACGATCTAATTTTTGCGCTACGAACAATCGATCTTGCCGCAACAGGTGGCGTCGGCGGTGTACTCGCGCTTGAACGCGCCGCCATTGTTTTGCGCGAGCGCTCGACAAACATAAACGATCGCCAAATGCAAGCAAGCCAAGCAATGCTGTCGACAAAAGTTCTGTCTTGGGCGCCAGTCGTTGTCGCAAGCTGGTTAGTTGCCACAAGCAGCAGCGTGCGAAGTTTTTTGATCTTAAGTGTTTCGGGTTGGGTATGTATCTTGCTCGGCTTGAGTTTTAACTACGTAGGGCGACGTTGGATGCAAACAATCGTCACGCCAACACAAGCATGATTTCGCCAATTGGCATATCAGTTATTGCAGTTGTCTACTTTGTTTATCGTCGACGCCAACCCGTTGAAGTGTCACTTTCAAAACACATGCCTGAGTTGATAGACACTTTGTTGGTTTTAACTCGTGCAGGTCACAGCCCAGCGGCGACAATGTCACAGTTGCACAACTGGTCACCCGATGAACTAAAGCCACATCTTCTGCGCGTACGCTCAGAACTCATTGCTGGTCAGCGCTTTGCAGAAGCAATCAAGAACTTGCGCGAATCACTCGGACCTTGCTTCTACTCGATCTGCGACATATTGATTTGCGCTGACCGCGACGGTTTGCCAATCACTTCGGTGCTTGACCAACTCTCTTTTCATGCCCATCAAGAGCGGCGAAGATTGCGCGAGATTGAAGCAAAAGAACTGCCGGTTCGAATGTTGTTTCCGCTTGTCTGTTGCATCCTCCCCTCATTTGTGCTGTTGGCAATGGTGCCGCTGCTCGTTAACTCGTTAACCGTTGTCACAGCCAAACTGCTGTGAAGAAAGAAGATCAAATGAAAGAATTATTCAAGATTAAAACCGAGTCGGGCCAAGCCACCACCGAATACGCACTTGTTCTGCTCGGTGCGGCAGTGATTGCACTACTCGTTATAGCTTGGGCGACAGATGGTGGCGGGGCGGGGCGAATCGGCGAACTTTTCGACACAGTGTTGTCAGGTATCTTCGAGCGCACCGACGAACTTGGGCAGTAAAAAACATAATGACAGAAGCCAGGCCACAATCGAGTTCGCACTTACCCTGCCATTACTATTTTTATTTTCACTATGTCTCGTGCAAGTCGGCAGTGTCGCCAACGATCAACTCGTGCTGAATCATGCAGCACAAATAGCGGCTCGAGCTATCTCGCTTGCCGATATCAGCCCAGAATCAGCACAGCAAGTTGCAAAAACAACAGTTGAGCGCGAAATAAATTTGCGTGAGATACAAATTGAAGTCAAGCTTGAAAATGAATCAGCAAGTGTCGAATTGCGCTACGAGCGAAGGCTCGCTGTGCCAGTTATCGGTCAATTCTTTCGCCGCTTTTCTCTGAGTTCAAGCGCCACAATGCCGCGACAACTTTTGAGCACTGAAAGTTAATCGAGTTTGCGCATGCCTTTGCGATTTGAAAGTCGCACGCGAACTTTTTGTTCGTCTTCGAGCGCTAACTCTTCGGCCACCAGTCGCTTCATGCTTTCAAGTCTCTCAATCGAGACTTCGTTTTTGACCACTGCAGCCTGAACGGCACAACTAGGCTCATCTTGATGTTTGCAGTCGCGAAACTTGCAATTGTCTGCAAGTTTGAAAATGTCGGCGAACGCCCGCTCGATGCCGTGTCCGCTTGTCCATAAGTTGAGTGCGCGCAGGCCCGGCGTATCAATCAGCCATCCTCCATTGGGCATCGACAATAAGTCTGCAGCAACTGTCGTGTGTCGCCCGCGTTGATCACCATCGCGCACTTCGCCCACTTGCTGCGAGTTCTCGCCGATCAGTCGATTGACAAGTGTCGACTTGCCCACCCCGCTTGCACCAAGAACAGCCACTGAACGATGATTTTCACCATATTTTGTAAGCTCATCGAGGCCATCGCCAGTTAAGCCACTAACCACGTGACATTCAATGCCACAAACTCGTGCCACATCACGAAGCTCAGCGATGTGTTGAGGTGCATCTTGCAGATCGCTTTTTGTCAAAACGAGTACGGGTGTAGCGCCACTGTCGAAGGCCAAAACAAGTTCGCGCTCGACCCGACGCTGATTTGATTCGTTGGTTGCAGCATGCACAATTAACACCGTGTCAATGTTTGCTGCCACTGCGTGTTGTTCGGCGCGCACAGCATCAGACGATGCACGACGAATGAGTGCCGAACATCTCGGCAAAACATGATCAATGCGCTCGAGGTTTTTTTCGAATGCAACCCAATCACCCACGACGACATCTGCGCCGATATTTCTGACGCGAACAGTGCCAGATTGGTCATCAGATGCACTCATCTTGATCGTGCTCCATCCACGATCAAGTCGACTTACTCGACCAATTAGAAACGAAGAATCAATTTTTTGCGCCGCATCTTCAAATGTTTGATTCCATCCAAGTGCGAGCAGATCGGGTCGCATGTCACCATTTACGCTACCGACGCAACCCATATTGCATTTGGATTTAAACCGATAACCTTGACAAGTCCATACTCGACCACCTAACGATGAATCTACATGTCTAACGCTCTCGTCATTGTTGAGTCGCCTGCAAAGGCCAAAACAATTTCTAAATTTCTCGGCGACGGCTTCGACGTGCGCGCGTCAGTTGGTCACATTGCCGACTTACCAAGCAAAGGTCTGTCGGTCGATGTTGAAAATTCTTTCAAACCAAATTACGAATTGACCGAGCGTGGTGCCCAAGTAATTAAAGAACTAAAAGCGTTGTTGAAAGACGCCGACGAGCTCTATCTCGCAACCGACGAAGACCGAGAGGGTGAAGCGATCGCCGCTCACCTTTTAGAATATTTGAAACCGAAAATACCCGTGAAGCGCATGGTGTTTCACGAAATCACCAAAACTGCAATTTCTGAGGCGCTCGAACACACGCGCGATATTGACTACAAATTGGTTGACGCTGCCGAAGCACGAAGAATTCTCGACCGTTTATATGGATACGAAGTGTCGCCAATTTTGTGGCGCAAAGTGAATCGCGGGCTTTCAGCTGGCCGGGTACAAAGTCCATCAATTCGCTTGGTCGTCGAACGCGAAGAAGAACGAATGGCCCATGTCGCCGCCGGATATTGGGACCTCGAAGCCACGAGTGCAACTACTCCTATATTTAGCGCTGGTTTGCAGTCGGTCGACGGGTCGCGAATCGCGATGGGTAAAGACTTCGATTCGCTCGGCGTTGTCAAAGAAGGCGTCGTAGTCATCACCGAATCGAAGGCTGGCGAACTTGTTGCTGGTTTGGCCGATGTCGACCTCGAAGTTCGCAGCGTTGAAGATCGGCCATATCGCAAGTCGCCACGCGCGCCGTTTATGACCAGCACCCTTCAACAAGAAGGTGGCAACAAACTGCGCATTACGGCAAGCGAAGTTATGCGCCTGGCACAAAGCCTTTATGAAGGCGGCTTCATTACTTACATGCGAACCGACAACGTCATTTTGGGTGACGATGCAATGACCGCCGTGCGCAACGAAATTTCAAGTGCTTTCGGCAAAGAGTTTTTGTCTGTCGAACCACGACAATACAAATCGAAAGTCAAGAACGCCCAAGAAGCCCACGAGGCGATTCGCCCGACATTGCCGTTGCGCAGCCCAGATGTCATCGCTTCTGAAGTCAACGCCCGAGAACTTACGCTTTACAAACTGATTTGGCAACGCACACTCGCCTCGCAGATGTCTGATGCAACCGGCACGACCGTGACGGTCAAACTCGGTGCTAACACGATCGGAGCCGTCAAAACAGACTGCGAATTTTCAACGAGCGGCACGACGATCACTTTCGCTGGTTATCGCCAGGCGTATCAAGAAGTTGAAGAAGACTCAGAGACAGAAGAAAAAGAGGCACTGTTGCCACCGATGAAAGTTGGCGACAAAGTCAAGATCGACAAATATTCGGCAAACGGTCACGAGACTTCGCCGCCTGCTCGATACACAGAGCCAACTCTCGTTAAAAAACTTGAAGAGCTCGGCATCGGTCGACCCAGCACATATGCGGCAATTCTCGGCACGATTTTGAATCGTGGTTATGTCTGGAAAAAAGGTCAGGCGATTGTTCCTTCATGGACAGCATTCGCCGTGGTCAAGTTGATGAAAAATCATTTCACCGAACTTGTCGACTATGCATTCACAGCAACCGTCGAAGAAGAACTCGACGAAATCTCGCAAGGTTTGCGGGTCAAAGAAGTTTGGCTCGGCGAGTTCTATTACGGCAATGGCAAAGAGTTGCCAGGGCTCAAGCCACTTGTCGAGCACAACATCGCCAACATTGATGCAGCTACATTGAATGCGTTTCCTGTTGGCATGCATCCGACGACTGGCGAAGAAATTATTTTGCGTCCAGGCAAATTCGGTCCGTATGTACGTTGTGGTGATAACACGGCGTCGGTTCCTGAAACAATGACGCCCGATGAACTAAATGTTGAAATCGCTGTCGCGCTTTTGGCAGCGCCAAAATACATTGACCCGATCGGCGAACTTGATAGCTTGCCAGTATTTTTGAAAACTGGTCGCTACGGTCCGTATGTGCAGTGGGGCACAATCGAAAATCCACCACTTGATTTAGAAAAACCGAAGATGGTTTCGCTGTTTAAATCAATGGCGATTGAAAATGTCACAATGACTGAAGCTTTGCAACTCTTATCGTTGCCTCGCACGGTTGGCGCCGACACAACAGACGGCGAAATCATCACTGCGCAAAACGGTCGATATGGCCCGTACATCACTAAAGGCAAAGACAGCCGCACGCTTGAAAGCGAAGACCAGATTTTCACAATCACAATCGAAGCCGCGTTGGCAAAACTTGCTGAACCGCGAGTCTTTGGTCGGCGCGGGCCGGCAAAACCTCCGCTAAAAGAATTCGGCAATGACCCTGTGAGCAATCGACCCGTTGTTGCCAAAGACGGAAAATTCGGCACGTACGTTACTGACGGCGAGACAAATGCGAGTTTGACCCGCGGTGATCGTCTCGAGTTCATCACACCCGAGCGCGCGTTTGAGTTGCTGGCGATTCGTCGCGACTACATGGCTTCGAACGGCGGCAAAAAACCGGCCAAGCGTGCGGCTAAAAAAGCAGCGAAATCTCCGAGCAAGAAGCCAGCGGCTAAGGCGGTCGCCAAGCCGAGCAAGAAGGTCGCATTGAAATCCAAGAAAAAGACCGCAAAATCTGCGAGCGCGGTCGACAAATCTGCCAAGTAACAACCGCCCTCTAGGGTTGAAGCGTGAGTTTGGGTAAATACATCGCGTTCGAAGGCCTTGAGGGCTGCGGAAAAAGCACGCACGTCAAACGATTGGCGACGCGACTCAACGCAGTCATGACTCGCGAACCTGGTGGCACAGTTGTCGGTTCGATGTTGCGCAATATTTTGATCGACCCAGCGAACACAAATTTGTCGCCGCGCGCCGAAGCGTTAATGATGGCGGCCGATCGCGCGCACCACATCGTTGAACTTGTTTCACCATCACTTTTGGCTGGTCGACATGTTGTAAGCGATCGCAGCGTTTATTCTTCGCTTGCCTATCAGGGCTACGGACGCCAAGAAGACATCGCTGAGTTGAAGCGCATCAATGACTGGGCCACTGGCGGGCTGTGGCCAGAACTTGTCATATATATAGAGGTGCCTACAGCGATGTTGCTCGAGCGGCTAAAAAAGCGCGAACTCGACCGCTTCGAACGCGAAGACGGCGAATTCTTCAAGCGTGTGGCTGACGGATTTTCACAGATGGCAGCAGCCGACCCGACGCGTTGGCTGATTATCGACGGCACCCCAGCCAAAGACGACCTCGAAAAAATAATTTCGGCTGCTGTTCAAGAAAGACTCGACATCTAATGGGTTCAATCTGGTCAAAAATAATTGGACAAGATCGGGCGGTTGAAAAGTTGCGTCACTTTGCGACTACGAATGTGCAATCGTTTCTATTTGTCGGACCAGAAGGTTGCGGCAAAGAGTATGCCGCACGAGCATTCGCATCGACGCTGATTACGGGTTCAGATAGTGATAACTCGCGCGAAGCGGACTTAATTTTGCGTGGTGAATTCGCCGACGTAAACGAAATTTTTCGTGTCGGTGCCGCTGTTGACAAAGAAGAGGCCGAAAGCATCGTCACTCAGTCGTCAACAACACCGCTTGAAGCAAAAGTCAAAGTGATAATTATTCACGAGGTGCATCTGATGCGCGACAGCGCCGCGGTGCGGTTGCTCAAGACAATTGAAGAACCTGCACCGCAAGTTGTATTTATATTGTTGGCCGATCAGCTCGTACCGTCATTGACGACCATTAATTCGCGATGTGTGGTAGTTAACTTTGTACGGCTTCGCGATAGCGACATCACTACAGCCCTAGTTGCTGACGGAGTGTTTCCAAATACCGCAGAAGCCATCGCAAAAGCCAGTCAAGGTAACTTAGACCGTGCACGAATGCTCGTAACTGACAACTATTTGGCGCGTCGACAAGAGGCATTTGCCAATATTGCTTCAAGACTTGACGGCACCGGAGCGGCTGTTTTTAAAATTGTTGCTGACTTGAGCGATCATCTCGATAAAGCCGCCGAGGCACTCGAGACAATGCACGAGCGTGAGTTGAAACAACTTGAAGAGCGCGTAGCGCTCACCGGCGAGCGCGGCAGCGGTCGCAAAGTTATCGCAGATCGACACAAACGAGAGTTGCGCAAACTTCGAACAGATGAATTGCGCAGTGGCTTAAGTATTTTCGCCGGTGTTTACAGCGACTTACTGACGCAAGACCCTGAAACCGAAAATGGAGATGAGATTATTGCGGCGGTTGCGGCAATCCACAAAACAATTTCTGCACTCGGTCTGAATACAAACGAAGATCTCGCGCTTCATGCATTGCTACTCAGGTGTCCACCACTCAGCACATTGTCGGCTTCTCTGCAATTGCAGTAATTTCTCTCGCATTAAGTCAGTAGAGTGAGCGACGCGCCCGGGTAGCTCAGTGGTAGAGCAACGCACTCGTAATGCGTAGGTCGCGGGTCCAATTCCCGCCTCGGGCTCCACTACGTTTTCAGCAATTGGTTGCAACCGGACGCTTCGGTTAAGTCAGGTCTACTGTATTTGTATGAAGAAACCGCTTACACCGACTCAAGAATTGATGCAGAAAATTTCGGGCACTCATTGGCTCGACAACAAACATGTAGCAGGCAGCGGATCTCGAACAGCAGTAATTGATCCGGCGACCGCACTTCAATGTGGCGAATTCGCCAACGCTACAAATAACGAAATTGATTTAGCCGTGCGAAATGCAAATCGTGCGCAACGCGAGTGGTGGTCAATGAGTGCTCTTGACCGAGCGAATGCGCTACACAGCGTGGCTGAAAGAATGCTGGCAATGACAGCAACAACCGGCGAAGTCTTGACGCGTGAAATGGGTAAACCATTTCGTGAAAGCAACTGGGAAAGCGGCGCTTCAGCATCTGCGTTTCGTTATTACGCCGAAATTGCTCGTAACGATCAAGGACGAATAGCGGGGCCAGCGATCGCTGGTCAGTTGCATATGGTGATAAAAGAACCACTCGGCACGATTGTGTCAATTGTGCCGTTCAACTTTCCGGTATTGCTTTTTGGTTGGCAAGCAGCTGCGGCACTTGCAGCCGGTAACGCAGTAATCGTCAAGCCGTCAGAGCTAACACCGTTGACTTTGCTCACAGCGATGCAGGCATTTGATCATCTTCCGGCAGGCCTCGTGCAAGTTGTGACAGGCGGAGCCGATGTTGGACAATATTTGGTCGCCCATGAAGGCACTCATGGCATCGCGTTTACTGGCAGCGTGCCTGCAGCCCAGGCAGTGGCGAAATCTGCTGCTGTGCGATTCAAACCTGCACTAATCGAAGCGTCGGGTAATGATCCATTTATTGTGATGCCATCAGCACCACTTGATGCAGTCGCTCGCGGTGCTGCGTTTGCAGCATTTCTAAATTGCGGACAAGTTTGCACATCAGCTGAACGCTTTTATGTGCACGAAGAAATTTATGACAAATTTGTGGCTGCACTTTCAGAGCAGGCCCGTGCTCTACGTGTCGGCAACGGCCTAGAAAAAGTCGATATTGGGCCAATGGCATCTGCTCGCGAGCGGGACAGAGTCGAAAAAATAGTTGCTCGCGCCGTCGAACAGGGCGCAAAAGTTGTTACGGGCGGCAAGCGACCAAAGCATCTGACTGATGGTGCATTTTTTGAACCGACAGTTCTCGAAGTTAAACCCGAGTTCGACATAATGCATGGCGAATGCTTCGGGCCGCTTGCACCAGTTTGCAAAGTTCGTGATCTTGACGAAGCAATCACTCTTGCTAATGACTCAAAACTCGGACTTGGTGCAAATATCTACACCGAAAACCTCGCTGAAGCATTTCGTGCCATAAACGAAATCGAGACCGGCATTGTTTGGGTAAACACCCCGTTGAACGACAATGACGCAATCCCGTTTGGCGGTCGAAAATTTACAGGTGCTGGCCGCGAACTGGGTCAAGAGGGCCTCGAGCAATTTCGCCGCTCAAAAATGGTGATGATCGCGCCAACCGCAGAGCCTGACCCCGAGTGGTTTCCGTATCCAGATGGCGATGCTTTTAACGCTTAGCGCTTAAATTTTTTCGCCGACTTCAACCAACAAAAACTGAGTTTCGTCAGCAGTCACTTCGAATTTGAAGTTGAGCGTGCTCGGCAAAGTAACCGATGTGCCGACCTGCAGTTGTTTAGTCTCGCGATCGTTGCCGGCTTCGAGCGTTGCCGAGCCAGACAAGACAAACATAAACAACAACTGATGCTGATGTTTGCTTTCGGTGATGACTGCCGACTTGTTGGCGCGAATAGTCATTGCGCTTGCAAAACCAGAAGTAGCCGCATCAATGCCACTGTTGCGTGCCTCGAAACCTGAATAACGCCACGGCAGCCAAGGTGTCTGCTCAGCAACATGGCGCACAAATCGTTGCCCTGAAAAGTCACGATCAGATCGCAAAGTCGGTGTCGGCAGAGTAATTGAGTGCTCGGCGAATGTTTCGTGCTCGGCGGGGGCACCGATTTCAATAACCTCAAGATTGTCTGAACTCTCGAGCACACGGTGACGAATTTCAGGTGGCTGCAAGACACAATCACCCGAGTTAATTACAAACGGCTCGCCTTGGTCTTCATAGACAACTCGCACCCAGCCGCTCTTGCAGTAAATCATTTGAAATTTAATGCGGTGGTAGTGCACGTAATCAGGCACTGGTCCACCGTTCGGAATATGAATATGCGAAGCGATGAATGCTCCGCCCAATCGGTTCGGAATCAAATCTCGGTAGCGCATGCCTGCTCGGCCAACCGTCCAAGACGCCTCATTCGTTAGCGATGTGACAACGAGTGATTCTTGTAACTCAGGCAAAATGACATCTGTATTCGAGTTAACGATTTCAATTGTTGTGCCGTTGGGTGCGAGCAAAGTTTGGGCCTTACGATTATTTGAATTCAAACGGAGAGTGATGTCTTTACCCGAACCCCCCTTACGCAAACATAAGCGCAGACCGTAACCACTGATGATTGCGGTATTGGGGTCATCTGCGGGCGTGATCATCTCGATACGAAAACCAAGACTGTCAACAAAAAAACTTAAAGTTTCGTCTAAATCAAGACACGGTAAGACAACCTCGGCAACATCTTGATTTTCCCGAAGTTGCGACAATTTTGTATTCACCTAACTCACGCTACTTAGCGAATTTTGCTACTCGCCAACTTGGCCATCAATTGCTTCACGAAGTAGATCTGCATGACCATTGTGGCGTGCATATTCTTCGATCATATGTACGAGAATCCAACGCAAAGACGGCGAATCACCATTTGGCCAGCTGCGTTTCGCAAGTTGACCAAGGTTGGCATTCTCGAGTGTTGACGCAACATCGAGTCGTGACTGAGCACAGGCTTCGTGCCAAAGTTTCAACAATTGCGCGGGTGAGTCATTGGCCGCCGAGTTCCAGTCCCAGTCGCGATCTTGTGACCAGTCAACTTCACGCCACGGTGAGAGTTTTTCGCGACCCATCAACCAATCTGAAAACCAATGATTTTCGACATACGCCATATGTTTCAATATTCCACCAAGAGTCATTGAAGAAGCAGCGATTTTCTTTCGCAAATCAGTCGTGCCCAAGTTTCGGCACTTCCATTCGAGAGTTGCTCGCTGAAATTCTAAAAAACCAAGAATTGTCGCGACTTCATCACTCGCGACAGGTGGCTCAGGGCGACCTTGCTCGTCAATGTTTGAATTCGTCACGAAATCTCAGGCATCAAAGCGATAGACATTCGTATCGCGCGCAATAAAACCAATTCGTTGATACAAGCGATTCGCGGCCTCGCGCGATGGACGCGAAGTTAGGTCGACAGTTTTTGCTCCGCGACGCTTCGCCTCGGCAATTGCTGCCATATTTAGCGCCTCGCCTACACCATGACCGCGCGCCGAAGAATCAACTACGACATCTTCAATCCATGCACGCACCGCAGTCGGAATACGAAAAACTGCGAGAGTCAATAAGCCAACAATCTGGTTATCCACACGGGCAACCAACATCGAAGTTGAATCTGACTTAATAATTTCTGCTAATTCGCTATTTGTCATCGGTTTTGCTGACGAAGACAGTTGCGGAATCAGGCGATGACATGCCGCAAGCAATTCTTCAGTCGCCTGGGTAGCGATTTCCACAGGCACCGATGAAGCCATGGCAATCAGCGTATCTGTATTGCACAGGTTGACCGTGAAATTAGATAGCGTCATAGCAAATGTCCACGATTGATCATGTTCGTTGGTTGTCGAAGCCGTCGCTTAAAAATCCAACGCTGATTACTGCATTCACCGGATGGAACGACGCAGCAGATGCAGCATCAAATGCAGTGCGCAACTTGATCGAAGGTTGGGGCGCAACTGCGCTGGCCGAAATCGACCCCGAACCTTTCACCGATTATGCGACTGTGCGACCACATGTTCGACTAAAAGATGGCGGCAAACGCAACATCGTTTGGCCGACTGTTGGTTTGTGGCATGTCAACGGCGCAGGTGGCGACATAATCTTGGCGCTCGGCCCAGAGCCAAGTTTGCGTTGGAAGTTATTCTCGCAACAAATCATTTCGGTCGCCGAACAGTTCAATTCATCACTTTTGCTGACACTTGGTTCACTGCTTGCTGATGTGCCGCACAGCCGGCCAGTGCAGATAATCGGCACCGCAACTGACGCCGACCTTATTGAACGGTTCGATCTACAACGATCGCGCTACGAAGGGCCAGTAGGTATCGTCAGCGTTTTGCATGACACGTTCGACGAGTCATCAATACCATCTGCATCACTTTGGGCCGCAGTGCCGGCGTATGCATCGCAAGTGCCGTCACCAAAAGCGTCGCTTGCACTTATGCGTCGTGCATGCGAAGTCATCGGTACGCCTGCTCCACTTGCCACGGTTATGAACCTGATCGAGCGCTATGAAGAACAAATCGACTCGCTGGTCAAAGATGACGACGACCTAGTTGCTTACGTTGAAAGACTCGAGACGATGACTGACAACGGTATGAGTTTGGACGACGAAGTCGACGACAATCAACTTCAATTCGATTTCGCAGGCGACACTGACGAGCCGGCCGACCCGAGCAACTTAATGGACGAAGTAGAACAATTTTTGCGTGAGCAAAACGGCAACTAGTTAAGTCTTAAGACTTATCGACAAACCCAATCGCCACAAGGGTGTCGGTTGCATCAACTTGAGCAAGCGCCGATTCATATGCGACATGCATCGAGTCTGAATCTAAAACGCTTAGATCACTTGTATGGCCGCCTGGAGAGTTTCTCGATAGCCAACCTAAGTGGTTTGATATCGGATAACGCTGAACTGAGCGAATCGAAACCCTTTTGAATCCCACATACTCCATAAATCGTGTTAACGACTCACGGGTGTGAAGAATGCAGTGATCCGAGCGGAGCGTAAATTTGCGAAAGCCCTCATGATCGAGAGTACCCAGCAGGAAATCTCTAGCATGAGGCACTTCAATGATCACAGCACCTGAAACATCCGACCGTGTGGATGATTTTTTAAGAAGTTCATAAGCATGCTCTAATGTTGCTATTTGACTAGGCGTATGTTCAAGACTATGAAACATCGTCAAAGTATCAACGTTGCCACCAGGACTGAAGTCAGCTACACAGTTGATTCCTTCTTTGATTAGAGTTTTTTTGCAATATTCATTCAGTTCAATACCGCATACACTTTTCGCCAAAATCTTCGCACTTCGCAAAAACCACCCTTCGCCACATCCAAAATCAACGACGTGACGATGTGCAATGAACTGAAGATTGCTCTCAACCCTTCGCTCTAGATCTTTTCGTTGTTCGAATCGCATACCAGCATTCATGGTGCCTGTTTTGGGATCTAAAGTCCGACCAAGGCTGTCAAAGCCACCATTAGTGGTTTCGTAGAATTCGTCACCATGATAAAAATCATGAAAGATTAATGAGCTCTGCTTATCCCGAAATACAGAGATACTTTCATTATCTCGAGTACCTTTAGAAAACAACTCAAGCCTGCCATCAGCTATCAAGTTCTGAGAAATTAACTCTTCCCGAATTTTTGACTTAGTGGACGATTTACTTGCCATTATTAAAGACTACTTCTAACCAAAGTTCGACAATCTTTGCAAAACGGCAACTAGTTAAGTCGTAAGTTCGGCGACTTAGTAATCGTCCATTCCGCCACCTGGCATTGCTGGCGCACTGTCTTCTGGCTTGTCAGCAATGACAGCCTCAGTTGTCAAGAACAGTGCGGCAATTGACGCGGCATTCTGCAACGCAGAGCGCGTTACTTTTGCGGCATCAATAACGCCCAGTTTGACCAAGTCGGTGTATTCGCCAGTTGCAGCATTGAGGCCTTCGTTGCCCTTCATCGCTTTAACTTTTTCGACGACTACGCCACCTTCAAGACCCGCGTTTTCAGCAATTTGCTTGAGTGGAGCCGAAAGTGAACGCGCAACCATGCGAGCACCAGTTGCCTCATCACCACTAAGTGACGCCATAACTTTTTCAGCCGCATCTTGAGCGCGAAGCAAAGCAACGCCACCACCAGGCACAACGCCTTCTTCGATTGCTGCCTTTGTTGTGCTGACAGCATCTTCGATGCGGTGCTTCTTTTCTTTGAGTTCAACTTCGGTTGCTGCACCAACTTTGAGAACTGCAACGCCACCCGACAACTTGGCAAGACGCTCTTGCAGCTTCTCGCGATCGTAATCGCTGTCAGTGTTGTCGATCTCAGTTTTGATCTGACTGATGCGACCCTTGATGTCGGCATCTGAGCCAGCACCTTCGATGATCGTCGTCTCATCTTTTGTGATCACGACTTTCTTCGCGCGGCCAAGCAGATCAAGAGTTGCGTTCTCAAGTTTGAGACCAACTTCTTCGCTAATGACTTGACCGCCGGTGAGAATTGCGATGTCTTGCAACATTGCCTTGCGTCGATCGCCGAAACCTGGTGCCTTAACCGCAACACTCTTGAAAGTGCCGCGAATCTTATTAACAACCAAAGTTGCAAGCGCTTCACCATCAACATCTTCAGCGATGATCACGAGTGGTCGACCACCTTGCATAACTTTTTCGAGGATCGGCAACATATCGCGCACTGCCGAAATCTTGTTTGAAACCAAAAGAATGTAAGCGTCATCAATTGAGGCTTCCATACGGTCGGTGTCGGTTGCGAAGTATGGCGAAATGTAACCCTTGTCGAAACGCATGCCTTCGACAAGATCCATTTCCATGCCGAATGTTTGGCTCTCTTCGACTGTGATGACGCCGTCTTTACCAACTTTGTCAATCGCCTCTGAAATCATTTGACCGATTTCATTGTCAGCGGCCGAGATTGATGCAACTTGTGCGATCTGTTCTTTGCTATCGACAACTTTTGCCAACGCCTTGATGCTTGCAACTGCGGCTTCGACAGCGGCTTCAATGCCACGCTTCATGCTCATCGGGTTTGCGCCAGCGGCAACATTGCGCAGACCTTCATGCACCATGCTCCAGGCGAGAACTGTTGCAGTTGTTGTGCCGTCACCGGCAACGTCGTCTGTCTTTTTTGCTACTTCTTTGACGAGTTCGGCGCCAATGCGCTCGTACGGGTCTTCGAGTTCGATTTCTTTGGCGATTGACACGCCGTCATTTGTGATAGTTGGTGCGCCCCACTTCTTGCTGAGCACAACATTGCGACCTTTTGGTCCGAGCGTGACACGCACAGCGTCAGCGAGTTTGTTCATTCCGGTTTCGAGTCCGCGGCGGGCCTCTTCGTCGAATGCAATGATTTTTGCCATGATTTATTCCTCCGAATTTGTCTCAAAAAATTGAACTTTGAGAGTTAGCACTCTATCTAGGAGACTGCTAAATCAAAACCGAAGGCCTTCAGTTGGCTGAATTTCAGCCCCCAGCGACGGCCGGAATAATTGAAACCGTTTGGCCACTGGCAACCGCAGTTGCGAGACCTTGCATATAGCGCACATCGTCGTCAGCGACGAAGACATTCACGAACTTATGTAAGTTGCCTTCGCTATCAAGCAAGCGATCTGAAAAACCAGGATGAGCAGCATTGAGGCTTGCTAAAACTTCAGCGAGAGTTGAGCCTTCAACTTGTACAGTTGAAACGCCACCCGAAAGTGGTCGCAATGTCGTGGGGATTCGTACGGTTACGGTCATAACCAAAACGCTATCTGCAGATTTTAATTTTGATCGCGTCTAATTTTTGCGCGACGCCACAAACTCAGCAAGTTCAATAAGTCGAGTTACGGCAACTTCGCTTAAAGATGACTCACGAATTGCAGTCATTGACTGTTCGACGAGAATCAAAATTTTGGATTCGAGAGCCTCAAGCGCACCTGTTTCGATGATCACCTGCTGAATGTCAGAAATTGATTGATGACTAATTTGTGGTGTACCTACTTGATCAAGCACCTCGCGTTGTGCTGCTGTTGCTCTGTCAAATGCCATCGCCAACAGCGGCGTTGGTTTGCCTTCACGCAAGTCGTCGCCAATTGGTTTACCAGTGAGATTCGTCGAGGTGTCACCAAAGACCCCCAACACATCGTCGCGCATTTGAAACGCATCACCTAGAGGCAAACCAAAGTTCGATAACTGTTCGAGCAAAACATCTGCGCGTTCTGGTGCTACAAGACTCGCGCCAAGGTGCAACGGTCGCTCGACGGTGTATTTGCCGCTCTTATATCTGCAAACTCTTTCGGCTTTGTTCATATCTCTTTCACGCTGTGCTGAACCAAGCAAGTCAAGATATTGACCGATATTCACTTCGATTCGCATTTCATTCCAAACTTTTGCAGTCATCGGGTTGACACCAGTCATTAACTGGTCGGCATAAACAAAAGCCAGATCGCCGATCAAAATAACCGCGCCCTCACCAAAACGTCTGGCCTCGCCCGCCCACTTGCTGTCTAAATGCTTCGTTATATAGCGAGTGTGCGAAGTTGGTTCACCACGACGCGTTAATGATCCATCAATGATGTCGTCGTGTAAAAGTGCTGACGCATGCAACAATTCGAGAGCTGCTTGAGTATCAAGTAATTGTTTCGAATTTTCGTCGCCGCCAACACCAACAAATGCCAGATAGCAAAAGGCTGGCCGCAGGCGTTTGCCGCCCGCGGCGACTAACCGCGTCAATTCACTTAGCGGCGCATTCAAATCGCTGTCAAGACTCGACCAACGATCTTGCTCGTCTTTTAGAAACTCGCTTAATCGCGATTCAACGCGTGTTGCGACCGACTCTAACCAGATTGGTCTATTGACTGACACGCCTAAAGGCTACGCCGACTCACTCTTTGGCGAGACCTTTCACAACTTCTTCAATTTGCAGTTTTGCATTGCCGATGCGATCACGGCAAAGTTCGATTAATTGTGATGCGCGTTGCACATGCGTGGCGAGTTTGTCGACATCGACATCGTTGTCTTCAAGTTCGGTGAGAATCGACTCGAGTTCTTCAAGCGCCTGGGCGTAACCGATGTTTTCGTCACTCTTTGGTTTTGCCATTTGGTTTTCCTTTCGATGAAATTTCTTGAACATTGCTTGTCGTCGAACCATTAGCGAACGTTGTGACTAGTTTGTCACCAGTTTTCAATTTAGACACATCGCGAATCGTCTGACCACCGGCGTTGCGGGTGATGCTCCACCCCCGGGCCATTGTGTTAACCGGGTCAAGAAGCCGTACACGATCGGCCAACGCATCCAACGAACTTTTCTCGAGACGCAAAATTTCAGCGGGGCGATGTCTAATTCGCTGAGAAGTCATCGCTAGTCGTTTGCCCGCACTCGCAAGTGTGTCTAGAACTTTACTGCTGATTTTGTTGGCGCGATCTGCGAGTCGACTCGTGGCAGATTCAAGTTCACGAAGTGCGAAAGTGGCGATACCGTCCCACGCTTGTTCGGTTGATTCAATGAAGTCACGAACAAGTTCAATAACTGCAGTGGCGCACGCTGTCGGCGTTTTATGCGAAAGGTTCGCGACTTCGTCAGCGACACTGACATCAATTTCATGACCGATACCTGTGAAAACCGGTAGTCGGCACTTAGCGATCGCCGTGGCGATTTCAAGCGAGTCAAAAGCGATCAAGTCATTTTTCGAACCACCACCACGAACGAGCATTAGCAAATCAAGGTCGTCTCTTGAATCCATTTTTTGTAGGGCTGCGACAACAGAGTCAATCGAATCGTCGCCCTGCATTCTTGCGTCATGCACAAAAATTGTGAACCCAATTTTTGAGTCTTTGAAAGTTTTCAATACATCTGCGTGTGCGGCGCTGCCGACACTAGTGATAATGCCAACTCGCAACGGCACAAGCGCCAACCCAACTTCACGATTAGCGTCATAAAGCTTTTTGAGTTTTAGTTGTTTAACGACTGCTTCTCGTTGAGCGATTAAGTCACCAAGTGTGAATCGTGGGTCAATTCTCGCGACCTTGAAACTAAACCTGCCATTACCCGAATAAAGATCAGGCTCACCAAAGACTCGAACCTTTAAGCCGTCGGCTAGTTGCAAACCACTTTCAGCAAGTTTTGTCTTCATCGCTGAATAAACACCCTGCCAAATAGACGCACTTAGAACTGCCTTTTTGTCGCCATCATTGTCAACCAGCGTGAAATAAACATGACCCGGAACCTTCAGTTCTTGAATTTCGCCATGCAACCAAACGCCCTGACCAAAGTGTTTCTTTACGGCTTGATTCACCGTCTTTATGAATTCGCTGACCGAAAAAGTATCGTCCGATGACAATACGCTTGAAGACTCGTGGAGCATCAACTAAACACTAGACGCAGGTTCGTTGTCGCAATTGCAGCGTTGACGACACTGACGACTCTTATCACCGCATGTTCTGAGCCAGTCGTGATTGGTTCTTCCGAAGACACAATTGACGGTCAAGTAATTACCGCAAGCAGCGAAGCACAAGCATCGTCAACGACGCCACCAACTACGAACGCAGTTTCATCCAACGAAATAGTCTGGGGCAAATGTCTAGGTGACCCAGCCGGAAAGAGCGAGTGCGGTGAACTTGCAGTGCCGTTTGATTACGACAACCCGACTGTTGGTTCGTTCACGCTTTTCTTGACTCGACTGCCGGCAACTGACTCTGTCAAAAAGATTGGTTCAATGCTGGTCAACCCTGGTGGTCCGGGTTTTGGTGGTTCAGGCGTGGCTCGAGACGCCGAGTACTACTTCAGTTCAGAATTGATTGAACGTTTCGACATCATCGGTTGGGATCCGCGCGGCACGGGCAAATCAACCCCCGCGGTCAACTGCATCGACGAGTACGACGAATATTTCGGCATCGATTCAACGCCAGAAACGTCCGAAGAAAAACAAGCAATCGTTGACTTGAGTCAAAAATTTAACGATGAGTGTGTCAAACGAAGTGGCGAAATTTTGCCATATATCTCGACCCAAGCCACTGCCCGCGATATGGATTCAATTCGTCAGGCACTCGGCGAAGAAAAAATCACATACTTTGGTTTTTCGTATGGTTCTGAGCTCGGTGCAACATGGGCGACGATGTTTCCGAACACCGTACGGGCGGCAATTCTTGACGGCGCGTCCGATCCGAATGCAACTTCGCTAGACCAAGGTTTGGCTCAGGCAAGAGGTTTCGAAAAACAACTCGACGCATTTCTTGCTGCTTGTTCGAAACGAGTTTCATGTGCGTTTCATAGCAAAGGCAACTCTGCTGTGGCACTAGACGAACTTCTCGCTGAAATTGACGAAGCACCGATGGTCGTCACCGCCAATCGCACACCAGTAACTCAAGGTGTGATGTACACCGCTCTTGCACAGTCAATGTATTCAGATGAGTTATGGCCAGCACTTGAACGTGCTTTGGCTGACGCGGTTAAAGGAGATGGTGCTGGGTTGCTCAAACTTTACGACGATTACTATCAACGCAAACCAGGTGGTACATACGGCAACGAACTCGAAGCGTTCTTGGCGATTTCATGTCTCGATGATCCAGGTCCGACGAGTGTTGCTGCTGTCGACGAGCAGATTCCCGTGTTTACAAAAGCCGCAAAAAGATTCGGTGAGAGTTTCGCATACGGATATTCGTGCGCACTGTGGCCAATTCCGCAGGTGCAACGCTTACAAATCACAGGCAAAGGCGCTGGGCCAATTGTTGTAATTGGCACAACAGGTGACGCTGCGACACCAATTGAATCATCGCGCAACGCAGCCAAAGCATTAGAAGGCGGGATCTTCTTGACAGTTACTGCCGATCAACACACTGGCTATGGATTAAACAAATGTGTTGTCAGTGCGGTCGATAGATATCTAATCGATCTCACGCCACCACCTGTCGGCAAGGTTTGTTAACAAAACTTTTTTGTAGTTAACGGCGCGAGATCACTTGGTCGACACCCATCGCAGTTGCCGCGCCAATACGTTGAGCAACAACGTCTTTTGGCATTCGTGCACCAGTTGAGTCTGCAAGACGAGTCATCATTTCAAAGTTTGCAATCACCGCTGCTGCGTCGATCGTTATGGCGACGCCCGCGGTTTTAATCAGCGATTGGCGGGCTAGTTCAAGTGCTGCTGCGTCAAGTTCGGTTGCGGAGGTGGCAAAGTCAAGAAGTTCGCGCGCAAACTCTACGGTTGCGCCACCAGTCGCATTTCGCAATTTCGTCAAATCGATTTCAACGCCTTGTTCGTTGCCGCTCCAACTGAGCATGCTCGCATGTGATGTTGTTCAATAAAAACATTCACGTTGCTGCGATACCCGTGTTGCAATAAGTTCCATTTGCACACGCGAAAGCGTGCCCCGTGTCCAATTTGGGTCGACCATTTCTTTATCCGGAATGTATTGAGCATCGGCCATCGCCCAAATCACTCGATTTGTTTCTGGCACCGCCGTGAACGCTTGAACAACTGCAGCATCTTTGTCTGCCGGCCCAACAACCGGCACCCAATTGAGTTGTGCCGCGACAATATTGTCGAGTTTTTGGTTGCTCGGTTCGCCTGGTTTTGCTGGACTGATTTCTAGCGCCGGCAAACCAAGTGCTCGACGAAAAGCGGTCACTGGCGCAATTGTGCACGCGATGCCACATAGTTCGACAAATGCGAGTGGATCAATTTCGGCCGTCACCTTTTCATACCATTCGCGCGTCAACGTCGCTGCGTGACGAGAGATTCGATATATCACATCGTGTGCAATCTTTGGCGCCGTCAAATTCGCAGACAATTTATTAGCAACAGTTGAGACCCCTACCCACGGCGCAACAGGATCTGAGTCGTTAATTGCTAGTTGCGCTGTGAGTGCAAGTTCGCGACGTTGTGCACCAGTCCACCAAGTGCCCGGCGCCGAAAGTGCCGCAATCGCTTGGTCGTGCGCCTGCACTAAATCTTGGCGCACATCGCCCAGCGAGATAGTTGAGTTGACCATTAGATATTTAGGCTAGACGCAACTCAAATTTTCTGATTTAAAATGGCGGAAGGGGTGGGATTTGAACCCACGGTAGGCCTAAACCCACGACGGTGTTCGAGACCGTTCCATTCGTCCGCTCTGGCACCCTTCCATCTTGCAGGCTACCTAATGAAATGCTTTCTAATTCTTGCAATCCAAAACAACAGTTACCATCTAAACGGTGAGCAGTTTTAAATTTTTGGTCTCAAGAGATTTTTTGAAACTTAGCAGTGTCTATTCCTTGGGTAAACCGTTCCCTCATATTGTGATTGACGACTTCCTAAATCCATCCGATGCTTTAATCGGATCACGCGAATTTCCTTCAAAAGATGCGAGTAGTTGGGTCCACTATTCTCACTTCAATGAAGACAAGTGTGCAATTACTGACATATCAAAAATGCCTGATTTTTTTAGGGCACTAGTTTCGGAACTTAACTCACAAGACTTCATCCAAGTGCTTGAGAATTTAACTGGCATCTCAAAATTGACGGCCGATCCAACGCTCCAAGGTGGTGGTCTGCATCTGACAAAAAGAGGTGGATTTTTGAACATTCATGCCGACTTTACCGCGCACCCCATTCAACGTAACTGGCAACGTCGAGTGAACCTTTTACTTTATTTCAATGAAAATTGGAAAGATTCTTACGAGGGACAACTTGAACTTTGGTCCCAAGATATGAAAAACTGTGTCCACAAAATAAGTCCTTGCTTAAATAAGTGCGTCATTTTTAACACTGACAGTGACTCGTTCCACGGTGTACCTGAACCACTTAACTGTCCACCGGAAATTACTCGAAATTCTTTGGCGCTTTATTTTTACACCGAAACTGAGACTAAGCCGAGATTACGGGCGACTAACTACAGAGCGCGACCAAATAAAGAAGACAAGAGAATGCTTATCTGGATAGACAAAGTACTAGTGGCGACTTACACACGAACCAAATCAAAACTTCGAATTTCTGATCGAACTATTGGCGTATTGCTCAAAAGAATTCGTAAGAACAAAAATTAGATAGCCAATTGGCTTGCTAAATTTTGCTAATTATTTTTCGCGCAAATTCTTGAATAATTCGGTGAGTACCGCCGCGCACTCGCTTGCCATCACTCCGTGTACGACTTCAGGGTGATGACTCAAACGTGGATCAGTTGCGATGTTGTACAAACTGCCAAACGCGCCAGCTTTTAGATCGGCCGCACCGAAAACAACTTTGCTGATTCGCGAATTAACGAGCGCACCTGCGCACATTGTGCATGGTTCTAAAGTCACCACGAGAGTGCACTGCTCAAGGCGCCAGCGTCCCAACAAATTTGCTGCGTCACGCAATGCCAAAACTTCTGCGTGCGCTGTCGGGTCATTGCGCAACTCGCGCTCGTTGTGTCGTGAAGCAATAATTACGTCGTTGTGAATTACAACTGCACCAACGGGTACATCATCGTGCGCGAGTGCGTTGCGCGCTTCGGCGAGCGCGAATGTCATTGCTTGTTGATCTGTGATCATGGCGGAGGGGGTGGGATTCGAACCCACGGAGACTTGCGCCTCACACGCTTTCCAAGCGTGCCGATTCGGCCGCTCTCGCACCCCTCCAAATCGCCCGAACAGCGCTAACTGCTTGGATTTCGCAGGCTATCTGAGTGCACTGCCAAGAATCAGCAAGATGCTTGGCGGTATCGTTAGGCAACCGTTTCCGTCGAGTGAGGTGGCGGTCGGGTCCTGTGCAACGAGTGCCCGAGAATCAGGTCAGGGCCGGAAGGCAGCAGCCTTCATCGGAACCATTTGAGTGCCGCAGATCGCCTGGCCGTCACTTCAGTCGGCGGAAACGATTTGTAAAACTTTTGAAGTCGGGATAAAAATTTGACGAACGAACAATCAGTGGCACCAAAAGTTTCTGTCTTGATGACTTGCTACAACGCAGCATCAACGATTGAAGAAAGCGTGCGCAGCGTTTTAGCCCAAACTTTCACTGAATTCGAACTCGTGCTGGTTGATAATTGTTCGACTGATGAATCATTGTCGATTGTGCAAAGACTTGCCGACTCGCGTATTCGAATCATCGCACTCGACAAAAACCACGGGCGCACGCCAGCACTAAACATTGCGTTAAACAATGCTCGTGGGCAATACATCGCAATTCTTGATGCCGACGACACATCGACGGCAGATCGATTTCAACTGCAAGTTGACTGCCTCGACAAAAACTCTGAGCTCGTGCTGGTCGCAAGTTGGTATCGCAATGTTGATTCCTCCGGAAAACTAATTAACGAAGTTCAAACTCCGACGAAGCATCTGAATGTCATTCGCAGACTGGCAAGTAATTGCCCGTTTATGAACTCCGCCGTGATGTTTAAAGCAGATTCGATACGCGCTCTCGGTGGCTACGACGAAACATTTGCATATTCTCAAGACCTGGCGCTTTGGTTAGGGCTGGCAACGCTTGGCAAGTTTGAAATTTTGCCTAAATTTTTGACCAATATTCGACTCACACCAACTTCACTGACAAATCTCCCAAGTTACGGATTTGCTCGAACGCACGACGCTTATGTTTTGTATAAACGGGCGCAGGGGCTTGAGGGATTGAGAGTGATTGACCGGTTGCGCGGTCAACGCACGATTGGGTTGTACGGGTTGCTGTATGCGTGGCGGTCATTGCGAGCCGGAAAAGTTCTGCGCGCAATTGGATTGACGATCACGAACTTTTGGGCGATACCGATTGCGTTTGTCGAATTGTTACGCAAGGGGTTCAAGTTTTTCAAGCCGCTCAAGTAAGTGCAGTGCACCAAATTCTTTGAGCAGCCTGGCAAATTCGGGCTTCACACCCTGCCATCTCCAGCTGTCAACCCTGCCGACTGGCACGTCTTGAACAAGTGTGGCAAGTGTGCGAAAGAGTTCGGCAAGTTGTCGGTTTTCACGCAATGTTCGAGCGAGTTTCTCGGCACCACGCAACGTAGTTAAGCCATCTGACTTCCACTGTTCGTGGTTATCTGGAATTTTGTCGAGCGAAACATATTTTGCCAGCACAGTTGATGCACTCTTGGCGCCCCATCCTGACAAACCAGGAAACCCGTCGGCGCTATCACCGACAAGCGCCAAGTAATCGGCAATCGATTCTGGACCAACACCAAACTTCTTGCGAATCTCATTTTCATCCAGAACCAAATTGTTGCGACGATCAACTTGTACCACTCGTCGTCCACTTACACACTGACCCAAGTCTTTGTCAGGCGTCAAAATTCGCACCTGATGAACCCGACGATCTTCACACGCCACCGCAACTGCAGATGCGAGTGCGTCGTCTGCTTCATGTTTTTCCATTGCCCAAACGGTTACTCCCATTGCACGTAATGCGTTCTCAATTATCGGAATCTGCTCAAGCAAAACAGGCTCCATACCTTCGCTGGTTTTATAACCGTCGTACAAGTCGTTGCGAAAACTTTCGATTACATGATCAGTAGCAACGCCAATATGTGTCGCGCCCTCTGCCAACAATTGAATTGTGCTCGACAACACACCGATCGTTCCGGCAAATGGTGGCGGCTCGCGATCACGTATCGCCGATCCATAATGCTGTCGATACATCTCATACGTGCCGTCGATCAGATGTACTTGCATTGTTCTAAGTTATGCCGTCAACCCATACGACGACACTTCGCTAGCAAAAATTGTCGCCATCGAACCGAGTCCAAGAAATGGACCAAATGCGATTCGCTGCTGCCACGATCCGCGACCAACTGCAATCATCGCCACGCCGAACAGACCCGCAAGCAAACAAGCGCTGAACAACGCCCACATTGCTGCCGTATAGCTCAAGAAGCCAAGATGCCAGCCAAGAACCGCCATAAGGCGTACATCGCCTGCACCTAACGACCCACTCGAAACTTTGTTCGAAAAAACCGAGATAGCAATGCCGAGAGCCGAGCAGACCCCAGCTGAAACAAGCAGATTTATATTCGAAACTTTGATGACATGATATGCCAAGAGCAAAATGCCACTAACTGCCATCGCGTGCGAAATTTGTCGCACGAGACGATGTGTATAAATATCAATTAAAGATTGCACCAGCAAACCCGAACACAAAATTGCAAAACACAATCGCAATTCAAAGTCTGAAAATCTCAGAAAAGTCAGATCACTAAAAACTGCCCCAATCACACCGGCAAATAAAACAAGGCGACCCGAAACCTTTCGAGGTTCAGAATCAATCCTCTTAATTAGAGATCTGGCGACGAAACCAAGACCCAAACCGATAACACTGCCAAGCGAGATAACCAGCACTCGGCTCAACGTGATTTCTATTCTTGTACTAACTCGATCAACGTGCCGAAGCTTCCTTTCGGGTGGATAAAAGCAACTGTCGTTCCGCGCGAACCTTTGCGAGGGGCTTTATCAATCGGTGTCGCACCGGCCGCGATCATTGATTGCAAAGCTTTGGCACAATCAGCAACTCGATAGCCGATGTGGTGCAAACCTTCGCCCCGCTTTTCAAGCGACTTGGCAACCGGTGAATCTGGTCGAGTCGGTGTCAACAACTGCACATAACTCTCGGCAACTTTGAGCAGAGCCTCTTCGACACCGTCTTGCTCGACAACCTCTCGATGGGTAACAGTGGCTCCAAATGCGCGTTTGTAATAATCGATTGCCGCCTCAAGATCTTTGACGGCAATTGCCACATGATCAATCTCGGTCAAAAGCATTTCAGTGTTTGAAGACACGAAGCAAACCTCCTAGTTGGCTCGCCTAAAGATTGTTAATTTCTCTTCGCCAATTTTCGCACGCAATTCAGGATCGGTAACTCCCATACCTTCTTTCGGCGCTAGACATAAAACGCCTAGTTTGCCTTCGTGCAAATTGTTGTGCACCTGAAATGCAGCCTCACCCGTCTCGTCGAGACTAAAAACCTGAGACATCACTGGGTGAATCATGCCTTTGCTGATCAAACGATTTGCTTCGAACGCCTCGCGATAATTGGCGAAGTGCGAGCCGATTAATCGCTTTAGGCGCATCCAGAAATGGCGGTTATCAAACTCCATCATGAAACCACTCGTAGCTGCACAGCTAACGACCGTGCCGCCACGTTTGACTACATATATAGACGCGCCGAAAGTCGAACGCCCTGGATGTTCAAAAACAATATCCGGGTCTTCACCGACAAGAGTGCGAATGTCTTTGCCGAGACGGCGCCACTCACTTTCATTTTGCGTATTGTCGTCGTTCCAGAATTTGTAATTCGCGGTTTTGCGATCGATAATCGCCTCGCAACCCATCTCGCGCAAAATTTGCGCTTTCTCTGGCGAACTGACAACACCCACTGGTATGCCGCCGCCGTTTAAAACGTATTGCACCGCATACGCGCCGATACCGCCAGTTGCACCCCAGATCAAAACAACATCACCTTGCTTCATCGCAGCACCATTTTTTGAAACCAACATGCGATAACTGGTGCTATTGCACAGCGCGTTAACGGCTGCTTCTTCCCAAGTTAAATGTTTTGGTTTTGCCATCAATTGATTCGCTTTGACCACCGCGAGATCTGCCAAGCCGCCAAAATTGGTTTCGTATCCCCAAATTCTTTGGTTTGTCGCCATCATCGAATCGTTGTGCGCTGACGGATCTTGATCATCAAGGTGATTGCAGTGCACTGTGATCTGATCGCCGGGCTTCCAAGATCTAACCGCGGCACCAGTACGCAAGATCACACCAGATGCATCACTACCAAGTACGTGATAATCGAGATCATGACGTTTCGCCCAGGCACTTTCTTTACCTAATCGTGCAAGAGCACCGAAAGTACTGATCGGTTCAAAGATTGCACTCCAAACTGTGTTGAAGTTGATGCTGCTCGCCATGACCGCAACCAGACATTCATCAGGTGCCAATTCGGGTGTTGCAACCTGCCCAATATGAATTGACTTGCGTGGATCTTTCTGTTTGCTTGCGACCCCGGCGAACATCGTTTCTTCAGACTTCAAAATATGTGCTGCCCGATAAGTTTTCGGAATTTCAAGACCGGCAAAAGTCTCTGGCGAAGCCTGGTCGTTAATGGCTTTAAGGATTTCTTGCATGCATTGACAATACCCAGTCATTCGCAAGAGACTTAAACCCAGCACAAATTCAGTTGGTAAAACTCACTAGTTTGCCTCTACTGTTGAGCACAACTTTAAGGAGATCTCATGGCCGGCTCATACATCATCTCTGGGGCACGAACACCAATCGGCAAACTAAGCGGTGCACTCGCATCGTTTAGTGCCGCTGAACTGGGTGGTTTTGCAATCGCAGAAGCACTGCAACGCGCGGGTGTCGCCCCGCACGAAGTCGAACATGTGATCATGGGGCAAGTTTTGATGGCCGGACAAGGACAAGTGCCGTCACGACAAGCCGCAGCGAAAGCGGGCATCCCAATGAATGTGCCGAGTGTAAACGTCAACAAAGTTTGTCTTTCTGGTCTCAACGCGATCTACCTTGCCGATCAGATGATTGCCAACGGTGAAGTCGACATTGTTGTCGCTGGTGGCATGGAAAGTATGACTAACTCTCCATATCTAGCGATGGGTGCAAGAAGTGGATTTAGATTCGGTGACGTGCAGATGCTCGACGCAATTCAACGCGACGGTCTGTGGTGTGCATTCGATTCTTGCCTCATGGGTCTTGGCACCGAGCGTTATGCCGCCGGCGAAATTAGTCGTGAAGCCCAAGACGACCTAGCGATGAAAAGCAATCAGCGCGCTGCTGCGGCAATTGCAAACGGCAAGCTTGCCGAAGAAATAGTTGCCGTCACGATTCCCCAACGCAAGGGCGAACCAGTCATCGTTAGTAACGATGAGGGTGTACGCGCTTTAACAACAATGGAATCACTCGCCTCGCTCAAGCCCGCATTCGATAAAACCGGCACCGTCACAGCAGGCAACGCCAGTCAAATTAGCGATGCGGGTTCGGCAGTTGTGATGATGTCAAAGCGTGCCGCCGATAAACGTGGCGTAAAACCTCTCGGTGAATTTATCTCATACGGAATGGTTGCCGGCCCCGATAATGCTTCGTTGCTACACCAACCAAGTCGCAGCATTCTCAAAGCACTTGAACGCGCAGGTAAAAAAGTTTCAGATATTGATCTCTTTGAAATCAACGAGGCCTTTGCTGCTGTAGGTGTTGCCTCGATGCGAGACCTCGGCATCACCGACGAGATTGTGAATGTCAATGGTGGCGCCATCGCACTTGGTCACCCGATCGGAATGAGTGGCAATCGTTTGGCAATCACTTTGCTCTACGAACTTCGTCGACGCGGCGGCGGTCTTGGTGCTGCAGCGCTCTGTGGCGGCGGTGGACAAGGTGACGCGCTGATTTTGCGGGTCGGCTGACTTTAGATCGCTCTCAACCAGCGACTTCGCGTCTTCCTTCTAATGCTCTGCCCAGTGTAAGTTCGTCGGCGTATTCAAGGTCTCCACCAACTGGTAAACCGCTGGCGATACGAGTTACTTTCACTCCCAGTGGTCGCAACACACGAGCCAAATACATCGACGTCACATCGCCTTCGGTGTTTGGATTCAAACACAAAATCACTTCTTTAACATTTTGTGGCTCAATTCGCTGCAGCAACTCGCGAATCTTCAATTGTTCAGGACCAACACCATCAAGCGGATTAATCGTGCCGAGCAAAACATGATATTGCCCGCTGAACTCTCGAGTTTTTTCAATCGCAACGACATCACGTGACTCTTCGACGACGCAAATCGTGGTTTGGTCTCGGCGATCATCGCTGCAAAACTGGCACAAATCTGCTTCAGAGAAATTTGAGCAACGCTGACAAAACTTGACCGTCGCTTTGGCCTTGGTAATCGAAGACGACAAATTCTCGACATCGCGGTCTTCGCTTTTAATCAAATGAAACGCAATTCGCTGGGCTGATTTTGGACCAATGCCCGGCAATCGAGACAAAGCGTCGATAAGCGCTTGCATCGGTTGGGTATAAGCCGAGGCCACTTCTAGCTACTTCTTGTCATCGACAATTTTTGAGCCAGGAAACGCCTTGGCAAGTTCGTCAATTGGCGAAGAAACTCTGCCGGTCGGCGCTTGTGTTGTTTCAGCTACATCTTCCATTGCTTCATACTCGTCTTGGTCTGGTGTGCTCGATGCTGTTTTGCTGCGCTTTGACGCCGCCACAACAAATTTGATCTCTAACTTTTTGCCAGCGACTCTTTGCAGCGATTCAACCAAAGTTTGTAAATGCTCATTTGATTTAGTGATGTGCATTTCACTTGGTGCACTAAGCGTCAACACACCATCTTTGCAATCACTGACTGTTACGGCGCTATATAAAGCTCGAACAATTGGTTTTTGTGAAGCAACGACCTCGGGCCAAACTTTTTTGACCTCTGGATCACCAAGCAATGCAGTTGGTTTCATGGGTTCGCTAACTTCGGGTTTTGACTCGGTTTGGGTTTCAGGTTTTTTGCCAGCTTGAGTTTCGGTTTGCGATGGTCTTGCAGTCTGCCCAACACTTGGCATCATCGCCGACGCACGCCCACCGAGTTTGGTTCGGCCAGTTGACGGGTCAACTAGTGACGGTCGGGCGATCGGCCCGGTCGAGTCACGCATTGCCGTGACACCAGACTCGAGGCGCTCAATACGCGACATCAACGAAGCGACGTCGGCGCTCAGATTTTGACGCGTCAACTTAACGACGGCCACTTCGAGCAACAATCGCGCATCTGGCGCATGACGAATCTCGATCAAAACATCACCCAAAACTTCGATTGCGCGCACGACACCAGTTGCACCCATGCGTCGCGCCTGATCACCAACTATTTCGGCGCGCTCTTTTGGTAACTGCACAAGTTCAGGGGCCATCAACGACAAAAACGCATCGCGCAGATGACGAACGATGTCTTCGGTCAATGCGCGCGGGTCGGCACCAAATTGCACTGCTGCACCAACTGCAGCCAACGCACGACCAGGGTCATGATCAATGAAAGCTTCGATAAATTCATCAAGCGAAACTTGCTCTTCAACATCGCCACCCGAGGCCACGACAAGTTCAAGTGCAGACAGTGTGTCGCGCACAGAACCTGCGCCTAGTTGCACCACACGGTCAATCGCATCTTCGCTGACGACAAGTTTCGCATCTGCAACAACCCAACGAACATGTTCTTTGAGCTCTTGAAGTGGCAGAAGATGAAACAGCAAGTGTTGGGTTCTGCTGCGAATTGTCTCGCTTACTTTTTGCGGATCAGTTGTCGCCAAAACAAAGACAACATGATCTGGCGGTTCTTCGAGCGTCTTGAGCAACGCTGCTTCAGCCGGTTTTGACAACATGTGCACTTCGTCCAAGATAAAAACCCGATGTCGGCCCGGGTTGCCGAGTGCTGCACGCTCAATTAAGTCACGCATATTGTCAACGCCGTTGTTGCTAGCCGCATCAAGTTCAAGCACGTCATAACTCGAACCAGCATCGATCGACAAACACGAATTACATTTTCCGCAAGGCTCACCGTCTTTCAACTCTTCGCAGTTAAGAACCTTCGCCAAAATTCTCGCGGTCGAAGTTTTGCCTGTGCCTCTTGGTCCTGAAAACAGATATGCCTGGCCTTCGCGATTATTGATCACCGCGTTACGCAACGCACGCACTACATGGTCTTGGCCCTTGAGTTCATCAAAGCGACGGGGCCGATACCGGCGATAGAGAGATTGTGTTGCCATTTCGTAGCGAGCCTACCTATGGGGTGGTTCACCATGCCTGAGCCCCATAATTAACTACTCTTTATATACGTCCATGGCAATCTTGAAATCAAAGCAATCCGCTAAGTTCTCGGCTTTGGCTGGGCTAATTGGCCTGGGGATGATCATCGGATTTTTTGGCTCGACCGCAAGCGCCTCGGTTTCTGGTCAGAACCAACTCAGCTCGTCGAACCCTGCAGCAAATCAAGTTGTTTCGGTGCCGCCCACCCAGTTGCAACTAGTTTTTCAAAACCCTTTGGCCAACCCCGAAGTAGTCACTTCAATGGGGCTTTCTTTGGCGTGCAATGGCACGCTCGTCGGTCTCGGTGTGCCGCAACTTGGTACCGACTTCAAAACAGTCTCGGCAGCTCTGACACAAATTCCGCCGTCTGGTTTATGCACTGTAAGTTGGGCGCTTCCCGATAAAAGTCTTGGTTCGTTTAGTTTCACGTCAGCAGTAGAAACTCAAACAACAATTGCAGGCGCAACTGAAGGCGCTGACTCAACATCGGGTTCACCTCAGACGCCGACAATTATCGGTGAAACAATCGAACAGCAAGAATCAGGACCTCGAGTCGGTGGCATTCTTGGTCTGCTGAGGGTGCTCGAATATTTGTTGATGTCCGCACTTTTCGGCGGCATCGCTCTGATCGTTACTGCATGGCCAGAGGGCCCGACGTATGGCGTTACTTTGCGATACATGCGCCTCGCGTGGATCGCGTGCGCAATCAACATGTTTTTTGTTCTGGTGCTCTCAACAATGCGCGCAGAATCGCAAGGCTTCATCGCGTCAATGAATCCATTCGGTTGGTTTGGCGCTTTAGATACAGGTAGTGGTGCAATTTTAATTTTGCGATTTGTTCTAATTTTGGCTTGCGGTTGGGTCGCAATTAATCCCGAAAGAATCAACGACCCGGCGTCACAATTTCTTGCCGCATCGATCGTTATATCGATGATCAGCACGCTTGGGCTTTCACGTCTTGGGCAAGATGTCGCGCTATTTAGTTATGTGCTCGGCATCATTCACGCAATTTCAATGGCTTATTGGATTGGCGGCTTGTTGTTGCTCTCGCGTGTAGTGCTGATCGGACCAGGCACATCTGATTTGGTTAGCGCGATGCGAGCATTCGCTCAACACGCCATGTGGGCATTTGGGGCAACTACATTCACCGGTGTGTTGCTTGTCTATCTATTAGATGGCTCATCAATCTTTACTAGTGGTCACGGTCGCCTTGGTGTGTTCAAGATAATTTTTGTCTCGGTGATGCTATTCATCACTTTGCTGCTCAAAAAATTTGTAGCACAACGACTATTGGATGGCGACAACCTAACTGGTCGCATGGCTTGGCGATTGCGCCGAGCCGTGTCGGTTGAACTCGCGTTTGCGTTAATTGCTTTGATTCTCAGTTCTTGGCTAGTTGCGACGACCCCACCTAAAGCCAAGGCAGAGGTGCGAACGACGTCGGCGATTTATTCGTTCCGTGAAGAACTAAAAAATGACCGCTTTCATGTTGTCATTTCGTTGACTCCTGGCGTCACCGGCACAAACGCAATGCGAATTGAACTAATCGAACCACGCCGAATAAATAATTTCGCCGTAAAGATGGTGCCCCAAGCAATTGGTTACTCAGGAATTCAAATCAATGTTCCATTGACACGTCAAGGTGCGGCGATTGTCGCAGGCGACGGGTCGTTCATCCTCAATGCACCCGGCATTTGGAATATCGAAATTTCTGGCACGACAACAACGGGCGATTTGACACCGTTGGCAACAACACTGGCAGTGACGCAAGCTCCTGAGCCTCAAACCGCAACGACCCTGCCAACCGCGACAACTATTGGCGGTTGATCAACAGGCTGAGCCGCAAGGCTTTCGGCAAGTATCGTGAGTTCTGTGAATAGCAATTCAATGGATGCAAAACTCGCTGACCTCAAGGCTCGCAAGTCAGCCGCGTTTACCGCAGGCTCGCCAAGGTCGATTGAACGCCAACACGAAAAAGGTAAATTGCTCGCTCGCGAGAGAATTGACGCCCTGCTCGACGAAGGAAGTTTTCACGAACTAGATCTTTTGGCGCGACATCGCGCACATGCGGCTGGTCTTGAAGAGCATCCTTATACAGATGGTGTGATCACTGGCTGGGGAACGATCGATGGTCGCAAGATTTTTGTCTTCAGCCAAGACTTCACCGTGTTTGGTGGCGCCCTTGGCGAAGTCTTTGCAGAGAAGATCCACAAGCTGATGGATCTTGCCCTCAAAGTTGGTGCACCGTTGATTGGTTTAAACGACGGTGCAGGTGCACGAATTCAAGAAGGTGTTGTCTCTTTGGCAAGTTACGGCGGAATTTTTCATCGCAATGTGCAGTCGTCGGGGGTGATTCCCCAGATCAGCGTCGTGCTCGGGCCGTGTGCTGGTGGTGCGGTTTATTCACCTGCAATGACTGACTTTATTTTCATGGTGCGCGAAACAAGCCATATGTTTATTACTGGTCCAGATGTGGTTAAAACCGTTACGGGCGAAGATGTGACACTCGAAGAACTAGGTGGCGCAATGAGCCACGCATCAAAGAGTGGTGTGGCGACTTTTGTTTCTGCCGACGAAAAAGCGTGTCTAGAAGATGTGCGCTATCTGCTCAGTTTCTTGCCGCAAAACAACATGGCTGATGCACCGTCTGTTGCGCCAACCGATGACCCGATGCGTCAATGTGATTTGCTGCGAACGATTTTGCCACCGTCAGCTAACCAGCCGTACGACATGAAGAAGGTAATCGCCGAAGTCGTCGACGATGGAGAATTTTTTGAATACTTCCCGCACTGGGCCAAAAGCATCGTCTGTGGTTTTTCACGACTAGACGGCAAAACAGTTGGCATCGTCGGAAATCAGCCGATGGTTTTGGCAGGCGTACTCGATATTGAGTCAAGCGAAAAAGCAGCACGATTCGTGCGCACCTGCGATGCGTTCAACATTCCGTTAGTGACTTTTGTTGACGTACCTGGTTTCTTGCCCGGAGTCGACCAAGAATACGGCGGCATTATTCGCCACGGTGCAAAGTTGCTCTACGCATATTGCGAAGCAACTGTGCCGCGAATTCAAGTGATCACGCGCAAGGCCTATGGCGGTGCTTATGTCGTGATGAATTCAAAATCAATCGGTGCCGATTTGGCATACGCATGGCCGACTGCCGAACTTGCCGTAATGGGACCACAAGGTGCGGTTGAAATTGTTTACCGACGTGAATTGCAACAAGCCGCTAACCCTGCTGAACGTCGTAAAGAACTTGTGGCTGAATACGCCGAGAAATATGCGAACCCATATGCGGCTGCCGAGCGTGGCTATGTCGATGACGTGATCGACCCAGCAGAGACTCGCACAAAACTTATTTCTGGATTAAAAATGTTGCAGTCAAAGCGTGAAGAATTGCCAAGACGCAAACACGGAAACATGCCCTTGTGACGATTCAAAATTTTGTTTCACCACCGCCAACCGCCGACGAAGCAGTCGCCATCGCAACCGCACTCGAATTGTTGTGGCCAAAACCACAACCGAACATCACTACAACTGTGCAAACTTCGTGGAGATTTAGCGGCCGATCTTGGACTGATTCAGTTCTGGCGCGTCGCAGCCGACCAAATTAAAAATGGTTGGTCCGCTAAAAGATCTGCGGGTTCTCGACCTGTCGACCGTCTTGGCCGGACCAAATTGTGCGCGTTACTTGGCTGATTTCGGCGCCGATGTCATCAAAATCGAAAAACCTGGTGTTGGCGACAGCTTGCGCGGTATGGCGTGGAAAGATCCACGTGATGGCACAGGTTTATGGTGGAAGTTAGTCAATCGCAATAAGCGAAATGTTTCACTCGACTTAAAGATTGAAAAAGATCGCGAATTATTTTTAAAGTTGATTGACGACGCCGATGTACTTGTCGAGAACTTTAGACCGGGCATACTTGAACGACTCGGTGTCGGGCCAGACATTTTGTTACAACGAAACTCAAAACTTGTCATCACCCGTGTCACGGGTTTCGGGCAAACAGGTCCATACAAAGATCGTCCAGGCTTTGCATCAATCGCCGAATCAATGTCAGGCTTGGCCGCACTTAGCGGCGAACCAGATGGCCCGCCGATGTTGCCACCGATTGCTTTAACTGACGAAGTCACCGGTGTTGTTGCGGCATTTGCGACAATGGTTGCGCTACACAGCAAAGTCGGCCAAGTTGTCGATGTCAATTTACTTGAAACGATGTTTCAGATAATGGGACCTTTAATTTCGTTATTTGTGTTGACTGGCGAAGAGCAACCACGTCTCGGTTCACAGTTGCCATACACAGTTCCACGTGGCGTCTACCAGTGCAACGACTCTAAGTGGGTTGGCGTTTCTGCAAGCTCTGACACGGTTGCTGCTCGTGTCGTCGAGGTATTGGGCTTCGCAGGCGATGAAAGATTTTCGACTTTTTCAAGTCGCGTCAAACACCGTGATGTCTTGCACGAACTAATGACGAAGTATTGCGCGTCTCGAAATAGTGCGACCGTGTTAAAAGTATTCACTGAAGCCCAAGCCGCGATCGGCCCTGTGTTGTCGATGGCCGATATCGCTGATGATCCGCACTTTGCTGCGAGGCAAGCAATCAAAATAGTTGGCACAACCCCAATGCAGGGTTTGATCGCTGCGCTGTCGGGCACACCTGGCGAACTAAAGTGGGAAGGTCGCGACCTAAACGCCGATGGCGATGAGATTCGCAAAAATCTCTGGGGCAAATAACAGAAAGAAGATTTTTTGAAGAGTTGGTCGAGAGGCGCCAAAGTTCTGGCCCTCACTTCTATTGGCGTGATGTTGGTTTCTCTGGATATCAGCATTGTTAATGTCGCCTTCGGGTCGTTTGTTGCCGAGTGGCCAGAGAGTCGGCGCACACTCACATGGATTTTTTCTGCTTACAACATTGCCTATGCGGCAGGTTTACTGACCGCAGGTCGACTCGCCGACGCATTTGGGCGCAAGCGAGCATTTCTCTCGGGGCTGATGATTTTCATGGTTGGGTCAATTCTCTGTGCTGTTTCACCAACTGCGATCTTTATGGTTATCGCGAGAGTCATTCAGGCTGTTGGCGGAGCAATCCTCACGCCTGCTTCTTTGGCACTCGTACTACCCGAGTTCGCGGTCGAGAAACGATCAGCGGCAATCGGCATCTGGGGCGCAGTCGGCGGAATATCTGCGGCGAGCGGTCCAATGGTTGGTGGTTTTTTGGTCGATACATTCGGCTGGCACTCAGTTTTCTTGGTGAATGTGCCGTTTTGTTTATTGGCATTCGTCGTTGGCTTGAAATTGTTACGTGAGTCGCGAGACGAAACAGCACCGCGCACAGTTGATTATTTCGGTGCGCTACTTGTGGTGCTCGGCGTTGGGCTGCTCACATTGATGATCGTCCAAAGCGATGAATGGGGTTGGGTTTCAAATCGGTCGTTGGTCATTTTTGCAATTTCATTTCTTCTTCTTGGCATATTCGTGTGGCGCTGCAATCAAGTCGCCCACCCCGTGCTCGACTTGCGTCTATTTAAATTGCCGTTTGTCACCGCTGCAGCGCTCGGTGGGTTTGCTTTTTCAATGGGTTTCTTTTCGATGATCTTCGTCAACACTCAATGGCTACAAGTTGTTTGGGGATATAGCCCATCTCTATCTGGCATTGCTGGTTCGCCTGGTCCACTGGCGGCGGCATTTGTTGCTGCACCCGCAGGAAAACTCGCAAATCGCATCGGACACGGCAAAGTTGTCGCTGCTGGAGCACTAATCATGTCAATTGGTATCGGATGGATGAATTTCTTCATCTCGCCCGAAATTCATTATTGGGATTTCTACTTTCCAACCATGGTCGTCACAGGCATCGGTGTTGGCCTTTGCATCTCGACAATTTCTAGTTCGGCAACAGCGTTCTTACCTCAACCGCGTTTTGCCATGGGTTCGGCGCTGAACAACACTTCGCGACAAATCGGTGCCGCACTTGGAATTGCTCTAGTTAGTTCACTGCTTGTCGCTGCAACGAAAACTGATGACCCCACCAGCGGATTTCACGCAGCATGGACACTAATGACCGGAGTTATTCTGCTTTCTGGTATTGCGATGCTGACTCTATTTCGACGACCAACTGCCGAACAACTCGCCGAAGCGATTTAACCCGCCACGCCCACTGGGCAAGTTACGCCAGTGCCACCGATGCCGCAATAGCCACTCAGATTTTTTGCCAAATACTGCTGGTGATATTCCTCGGCGTAATAAAACTCGGCTGATTGTTTGATCTCGGTTGTTATGTTGCCGAAGCCTGCCTGAGTGAGGCGTTGTTGAAATACATCGCGGGTGGCGATTGCCGCGGTTTGTTGCTCCGCATTGGTGAAGTAAATCGCGCTGCGATACTGGGTGCCGATGTCGTTGCCTTGGCGCATGCCTTGTGTCGGATCGTGCGACTCCCAGAAAACCTGCAACAATTTCTCGTATGAAATTTTGGCCGAATCAAAGACTACGAGCACGACTTCGGCGTGCATCGTGCTGCCACTGCACACCTCGCGATAAGTAGGGTCAAGCTTGTTTCCGCCGCTGTAACCGACAGCGGTTGTGTAAACCCCGTCTAATTGCCAAAATTTGCGCTCAGCGCCCCAAAAACAACCAAGGCCAAAAACTGCTGAGTGCATCGAATCTGGCCACGGCTGAACCATCGAATTACCAAGGACAAAGTGTGCAGTGTTCATTGTGTCAGGCTATTAGATGCCTATGCAATCAAGTGAACTCGAGCCTCGATTGTTTTTGCCATCCGACATTGATCTAGCTCTCGAACTAAACAACGCAAACGCGCCGGCCGTAGGCGAGATTGATCGCGCGACTCTCGAATTCTTGATTGAACACTCGCTCTATTCGTTTGCGATTGGCGCCGAGTCGCTTCATGCCTTTTGCATCACTTTTGCGCCTGGGGCCCCGTACACGAGTGTCAACTATCAGTGGTTTTCAAAGAAATATTCAGACTTTGTATATCTTGACCGCATTGTCGTCAGCGAAAAAATGCGCAATAAATCGTTGGGTGCCAAACTCTATGCCGCTGTCGAACAGAGAATGCTGAAAGATCGGTGCGCCCCACTTCTGACGTGCGAAGTGAATCTAAACCCGCCGAATCTCGGCTCAATACGTTTTCACAATCGAATCGGTTTCCGCGAAGTCGGTCAACAAGATTCAAAGCCTGGTCTCACAGTCAGCTTGCTGGCCAAAGCGCTCTGATGTCTCTCAAATTGTTCAATAAATCGCTCAATTTAGCTGCGTTGATTTGGGTAGTGCTGTGCATTTTGGCTCTTGCCCGATTTGCGTCAATTTCGAGCAATCGAACTTTCCAATACGACGAATGGAATTTTGTCTTAAATCGTTGGCAACTATCGCTCGACACATTTCTTCAACCTCACAACAGTCATCTTTCGATTGTCCCGGTGGCCATATTTCTTTTTCTGCTTCGGGCAGTCGGCCTCGCAAATTATTGGGTGTTTCTTTTTGTCGGCTTTATGGCACATATTGCGACAGCCTCAATTTTCGCCTCGCTCGTTTCAAAGCGTCTTGGCAAAACCAGTGCAATAGCACTCGGTGCTCTATTTCTCTTTCTTGGTACCGGAGCCGAAAATATACTTTGGCCATTTCAAACCGGAGCGATGGTAAGTCTGACGGGTTACTTATTGGCGCTTCACTCATTAAATAGTAAGCATCGACATGGCAACTTGCTTGCAATGACTTCAATTGTTTTGTCGATTGGTTCTGCAGGTTTTGGAATAGCGGTCGTTATCGGTATCACGATGCAAATTGTGTTATCTAAACAAATTAAAAAGTCTTGGTGGGTCACAGTAGTACCGAGCACACTTTGGCTGTTGTGGTACCTCAATTATGGTCAAAGCGAAGTCAAACCCGAGAACCTTAATGTGGCATTGCGCTATATAAATGAATCGCTTGCTGCCTCGCTGAGTTCAATCTTCGCACTCTCAATTAGTTGGGGCTTTGTTTTTGAAATTGTGTTCTTGGCTGCGCTCGCCTATTTTGTCGCAGTCAAAAAAGTTTTCAGCCCACAGCTCGCTGGTCTGGTAACTGTGTTGCTGGTCAATTGGTTTTTTACGGCTCTCTCACGTGCGCAATTTTGGGCCCCTCAATCCAGTCGATATGTTTATTTCACAATTCCGTTGATCATTCTTGTTTTGGCAGAAATAACTCGAAAATTGCCGAGACAGCAACTGAATTTGGCAACTGTGATTATTGCTATCTGGTCGATCACAGCTACCTGGTCATTTATGAACGCACATGCCAACTTGTTGCGCGACTGGTCGGCATCGCTTCGTGCAGAGCTCAGCGCTCTCGAAGAGCAGAAACAATTTGTCGACCCAAACTACTTTCCTGACACACTTCGAGCCCCCGATATCTCGGCGAAAAAATATTTTGCCGCGACCGCCGCACTTGAATCGTCGCCCGCACAAGAATTTTCATCGCTATCGACAACTTCAAACAGTGTGCGCACCGAAGTAGACCGAGTGTTGTTGCAATCTGGCGCACTGGTGGTTGGCGAGTTATCGCAACCCAATAAAGGTTGCAGCTCAGAATTAGACGCATCAGATTATTTAGTGCTCAATAAATCGTCAGTTTTTATCTCATCGCCTGACGGCGAAATAGAAATTGGTTTCCGCCGATTTGCCGACGAGCCAAATTCTGCATTGCGAACTGTCATTGCAGACGGTGCACGGATTTCGGTGACGACTCAAAAAATGTCTGACGATAATTTCTGGTCTGTTGTTTCGCTCACGCCAAACAAGCGTGTTTGCATTAGCGCATCTTCTGGCTAGATCTTGCCTTCGTTGATCGCCATCTGAATCCACGGAATTACCTCGTCCAACATTTCATCAAGTGTGGTAGTGCACTCAAAGTTCAAGACTTCTTTGGTTTTCTTTGTTGACGGAACACGTCGTTGCACGTCGTATTCGTATGCTTCGTCGCTTACATACTTGAAAGGCTTTGATGATTTATGAATCTTGTTCCAAATAATCTCTGCGAGTTGCAATACTGAAGTCGACTCGGCCGTCGAAATATTAAAATCTTCATTCAGCGCTTTTGGGCTTTCCATACACGCGACTATCCCTTTGGCTAGGTCACCTCCGTAGGTGTAATGACGAATCTGCTCGCCAGACCCCAAAATGTGTAGTGGATCTTGCCCCTTCAAGATTTTTTGCACGAGATCGGGCACCACATGGCTCATCGCCAACGAAACATTGCCTGAAAGCACTTCGACTTCACCGAGAGCTCGACCTTCGCCGACACCTACACAGTTAAATGGTCGCACGATTGTAAACGGAAGTTTGTATTGATCAAAAGCCGCCTGCGCGAAATATTCGACAGCCAATTTCTGAAAACCATAAGACGACAACGGAGGCGGAATCTTGCGTTGGTCACCCTCTTCGCTGGGCCAATGCTGTGAACTCTCGAAAACCATCGATGAACTGAGGTAGGTCACTTTTTGTAATTTGCCCTGGCGATGGGCGCGAATAGCCGCGTCGCAAGTTGAGGCCATGATTCGTTCGTTTGTCGCCAGCAGGTCGTATGCGTATGCGTGAAAATAACTAATGCCGCCAATCAACGCAGCGCCAGCAATCAGATGGTCGCAATCCATCAACAAATTGGTCATCAGATCTACGTCTTGCGCATCACCCTCGACAAGTTTGTAGTTGGCGTGACTGTCGTAACTCTTGGTCACTCGCCCATATTTTGAGTAATTATCCAGACCCACAACATTGTGACCACGACTCAATAATTCTTCGACGACATACCCGCCGATAAATCCCGACGCACCTGTGATTAAAACTTTGGCCATAAATTATTTCGACATCGCTTTCTTTGGACCGAACGCGTAACAATACCACTTCAAATAGCGTGGAAGCCACGTCGCAATTTTGAAATTCGACACTCCAAACGAACGGTCTAACCAAATAGTTGGCACTTCGGCAACTGGTCGACGATGTCGGCGCGCTTTGGCAACTAGTTCGATTCCAATTTCGAAACCTTTGTCGCTCTCAATACCAACTTGGCGAATGAACTCGGTTGAATAAGCCTTGAACGAATTTGTTGCATCACGCGTGCCAACTCGTGCGCCGTAATAAAGAGACAACCCAGCAATTCTTGACATTAAACCCTTCAAAAATGGTCCGCCCACTTGTTGCCCAGCGCGCGCATATCGACTCGCAGCTGCGACAACCACGCCACGTTCAACTAGTCGAGTCAAAATTTCTATTTGAGAGGCATCATCACAACCATCAGCCATAGTCACAACTACAACTTCTGATTTTGACGAATCGATGCCAAATTTGATTGCGTTTGCCGGTCCGCGTCCGTAGGTGTTGTGAATCGCACGCAGTGCAGAAAACTCAGACTGCAAATTTTGAATCGCTGGCACCGTCGTATCGCTCGGGTCGTCGTAAACAACTAGCACTTCAGCATCAATCTTGACCACTTCAAAAATTCGCCGGAGAATCGGCTGCACATTGTCGCCCTCGTTGTAAACCGGAATAACTATCGAGACTCGGGGTTTCAGATCAAAACACCTTGCTTGCGAATATTCCAGATGTCAATTACTGGCTTTGAGATCGGCATCGACGCATAGCGCTTGTGCGGAGCGCCAATCACAATAAGGTCGGCACTATCTATAAGTTCTGCTTCGCCAATCAACGTTTCGTCGTCGCTAACGAGTGCGTCGGCACAAATCACAGATTGGGCTTTGAACTTGAGAATTCTTTTCAATTTGTACGACAAGCTTGACCGAATGTCGTCGCTTTCAGCCTTGAACGCCATTCCCAAAACTCCAACCGTCATTTTGCTCAAATCGTAATTTTTCTCGATTCGAGATACGAGATAAAGCGGCAAACCTTCGTTAATCATCATGCTTGAATGACCAAGCGTGAAATTATTGTTGTTAAAAGCAGCAAGTTGCATCGTGTCTTTGAACAAACACGGTCCAGCCGCAAAACCAGCCCCTGGCATGTCGGCGGCGCGGGGATAATCGGTTGTGATTGCATGACGCACGCGCTCAAAGTCAACACCGAAGTCATTGGCAATTGTGTATAACTGATTTGCCGCCGCGAACTTGATGTATCGCCAAGTGTTGGTGAACAACTTTGCAAGTTCTGCTTCTTCTGGGCTGACAACGATCATATTGCTTGTCAAATTGCTAAATAAACTCTTTGCCCGATCAACAGCATGGGTGGTACGAGCAGAAATTATCTGCGGCAACGCAATAAGTTCTTCTACTGCTTTACCTTCGGCAATTCTTTCTGGACAGAAGCTCACATCGATCTTCTTTCCACTGCCAGAGATAACTCTTTCGACCAACTTGGTCACTCCGGGGTAAACAGTGCTTCGCAACACTAAGTGTTGCCCATCTTTGAGCACGTCGAGAAGTTGAGCAACCGCATTTGGCACGACTTCAGGATCTGGATTTAAATGTTCGTCAACTGGTGTGCCGATCACTACGACCACGTGTTCAGCAGTTGAAACTAGTTTTTTATCACTCGACGCCGAAAATAGTTTCGTACGCAAAACCTCTGTTAAAACTTCAGGTGCACCAGGTTCATCAAATGGCATTTTGCCTGAGTTAACTGTCGCCACAACTTGAGTGTTTGTGTCAAAAGCGACGACTTTCAGATTCTTGGATGCCAAAATTATCGCTAATGGCAGACCAACGTGCCCACAGCCACCAACGACGACAACGTCATTTTCAAACTTCATAGGGGCACCTCTCAGATAATTCTAGTTTGTGAAGTCAGACAATTAGTTAGAGTCTGATCGTGCTAATCAAGATTGGTCAACGAGCAAAACAATTCGTGTTTGCCAACCAATTGGTGCTCGGCTTGGCTCTGTTAAGTGGGTTTTTGACGATTATCGCTAATCGTTCGGGAGTCGGCTGGAGTTGGGACACAAGTGACTATGTCGCAGTCGGCAAAAACTTCGCCAATGGAAACGGCCTTCTTGACGCAACTGGCATCCCGATGACCGTAAGACCCCCAGGATTATCAATATTTATTGGCTTGGGCGACTTGCTCGGACTAAGTGTAAATCTAACAGTGCAAATACTCAACAGTGTCTGTGCCGCTGTGTTGGTATTGGGTGCACACCAACTTTTACAAATCGCCGAAGTTAAGAAATTTATTGCAGTTATAGCTACTGCTTTCATCGCATTTAGTCCTGCGTTGCTCTGGCAGTACTCAATGATTTGGTCTGAGCCTCCGTTTATTGCGCTGTTGATCGTGTCGATGTTAATCAGTTTGCAACACATGAAAAATCTAAAATTTGTTTCACTAGTTTTCGTGTTCATCGCACTCTTTTTTGTTCGCTATGTTGGCCCAGTTTTCGCGGTGACTATCGCTGTGTGTTCTGCATTCTTTGATCGACGGCAACTCGGATTAATTAAATCTGTGTTGACAAACTTTTTGATTCTGGCTATTTCTTTAGTACCAGTTTGGTTTTGGCTTCAGCGCAATGACAGAATTGACGGCACTCTCACCGGAGCGCGGGCACCTGGTGGCGGGTCGCTCATTGATCCTCTGAAAACATTCAATGCCACAATTGGTTCGTGGTTAACCGCCAGTCCAGTTGAAGGTGGCATATATATGTCGTGGATTGACTACCCGACTGCGACTCGTGCTCTTGGATCACTGTTCTTAATTTGTCTTACGGTCTTGCTAACTATCTTTTTTTATCTTCAAATTCGCAACCGCAAGCTAGCCAAGCTTTCAAATGTCTTATTGCTAAGCACCACCATGACGGCGGTGTATGTTGCTTTTTCTGCATATCGCTTTGTGCGCTTTGAGCTCGGGCCACTTGATAATCGAATGATGATTCCGGTCTTTGTACCCCTCGTGCTAATTGTTGCGATCACTATTGATCGAATTCATATCAATATAAAATGGTTGCGCCAAAGTGTTGCCGCTTTGTTCGTAATCTTTGTTGGGTTTCAGGCTCTTTCAAGCACCAATGACGCGCTGTCTTTTGGTCAAAGCGGACGACATTGGGCAGCCAAGACAATCAAAGACCAACCAATACATAAATTTGTCATGTCGCTGCCAAGCGACAGTTCATTGATGAGCAACCAACCCCAACAGCTCTACTCGGTTTGGCAAAAGTCGTCTGTCTACAACCAGTATCAACTCGATCTCGCCCAAGCCACCAAATGCGAGCGTCGCTACTTTGTCTGGTACAACTCGACATACGACGACGGAACACCCAATGTTGAAGGCCAACCCGAAAATGCAGTATCTGTATTTTCAGATGAATCAGGAACAGTTTTTGATCTTGGACCATGCGCGAGCGAGATCAATTATTATTGGCCGTAGTAAAATCAAGTCCTTATGAAAATTGGTATCTTGATCGTCGTTTACAACGCGCAAGATACGTTGGAAAAAGTTCTAGACCGAATACCTGTTGATTTCATAAAACAAATCGATGCAATTTTGGTGTGCGACGATGCCAGTACTGATGACACTCATAAAGTTGGCCTGAGTTATCAAAGCAAGTCGCAACTTCCGCTGACAATTGTTCGACACGAAATCAATTTGGGATACGGCGGTAATCAGAAAACTGGTTACCAATGGGCACTCGAAAAAAATCTCGACTTGGTTGTGTTGCTGCACGGCGATGGTCAATATGCGCCTGAGTATCTTCCACAGATGGTCGAACCTATTGTGTCTGGGCGTGCCGACGTCGTTTTTGGGTCTCGGATGATCACCCAAGGTGGTGCCCGACAAGGAGGCATGCCGCTATACAAGTTTGTTGGCAACAAAATTTTGACAACACTACAAAACCGTCTAGCCAAAGTTTCGCTAACCGAATGGCACAGTGGATACCGCGCTTACAGCGTTGCCTCCTTGCGCAAAATCAATTTCTTGAAGAACTCGGATTATTTTGACTTTGATTCGCAAATCATCTTGCAAATGATTGGTGCGCGACAGCGAATAGTAGAAATTGAAATACCCACTTTCTACGGCGACGAGATCTCACGGGTAAACGGCATTAAGTACGGAATAAAGATTTTGATTCACACACTCAAATTTCGGCTGTCGTCGAATAAGAGTTACTTTTAATCCAAACAATGCGATCACTAGTCGACCCAACTTGGCTTTTAGTCATTGCGTTGACGATGGTTATTTTTGCAAAATTCAAAAACAATCGAATTGATCGTGCAGTCAAACTAGTTGGCCGTATCAGTATTGCCATGCTTGTTTTTCTCTCAACTGGCGTTGCAACATTTATCTTTGACAAGGCTCTCGCCACTGAAACTTCGCCTAAAAGCGAATGGTCCCCCGAGTTTATTTTCGTCTTAGGTGGGGGTTACGAACTTGGTGCGAACGAAGCGCAAGACTTTCTCGGTACCGAAAGCATTCGTCGAGTAAACGCTGCTGCCGCACTTTGGCAGCAATACCCATTATCAATTGTTGTATTTTCTGGCGGACAGCCAGGCACCGCTGGCTTACGTGATGCAAAACGACATGGCGAGTTGTCGTCTAAACATACAATTTCTTTGGGTCTTTCCGAATCACGCATCATCATCGAGTCGAATTCACTTAACACCAGACAACATCCGATTGAAGCTCTCAAGATCTCTGGCGTGAATCGAGAATCTGAAATCGCGATAGTCACATCTGATTTTCACCTTCGCCGCGCCCGCGGTGAATTTAACAAATACTTCGACAACGTCGCAGCCTTTGGCACAGACGACACAGCAAGCACTCTCTCGTGGCTTGACTTCGTGCCCCTCGCAACCCACCTTGACGAAAACAGTTATCGCATCAAAGAATTCGCCGGCATCGTCGTATCTATATTCTGAACTGCGTGGCGCGCTCGGACGGACTTGAACCGCCAACCTTCTGATCCGTAGTCAGATGCTCTATCCATTAAGCTACGAGCGCAATTTTCGTCTAGAAGCCTACTGCCTTATGGACGCCAAGACTTTGTCCACCACGGCTTCCATGAGTTGCCATTGCGTTTAAACAATGTGAGTGCCGCCTGAGCATTAACTCGTGCATCTAGAAGTTGCGCTGGCTCGGTGACACCAATATTCGACAACCACGATCGATGCACCGAATAATAAATCTGAAATAGACCAACACAACAATCATTTACCCCACCGACAGCATTTGGGTTTAACTTGCTTTCACGCTGAGCGACGAACAGTGCATTCTCTTCGTGTTCATCTGGCCAAACCTCACGAATGATTGCAACCACATCTTTGCGCTTATAAACCGTGTCTGGAATCACAATGACTGGCTTTTCTGAGGTGCAAATCTGTGCGCCAACCAAGATCATCGTCGAGGTCTTTGCCCCGTTCAATGCCAAAAGCTTTGTCAGCGACATGCCGTAACGTGTGGCAATACGACTCCATGAATCATTTGCACGTGCTTGATGAAAAACGGTGCATGATGCAGCGCTAACTTGCGTGGGCAAAAAAACCAAACTTGAAACGACAACGCAAACAACAGCAAAAATCAACTGGCGGAGAGGGAGGGATTTGAACCCTCGGTCCGGTTTACCCGGACAACGCCTTAGCAGGGCGCCCCATTCGGCCGCTCTGGCACCTCTCCAAAAATTAAAGAACGAGTAATTACTTAATTCATTACCCAAGCGACTTCTTAGTGTAACGGTCAAAGAATGAACCCTCTCGTGGCGGAACGGGAGGGATTCGAACCCCCGGGCCTTTTACAGCCGTCCGCTTTCAAGGCGGATGCGTTTGTCCACTCTGCCACCGTTCCGCTCGTAGACGCTATCTCGTAATGCGAGTTCTTAGTTCTGTCATCCAGTCATCGGCTTCACGCCATCGGGCATCCGCATGTTCTCGTGCTGAATGTGCGTGCGCACCACTCGCGGGATACGAGCCAAGAAATTTCACATCTCCTTGTTTGGCGTGCAAGTCACGCAACGCATCGGCCATAAGTTCATCTTGAATATGTCCATCTGCATACATGATGAAGCAATAATCACCAAGACCGCCGCGCTTTGTCGGTCGCGAAAGCAGAACGGACAAATTAATTCGCCGTGCCGCAAACTCTTGCAAAATTGAAATCAAACTTCCTGGTTCGTCGGCCCGCTGAAAAACAACGATCGCCGTTTTGTCGTGACCAGTCGCACTCGGCACCACACCTTTGCCGACAAGCACAAAACGAGTCTGGTTGCCCTGGTGGTCGGCAATATCAGTTGTAACAACTTCGAGTCCATAAACTTTGGCGGCATTTTTTGGTGCAATCGCCGCCAACTTTTCTGTCTTATTAGCGGCAACTATTTGCGCCGCTTCAGCTGTTGAGTTGGCTGCCCTTATCTCAAGTTCGCCAAAATTTTTGCGCAAATAATTGTGGCATTGCGCTGTTGCTACGGGTATCGACACGATGGCTTCTAGGTCGCCAACTGAAACACCTTTACGAGCGAGTAAACAGTGCTCGATATCCAGCACGATCTCGCGCTGAATCAAAAGGTCGTAATCAAAAACCAGGGCGTCCTGCGTGAAGTTGACTGTTCCTTCGATTGAGTTTTCAATCGGCACAAATCCGAGATCAACAACACCAGACGCAACAGCATCTAGGACATCGGGCACAGTTCTAAACGCGACCAATTCGCATGAGGCAAGATCATTTTGTGTGAGCAACGCCTGCTCGGTAAACGTGCCCGCTGGTCCAAAATATGCGATTCGTTTTGTTTGATTTTTTACCACAGATACAAGGTTACGGTGCACAGAAATCGTATTCGTGGTCATTTTTCGAACCACATTTCGCACTAGCCTGACTGCATGTTTGAGTATGTTGCATTTAATCCTTATAACGCGAGCCCCGAAGCGATGGCTAGTGAACTGACAAAAAAGTCAAGCGATGGATGGGAAGTTGTTTCAATTGTGCCGACATTTGATGGTCGCTATTGCGCATTTCTTCGCCGACCGACTGGCGCAAACTCGACAATTGCTGCACAGCAAACTCAAAGTGTTGCTGAAGCAACCACAACTACGGGTATATCCGCACAAACAAACGCGACAGTGCCAGCAGCGTGGTACGCCGACCCATCTGGCAGATTTGAACTGCGCTATTGGAATGGCAAAGAGTGGACCGAACATGTTGCTCGCTCGGGCCAACAATTCACTGACCCACCTGTTGCCTAAATAATCATGCGAGCCACCTCGCTAGGCCATGCCGGAATACTCATCGAGAGCGGCAACTCAAGAATTCTTTGTGATCCATGGTTCGTGCCGGCATTTTTTGGATCGTGGTTTGTATTTCCGCGCAATGACCAGCTCGACATTGAACTTGTCACAAAAATTGAGTCGCCGACACACCTATATATATCGCACATTCACGGCGATCATTTTGACGAAGCATTCTTGGCAAATCATGTAACACGCGAGGCGACTGTCTTATTACCCGATTTTCCGAGTCGCGAACTCGAACAACGACTATCAAATCTCGGCTTCACAAAGTTCGTCAAAACAGAAAATGGCAAAGAGATCGCAATCGACAGCGAAACAAAAATTGCGATACATGTTGAAACTTCCATTACAGATGGCCCGGGTGGCGACTCGGCGTTGGTCGTCAGCGATAAAACTGCCCGACTCGTCAATCAAAACGACTGTCGCACTGGCAATCTCGATGCTTTGCGTAGTCATGGACCAATCGACTTGCATTGGTTGCAATACAGCGGCGCGATTTGGTATCCGATGGTCTATGAGCAAGACCCAACAACAAAGTTAAACCTCGCGCGTGCAAAAGTCGAGAGTCAATTTGCCAGAGCAATTAAATATGTCGAAAGTCTTGACGCTCGGGCAGTCGTGCCATCGGCCGGCCCGCCCTGCTTTCTGGACGAAGATTTGTTTCATCTAAACATGATCACCGGAAACGAAACATCTATATTTCCTGATCAAACAAAATTTCTAGAGCGACTGAGTGCTCTTGGCCGCACGAACGACATCTTGGCAATACCTGGCACTGCGATTGATATCTCAACCAAGAAAATAACTGTTTCTTCGCCCAAGAATATTGACATTCCAGAAATTTTCGCCAACAAGGAAAATTATCTTCGCCAATACCAAGCTGATTGGTCGGCATGGCTCGGTGACGAAAAAGCCAAGTGGTCAAGCGCCTCATCAAACGAGCAGTCTGATTTACTTGGTGCAATACAAGCATGGTTTGAACCACTTCTTGACCTAGCCCCAGCGCTTCGAGCCGGCATCGGAGCCAACTGTCTGATTCGCACTCGTGAACTACAGATTCTGATTAATTTTAAAAACGGAAAGGTAACAGAATTCTCTGATCAATCTTTTGGTTTTAGGTTTGACATCCCCCACGAATTGTTAAAAACCGTCGTTGATCAACGTGCCGTCGACTGGTCAAATTCGTTTTTTCTTTCTTGTCGATTCACTGCTTGGCGATCAGGCGAATTTAACGAATACCTGTACAACTTCTTCAAGAGCCTCTCGGTTGAGCGAATGACCCGTGCCGAACATGAAGCCACTGAGCGATTGAGTTTCAACAAAGATCTCAGTGACGAAATTGAAATTGGTGACTATGTGATGCAGCGAAAGTGTCCACACCGACAAGCCGACCTGTCGGTATTTGGTGAAATCAACGGCAACACACTCACGTGCTCACTGCACGGTTGGCGGTTTGATTTGACAGATGGTCATTGTCTTAATGCCGAAAATCGACCGCTGCGGGTTCGCAAAAAGACCGACTAATTTTGACTACTGCTGATTTACTATCGGTAACTCAAACCAAACAGTCGCACTATATTTAACCCCACTCGTAATGGGCGCACTGCAGTGCGGATGTGTCACCAAACTGGGCCATACAACCATCTCACCGACTTTCAATTCGCGGTTCGAAAAGTTTTGTCGCGGAAATTCAAGTTCGGCGCCTTGATAGTTGTCGTTCAACTTGATACTTGCCGAAACTTGGGCGACGTCATGATGCATGCGTAGCTCTTCTTGCTGCCCGACTTGATATTTGATGACAAACACATCTTGAATTCCGTGATAGTCAATTAACGGCCATTGCTGTTGCAATTGCGGCCAGATGCGACCACCAAAGTCAACCTCAACAGCATTAAATAACCTCGGGCTAATTACTGCGAGCGAAACTTCATGACCAGGCACAGGATCATTTGGATTGCTCTCGAACGTACCGGTTAGTTCAGCGGCGCGAATCAACGCCCCACAAAAGTCTGGAGTCCAACATGACAATGCGAACATCTCATCAGCAACTTTTCTAATTTCAACCGATGAGTCGACCGCATCTCGATATCCCAAAATTCGCTCAAGGTCGGTTGTCATTAACTCTCCATCAATATCGTCAAACTTGTATCTGACATCTAATAGTTGCATTCTGACAGCGTGCGAAACGATATCTGTCAAACCTCGCCACTGATAGCCTTAGAACGCGTGAACCCATTAGATGCCCCACGGCGAATTTCGTTCGATTTAGCCACAATTGCCTCTGTCGCCCGCAAAAAATGGTGGGTGATACCAGTAACCATGCTGATCGGTGCCGGATTGATGTTTTTTCAAGAGTCTGATCTACAAACTTCGCCACGGTATTACACGTTGACCAAAACATACGAGGCGCTAAATGAAATGGCGCCACTCGCCTTGGTCGACTTGAACCCAGCTCTTTTCGAGCCCATCCCCAGTGAAACTAGCCAACTCGCCGTATTACGAAGTCAGAAATATATAGAAAAAGCACTGGCCGGTATTGATGGCGACTTAGATATTCGAGTCGACAAGTCAGAGACACGTTTTGCGCTGACAACTGAAGGTGATATTTCTGAAGCCAGACGGTTTTCGTTCTCACCGGCGACAAATGCATCGTTCACATTTACCTGCACCGAACAAGACGAGATCAACTGCGCTTTGGCAATTGACAACTATCTGCAGCTTCTCATCTCGCTGCGGGCCGAGTCAATAGAGACTGGCCTCTCACGGTCACGTGAACTTGTAGATCAAATGCTGACCCAATCTGCGAAAATAACCGAAAGCCAAAGAGACCGACTCACATTGCAAAAAGTAGCACTCGAAGAATCGGTCAAACTCGCTTCTGGTGAGATGCAACTTATTGCCGAAGATAAATATTTTGGCGGCGAACAGATCACCACTGTTGGTCGAAAGACTTATTTGTTCGGCTTACTTGTCGGTCTAATAATCGGCTGTCTGATTCTTTTGCAACTAGTCATCACCGACAACCTCGTGCGAAATCAAAAGAAACTTGTAAGTCTTGTCAGCTTTCAAAAATTCTTGGGCAACGTTGATAAAAAACGCAATCCGAACTCAGTTCAACATTTAGCCACTGCGATTCGTGGTGCTATAGATATGAACAAAACAACAAGTCTGAGATTCTTCCCCGTTGATTCAAAACTAGATAACGAAGCTCTCGTCAGCGAGTTGAGCAGCGTAATCGGGTGTCAAGCCTTGTTGGTTAGTTCATTGGCAAACATTACGGCCACCGACCTAAGCCCAAATTCAAGCTCACCGATAATCATTCTGGTCAACCAACATCGATCAAAAATTTCTGAGCTCGAATCAGCATGGACGCTCGCCGAAAAATCAGGAAATACAGTCGTTGGTGCAGCCTTAGTCAGCAACTAATGACAAACCAAATTAATTTTCGGACTCGAATGGCTCTATTCGCAGAGCGAATTGGTCAATCAAAAAGTTTTGTATCTGTCACTGGAGTTATTCAATTCGTTTTAGATGTGCTCGCCTGGTCGGCCGCAGCTGCACTCGCCCTAATTTTGCGCGCATATTTGCAAGATGAGCGAAACATTAGCGAGGCAGTGCAAAACATTCTCTACCGTGTGTTGCCAATCGTGGCAGTCGTGCAAGCAGTCACGGGGTACATCGTCGGCATCTACCGTCGCAGGTGGCGTTACGGCAGTTTTGACGAAGTAAAAGGTTTGATTCTTTCTGCATTCATCACCACATCACTTCTATTGACCATTCGATTCGCCGACCGATCGGTAGACGCTTTTCCACGCAGCGCAATAATTGCTGGTGGCATTCTTGGCCTTTTCTTTACTGGTGCGAGTCGATACACGTGGCGACTAATTCGCGAGCAGCTTCGTCGACCGTCAGAACAAACTGCAAAGAAAATTTTGATTTACGGCGCCGGCGAAGGCGGCATTCAAATTGTCAACACGATGTTGCGCAACCCAAACTCAATTTATTTGCCAGTTGGCTTCTTAGATGACAACACTTCAACTCATCGCCTCAGAATTTCGGGGGTTCCCGTATTGGGCGGTCGTGACTCGATTCAAAAGGCTGTACTTCGCACTGGGGCGACAACTTTGCTTATTGCTATTCCGTCTGCAGAATCAAACATCGTCAGCGAGATCGCCCAAACTGCGCGTGATGCAAAACTCGATGTAAAAATTCTTCCTGCGGTACAAACTTTAAATGAGCGGCCAGTAGACGCCAGCGACATTCGTGACCTGACCGACGAAGATCTTCTCGGACGCCGTCGAGTCACGATAAATCTCGACGAAATTTCGGAGTACTTGGTAAATCGTCGCGTATTAGTAACGGGTGCTGGCGGCAGCATCGGCAGTGAGCTTTGTCGCCAACTAGTGCGATTTAATCCAGCTGAAATCATCATGCTTGATCGAGACGAGAGTGCGCTCCATGAAGTTCAACTGTCTATTTACGGTCGCGCACTACTTGACACACCCCAAACTGTTTTGGCTGACTTGCGTGATGCAAGTGCAATTAACGCAGTGTTTGAGTCAAGAAAACCTCAAGTTGTATTTCACGCCGCGGCATTAAAGCATTTGCCACTTCTTGAGCGATACCCACATGAGGCGTATCAAACTAATGTTCTCGGCACCTTAACCCTGCTTAAGGCGTCTCAACGATCAAGTGTCGAAGTATTCGTCAACATTTCTACTGATAAGGCAGCGAACCCAATCAGCGTGCTCGGATACTCAAAACGAATCGCTGAGCGTCTTACTGCCGAGTTCGCTTTTAACTCAGGTCCGGGCAAATACATTTCGGTGCGATTCGGAAACGTCCTTGGTTCGCGCGGAAGTGTTCTGATGTCGTTTAGAGATCAGATCGCCAAGGGTGGACCAGTGACCGTGACCCATCGCGGTGTAACACGATATTTCATGACTATTTCTGAGGCTGTTCAACTTGTTATTCAAGCTGGTGCAATCGGTTCGACCGGAGAAGTTTTGGTGCTCGATATGGGCAAGCCGGTAAACATCTATGAAGTTGCCGAACAACTAGTTCGCAACAGTGGCAAACCAATCAAGATCGAAGTCGTTGGTCTGCGTGTCGGCGAAAAAGTTCACGAAGAGTTATTTGGCGAAAACGAAATTGACGAACGCCCACGGCATCCACTTATCTCTCATGTCGCAGTTAAGCCAATTGACCAGTCAAGCCTTAACACCGAGCCCACCGACTCGCGTGAACTTATGATCAAACTCCTTCAAGAACAATAAATTTAGAATTTCGTAATTTTGTCATCGCGGCTGCCAGACATTGCGGCGACAAGCAGCAGCCACATGAAGTGGTTGCCGATAACAAAACTCTCCTGGGTCGCTGCTGCTAAAACAAACCAGGTTGCTGCGAAAGTCCATTGTCCGGCAATTTGTGTTTGCACGCGCTCAAGCTGACGAGCACCGCTCCATAAAATGGCCAAAACAAATAGACCGGCGCCAACTATTCCGCCACCTAGCAAAACATCCATAATCGCACTGTGAGACCAGGTGGTGCTTGAAATTGCCCACCAAAACTCGCGTTCATGAAAAAAGTTTGGGGTGTTCCACGCAGAGAACCAACCCCAGCCAAAAATTGGCTTGTCAAGAAAACCGTCCCAACTAAAACGCCACAACAACGTTCGACCACTGAAGTCGAGTTTGTTGTCAAATAGGCCAAGCAAAGGTTTCTGAAATCTGAAACCGATCCAAGTGAGCAAAATAATCGCTAAAACAAATAACGGATAGATCGTCTGCAACATTTGCCGAGCCGAGATAAACGTCTTTCTTTGAACCTGCCTGACGATTGTCCAGAACCCCCAGACAAAAATGAAAACGCCTATGGCCCCAAGTGATGTTGAAGACTTAGTTCTTATCAAAAGCCCGATATTGAGCAGCATCACATCAGCCAAAACTATTGTTAAAGGAACCCAAAACCTTGGACGTCGCACTATCAAGATCCATGCGAGGGCGCCAGCAGCAAGAAACCCGAGCGCTGCGGGCGGCGCGAACGAATTGCGATTGAAATAGATGCCGACCCAATAGTTTTCGTCGAAGTTGACTGCACCCGACCAGTCGTTGCGCACGGCATACCAAGAAAGTATTAAACCTGGTTGCATCGCAACTAAAAACAATGTGAGTTGTTGTAGCAGAGTAAAACTACGTGCGATATAAAGCCCAGCAAGACAAGTAACAAAAAGTGACACTGAGGCAACGAGCGCATAGCTACTTGCCGTGGCCCAAGCCGTAGAAAGCAACATCCAACCGCAAAAACAGAGGAGTAAACCCACTGGCCCCCGCAACATATTTTGCGGAATACCCCGACGGGCCAACAAAACAATTGCCGGCAACTGAAAAATCAGATAAGTCGAATACTTCGTTACCTCAAGAACAGATGAACCCGACTGTCCACTACCTTCCCAAAGTTTTAGCACTGGACCTTGAGTCAAGTGCGCTAACAGAACTACTACGTAAAAGTATTCAATCCAATTCAAAACACTAGGCAGGTAATGACGAGGCAAATGCACTGAGACATAATCTATCTGAGCGGTCATCTGAGCAAGATGACAGACCGCGATCAACGAGATGCGGGTTGAGTAGAATGGTCGTGTGACCTCTACGAATCAGGATTACGACACCTTGATTACAGAGTTGATAAACGAGATCAACGCTGTAAGAAATAAATACGATGCTTTCAGCCAATTCACTGAAACAAAAGTTGCTGATTTTGTTCATACCAATCGCCATCTGAAAAATTTGCTCGCCCAACGAACCCAAGAACTCGCCCAACGAACCCAAGAACTCGCCCAACGAACCCAAGAACTCGCCCAACGAACCCAAGATCTCGCGATTACAAATGCCCAGCGTGCACAGTTGCACGCAGAACTTGTTGCAGTTACTGCACGATTAGACGGGCTAATTTTTCAACGCGATAAAGCGCGAAGTCGCGTAAAATTTCTTGAGGCATCACGTGCTTATAGATTCGAGCAAAAGCTTAGGAGTATTGCTTCCCGTTTGTTGCTTCGCAAATAGAATTCGGAATGTTGAAACAGTACCCAGTAATCATCACTGTTCGTGACCGCCTGACGTGTCTGCAACAACTACTTAACTGGCTTGAAAGTGTCGGACAAAACGAAATCTGGCTATGTGATAACGCCAGCACCTACCCCCCGCTCGTTGAATTTCTCAAGTCAACGAAACATAATGTTGTTCGCAACGGCTACAACCTTGGCCATCGTGCACCATGGCTGAGTGGCTTGGTGCCCGAACTCGGACATGATCGTTACTTCATTATCTCTGATCCAGACATATTGCCGGATGAAAATACGCCACTAAATGTTTTTGAGTTGTTTGAAGAAACACTACGGAACAACCCCAAATTAGACAAAGTCGGTTTCTCTCTGCGCATTGACGATCTGCCAGATCACTATGTGCACAAACAAGATGTCGTTACATGGGAGTCACAATTTTGGCGCAACAAGTTGCCCTCTGGTTTCTATTCGGCTCCGATTGACACAACTTTTGCAATGCATCGGCCCGGAGTAGGTCACTTAAACTCAAACTCGCTGCGCAGCGCCCCACCATATACCGCTCGACATTTGCCCTGGTACTACGACCTAACTAAACCATCTGCTGAAAACGATTATTACAACCAACACGCTGACAAGTTGATAACCAACTGGAACAGTGACAAACTACCGGCTTCAGTTATTGCGGTGCTCACAAAGTTGCGCGCAGAGAGAAAAGAGTAAGTTCAATCATGACCAAAAACGCCATTGAGGTGAAATCGCTTTCGAAAAACTTCAGGCTTTACCATGAGCGAAATCGATACATAAAAGCAGCATTTTTGCGTGGTAGACGCGCTACGTACGAAGAGTTCATCGCACTAAACGATGTTTCGTTTGATGTGCCACACGGAGCAACACTCGGAATCATTGGTTCTAACGGATCGGGTAAAACGACAATGCTCAAGTGCTTAACCGGCATTTACACACCAGAGCGAGGTTCAATCAAAATCGACGGCAAAGTTGCCGCATTGCTTGAGTTAGGGGCGGGCTTTCATCCTGAATTGACGGGTTCAGAGAATGTTTATCTGAATGGCGCAATTCTCGGCATGACTAAACGCGATGTCGAACTGAAGTTTGACAAAATAGTCGAGTTTGCAGGTCTTGAGAAATTCATCAACACGCCTGTCAAGAATTTTTCATCCGGAATGGTTGTGCGACTCGGATTCTCGATAGCCGCCCATGTCGAACCAAAGATATTGCTGATTGACGAGATCTTGTCTGTTGGTGACCAAGATTTTCAGCGCAAAAGCACCGAAAAGATAGAAGAGTTTCGTCGTGAAGGTCGAACGATTGTTGTCGTAAGCCACAGTCTTGGTTTGGTTCAACAATTATGTAAAGAAGTGATCTGGCTCGATAAAGGCAAGATCAGACAATCAGGGCTGGCTACAGATGTTATTTCTGCTTATACAGGTGGCAGCTACGCAGAACATCTTGAACGCGACGATGAATCGCGCGAACGCTGGGGCACAGGTGACGCACGTATCAACTCAATCGAGCTTCTTTCTTCAGATGAGACAAATATTAAGCATTTCGATTCGGATGCGGCGGTAAAAGTTCGTTGTCAAATCAACGCCCACGTGCGACTTGAATCGCCTATTTTGAGAGTGCGCGTGACAAAACTCAATGGAGATGTAGTTTGGGCAACATCAACGCAAAGAGTTTCGAACTCTATTCGTGTGTTAGACGGACCAGCGACTGCAACACTCGATATTCCCAAGTTTGGACTTCTTGAAGGTACGTATTATCTGTCGGCTTCAATTTCAAATTCAACCAGCACTACTGAGTTTGATCATTGCCAAAACTGGTTGAGGTTCAACGTTCATAAGACCAACCTGTTTGATGAGGGAATTGTTTCAGTTGAGTCTTCTTGGAGTCTTGAGCGACAACACCGCTAAAGCCTTTAAGGCTTGAAACTTTTAAAGTTCTTCGGCGAGTCGGCGCTTAAGCCGATTAAAAACTGCGAGTCCAGCAATTAAAGAAACAATTGATGCAACACCAAGAACAACGAAATCTCTTGGGTCTGGAAGTGTTCCGTGGTACGTCGTTGCTCGAAAGCTTCGGATGAAGACTGCCGTTGGATTCCAGTGCAAAATAGCGTGCAACGGACCTGGAACTTTATCATCAAAGATCGATGGGTCGTAGATGACGGGTGTTGCAAAAAACCAAATTTGATTGATAATCGTCCACAAATAGGGTAAGTCACGAAAGAAAACTGCACTGACACTTAAGACGAATGCAATGCCCATGGCAAACAATGCCAAAAATATCATCAGTAAAACGGTGACCGGCAAGAATGGCAAGACAAAGCTCCCTGCAATTGTCAACGCAACGCAAACAAGCGTCATTTCAATTGAGAATTGCACCGAGCAAAACAGAACTTGCGAGATAACCAAGCTTTCGCGAGCAAACGCCACTTTTCGAACCAGAGTCGTGTTGCTCAAAATTGCTTGCAGTCCCACACCGCAAATGAGCGAGAAAAAACCCCACGGAATCAAACCTGTCAAGAGATACAAACCAAAAGTGGTAATACCAGAAGGGTCTCCAACCGGTGCTTGGGCGCCGAACAGCACACCAAAAACAAACGTATATATCGCCATCTGAGCAAGCGGGTTAAGCATCGACCATGACCAGCCCAAGATTGAACGTCGATATTTGCTTCGCAGTTCACGCAATGTCAAGTTCCACAGTAAGTTGCGCGAGTTGGCTATGTCTCTGAGCTGTTGCATCGGGTTACAACTTACCATTACTTCACTCAGGTAGAATTGGGTTTAGTTCATGGACGACAACTCAAAACGCTCCACATCACTGCCGGCGAAAGAATTGCAGAGTGATTTGATTCAATTGCAAGTCAAGTTACAAAAAGCCGAAGAAAAAATCATGATTTTAGAACTTGCTTTGATGCAATCACGAGATTTTGCAATTGGTTCGGCTGCCCAGGCCGGCGAGGCAGTCGCCAACCTGAACAAATTTTCTCATCTCAAAGATCTACTAAAAACAGCAAATATTCATATCGAAAACCACGAAAAGCACATTGCGAGACTTGAAGCTACTCTCGGCGAAGTTGGACGAGCTAACGAAGTGCACCGTGCTAAATCGAAACAACTCGATCTCGTCTACGAATCAGCATCATGGAAAATCGGCAGATTTTTTATGCTGCCGATTCGAGCAATCAAGCGCATCGCGCGATAGTTGGCACGACTATGCGAATCAGCATCGTCACGCCCGTTTATAACCCACCACAAGTTGCATTCGAACAATGCATCGATTCAGTTCTTGGGCAGACACACTCAGATTGGGAATGGTGTCTCGTTGATGACTGTTCTACTCAAGCGTGGGTTAGAACTCGCCTCAATGAATTGCAGGCACAAGACACAAGAATCAAGGTTTACCTCAGATCACAAAATGGTGGCATCGTTGCGGCTTCAAATGACGCCCTCGCCCTAGTCTCGAGTGAGTTTGTTGCATTGCTCGACAATGATGATGCATTGCACCGAAATGCATTAAAAGAAGTTGCAAGCCACATCTTGGCAAACCCATCTGTTGACTACATCTATACAGACGAAGACAAAATCAACCAAGATGGCGAACACTATGAGCCATTTCTTAAACCAAAATGGTCACCAGAAAGGTTCTTGGCGCAAAACTATTGCTCACACTTGTCGGTAATTCGCACCAGTTTGATAAACAAAGTCGGTCGATTTCAAGACGGATTCGACGGCTCGCAAGACTACGACTTGCTATTGCGTGTTACAGAGCAAACAAGAAACATTGCGCATATTCCCAAAATTCTCTACCACTGGCGTGCTGTTGCCGGTTCGACTGCTCTTGCGAGCGACAACAAGCTTTATGCGTTTACTTCGGCGACAAAAGCCGTCCGCGAGCACTTGGAGAGACGCTCAATTCTCGCTGAAGTCGGCTTTAATCAAACCAATTTGATGGTTACGGTGAAAAGAAAATTGACTGAGTACCCAAAAGTGGGCATAATTATTCCAACTTGCGGAACGCGTAAGGCAGTTTTCGGTGTTGATACTTGCTTGGTAGTTAATGCTGTTGAAAGCATCTTGAGAAAAACGACGTATCCGAATTACGAAATCGTTGTGGTAGTTGATAAAGGCACCCCCGCCGAGGTTTATACCGACCTGAAAAGAGTGGGGCAAGATCGTTTGAAAATCGTCGAATACGACAAACCCTTTAATTTTTCTGACAAATGCAATCTCGGTGTAGTCAGCACCGATGCACCTTTGGTGATGTTGCTTAACGATGACACCGAAGTTATCAGCCCTGATTGGCTTGAAACTATGGTCGGACACATCTCCGAGTCTGACGTGGCAATGGTCGGACCAATGCTCGTTTTTGAAGATAACCGCATTCAAAGTGCTGCTCACTCAAACACCCCGACTCCACATAATTTCTGTCGAGGATATTCGAGTAGCGAACTTGGAGATTTTGGCATGCTTGCGTGCGCGCGCGAATGCAGCGGAGTTACTGGGGCTTGCGCATTGATTAAACGCGATGTTTATCTTGAAGTGGGCGGAATGAGTGAGAGTTTTCCGCTTGCATTTAATGATTGCGACTTTGCATTTAAAGTTCTAGAACGCGGATACAGAATTATCTGGACTCCGCACGCAAGACTCTTTCACTTTGAGACTGCGTCAAGACCAGACCACGTCGAACCAAAAGAAGTTGAGTTAATCACAGCTCGTTGGGGTCGAAATTTCGACCGCGACGAATATTGTCGCATCCAATAAACTTTTGTGGGCGAGGGGGGACTTGAACCCCCACGTCCTTGCGAACACTGGCACCTGAAGCCAGCGCGTCTGCCATTTCGCCACTCGCCCGAATGGACTATTGACGCTAACAGTTACTCTCAGATGCGGGGCGTAGAATTGGTGCATGTTTGCGCGCGCATACGGCTCTGCAATCAGGCCATTAAACCTTGGTCGCGAACTACTTGGTTTGATCGACTCAATGGACAAATCGAGCCCAATCAACCCAGATTTCGTGGTCAATTTGAATGCCACAGACTACGAGGCTTTTGCCGATATTGAAAAACACCTGCTGCGCGAACTTGCCGAGGCTGCAACCCAGTTTGCAGAGAGAAATGACTTAAGACATCAAGCACCAATCTCTGTGATTCTCAGAGTAGATGATGCAATTAAGGTCGGAAGTTTCTCAATAACCAATGAAATCGAACGTGAGCTGATGACTGATGCCGGTGTAGCTGCAAAAGTTTCAGACATCGCTGAACCAATGAATAGCTCTCCTCGGCTGGTCGAGGCTGCTTTAGTTTTGCAGAATGGCGAGAGAGTTACTTTAGACACAGACTCACTGAAAATCGGCCGTCAAGCTTCATGCCGAGTCGTGTTTAATGACAGTAACGTCAGCCGCGAACATGCACAAATGCGACGTTCGACCGATGGTTGGAAACTCTTAGATTTGGGCAGTACTAACGGCACAAAAATCAACGGTGTCAAAATTACCGAAGAGCAAGTGCTGGTAAATGGAGACGAATTGGGTTTCGGTACATCAAGCGCAAAGTTTGAAATTTCGTGATCATCAATCACGTTAAGAGTTGGCCTAACTGATGCTGGTTAAATGGGGTGCATCGAGCGACACCGGAACTTTGCGAGTACAAAATGAAGATTCATATCTTGCCCAAGACCGAATCTTCGTCGTTGCTGATGGCATGGGTGGTCACAATGCGGGCGAAGTTGCAAGCGCCATGGCTATCAAAATGTTGGCGGATGCACAAACAACTGGCATTGCTGACGCAAATCAACTAGCCCGAATTATCGAACAGATTAACCGTTCAATTTTTCAAGCTGCCGCAGATCAAACTGATCAACGCGGCATGGGGACCACGCTGGCTGTATTAGCAATTACGCCAAATGCATCAGCAAACGAAGTTTCGGCTGCTGTGGCAAACATCGGCGACTCGCGCACGTATCTGTTTCGCAACGATGAATTTCGCCAAGTCAGTGTTGACCACTCTTATGTACAAGACTTGGTTAGCGAAGGCCTGATAACTCGTGAAGAGGCACGCACCCACGCACGACGCAACATAGTTACCAGAGCTCTGGGTATCGAGCCGACCGTTGCGGTCGACACTTGGACACTTCCGCTGATCAATGGCGACAGATACGTTTTATGTAGTGACGGTTTGGTTGACGAAGTTACCGATGAAGCAATAGAAAAATGCATCAAACAAAAAATTGAGCCGCAAAAAGTTGCCGAGCAGTTAGTCGCAATCGCCAATGCCAATGGTGGTCGTGACAACATAACCGTCATTGTGGTTGATGTGATTGGAGACGGCGCTAACTCAGTCGCGTTCTCATCTGCGGCCATCAAAGAGACGCCCGAAAAGAAATCGTTGATCAGAAAACTCATTCTCAGTGGCGCTGCAGCAATTTCTGCTGTTGTAGTAATTGTACTTTTAAGCTCGTATTTGCGCAGTGGATATTTCGTTGCTTATGAAAACTCAAAGCCTGATGCTCGAGTGTTGATTTATCGGGGTAAGAACTTTTTGTGGGTTAACCCAACTGTTGAGGCCGACAGTACGTTGTCACGCGCCGATTTAAGTCTCGGCTTGGCACGCGAGATTATTGCGCGCCCATCATTTTCATCATCTGCAGATGCTCGTGACTACGTAAATCAAATTCGCGATGTAGTTGAACAGACAACACCATGAGTCAAAACAGCCGGAACATCGTCAACGACCGATACGAAATCGGCAAACGCATTGGGCGTGGCGGTATGGCCGAAATATTCCAAGCCCGAGATATCTTGCTCGACCGCCCTGTGGCGTTGAAAGTTTTGTTTCCAGAATTCGCAACAGACCCAGCATTCGTCGAACGTTTCAGGCGCGAGGCACAGGCCGCGGCGAACTTAAATCATCCCAATATTGTCGGCGTTTATGACTGGGGAAAAGTTAACAACACGTATTACATCGCTATGGAATACGTCAATGGTCGGACCTTGGCAGATATTTTAAAGCAAAGCGGCACCCTCACACCAATGCAAGTTTGCGATCTCGTCAGCGAAGTTGCGTCTGCGCTGATTTCGGCGCACCACAATGGCGTGATCCACCGCGATATTAAACCGGGCAACATTCTTGTCAGCACAACAGGTCAAGTGAAAGTCGCTGACTTTGGTATTGCCCGTGCACTTGGTGCGGGAGTTGAACAAGGTCTCACGCAAACCGGTGCAGTCATGGGCACGGCAACATACTTCTCCCCCGAACAGGCTCAAGGTGTATCGACCGATCAGCGCAGCGACATTTACTCGCTCGGCATCGTGATGTATGAAATGCTCTGTGGAGTTGCTCCGTTTACTGGGGAAAACGCCGTGGCGATTGCCTACAAACAAGTTCATGAGCATGCCATGCCGTTAACTCAGCGTCTGGCATCGATTCCAACAGAAGTTGCAGCGATTGTTGCTAAGTGCATGGAGAAGTCGCCTGACGATAGATACGCAAGTGCAGAACAAGTGCGAGATGAACTACGTCGATTCGTTGAAGGCATGCCCGTCTTGGCCGTAACAGATAAAACAGTGCCTGAACAGGCAACACAAGTTTTGCCACAAACCGATATCAATGCGACAACAGTGATAAGTGCACAAGACTCGGCTACAGAATTACTTCCTAAGACTTCCGTAACAGCGACAAAACCAAATAATTATCCGCCGTATGACGACAAATCTCCGCAACGCACCGCAGTATTTGTTTTCGGTGCACTTATTGCCACAATTGTCCTGCTCGCAGGAGGGCTATTTCTATATCAAACCCTCACCCGCAATTCGGCGAACGCATCGATCACCGTGCCTGACGTGCGAAATCTGACGGTCAAGCAAGCAAGTGAACAGCTGCTGGCATCGGGTTTTACGCCAATTCCATATGCGGCAACTAAAGATGGTGTCGGCAACGACATTGTTTACGATCAAGATCCCCCACCAAGTGTGCTCGCTCGATCTGGAGATCAAATCACAATCACTTATAACCCCGCGAGCACCCCGATTGCGGTGCCACTTGTCCGCGGATTGACAGTTAAAGAAGCGACTGCTCTTTTAGCACCGCTCGGATTAACGCTTTCAATTAAAGAAGTCGTCAACGATCCGAAGGTTCCAGAAAATCAGATCATGTCGCAGGATCCAAAAGTTGATACGCAGGTTAGGTCTGGGTCGACGATTGTTGTTGTCGTATCAGGTGGTCTGGGTCAAGCCACGGTGCCAAATGTGCAAGGTCAGGTAGCCAACGCGGCTCAACAATTGTTGCAAACTTCACCGTATAACTTCGTTGTTACCTTGGTCAACGAAGCGAGTTCGACGATCGAACAAGGTCGCGTAATTCGAACCGAGCCAGCAATCGGTGCACAAAGCCCAGCAGGCTCAGCAATCACAGTGTTTGTTTCATCGGGTGGAAACAAAGTTGCCGTGCCACAAATCGAAGGTCAGACCGAAGCTGACGCGCGCTCCCTGCTTGCAACTGCCGGATTAACGCCAGACATCAAATATCAAGACGTGCCAATCGGCGACATCAACAACGGCAAAGTTATTACTCAAGGCACCGATGCTGGAACTCTGGTTGACCCTGGATTTGTAATTCGCTTGACTATTGGTCGTGCGGCTACAACTCCGTAAAGTTATTTCTTGCAGCGCTGAAGAAAATTTCTAACAATTTCGCGACCGTGATCTGTCAACACACTTTCAGGATGAAACTGCACACCTTCAATATCTAACTCACGATGGCGAACTCCCATGATGATGCCGTCAGATGTGGATGCAGTCACGTTCAAAACACTTGGTAGTGAACTTGGCTCGATTACAAGCGAGTGGTATCGCGTCGCACGAATCGGTGAGTTGATGTTTGCGAAAATGCCTGATTGATTGTGTTTAATTTCAGAAGTTTTGCCGTGCTGAAGCTCAGGTGCACTCACAATGCGAGCACCAAATACTTGGCCGATCGCTTGATGACCGAGACAGACCCCAAAAATCGGTGCTTTGCCAGCGAACCTTTGAATTGCTTCGCATAAAATTCCGGCGTCGTGGGGTTGACCGGGGCCAGGTGAGAGAAGAACTCCGTCAGGTTTCAGTGCAATCGCTTGGTCAACAGTAATTTGATCGTTGCGCATCACTATCGGCTGTGCCCCGAGTGCGCCGAGATATTGCACGAGGTTATAAACAAAACTGTCGTAATTATCGATTACCAAAATTCGCTCGCCAGTGTTATTCATCGCCTTCAGCCTGCCTGAGATTTGAGCAATTACAAAGTGATTTATCCCCCTACACTTGATGAAGTTATGGCAAGCCAAAAGCGTCGCGGTGGTGGTCGAACCACCCCAAAAGGCACAAAGCCTGGCCGCGTGCATGAAACCCATCGTCTTGATACATCAGATCCGCATTCGATGCACGGACAAAATATTGCAGATGCATCATCGCGATATACGCCACCAACATTGCGTGAACAACGCGTCAGCCCATCGTGGGTGCCAATCTTGATGTTTTCGCTGCTGGGTCTTGGTGCTTTGGTGATCTTGCTCTACTACCTAGGCTTCGTTCCTGGCGGTCGAAACAATTGGTATTTGTTTTCTGGTTTGCTCGCGGTTCTTGGCGGTTTATATACCGCAACCAAATATCACTGATTAGTTTCAGTCAATCGGCGCAACTAAATCCATATCTTCTAGACAATGTCTTGGCGGCGGCGGGTTTTGATCTGGCGCCATTGTCATTCGTAATTCAGTGCCACAGCTTGAGCATCGATAACGCACGTTGATTCGGCGCATTTCTCCAGCGGGAGGAGGTGGCGGCAGAGTTGACGTCATTCCACGCAGCATGCCAAGACCAATCTTCCAGATGAAATATAGAAGTACTAAGCCGAGGCCGAACCAAATTATTGATCCCAGCATCTTGGGTTTAAATTATCTAGCCGAGGCGTTCAATAATTGTGGCGTTCGCAAGACCGCCACCTTCGCACATCGTCTGCAGACCGTAACGACCACCCGTGCGCTCGAGTTCATTTAGAAGCGTTGTCATCAGACGAGTGCCCGATGCGCCAAGCGGGTGACCTAATGCGATTGCGCCCCCGTTGACGTTGACTTTCTCCATGTCTGGGTGAATTTCTTTTTCCCATGCCAAAACAACTGAAGCAAACGCCTCATTAATTTCAACTAGGTCGATATCGCTGATTTTTAATCCCGCTCTTTCTAAAACTTTTTTCGTTGCCGGAATCGGAGCGGTCAACATGTACCGAGGATTTTCAGCAGCGAGTGCGAAGTTAACGAAACGGGCGCGTGGTTTAAGCCCCAATTGCTTGGCGCGCTCTTCAGACATGATCAACACCGCAGTGGCACCGTCAGTGATTTGTGACGAATTGCCGGCAGTAACTTTGCCGCCATCTTCAAGCGGGCGATACGCCGGCTTGAGAGTTGCAAGTTTTTCGAGTGTTGATTCACGAATGCCTTCGTCGGTAGTCATAACGTTGCCTTCAGAATCAAGTGTTGGGATAATCTCGTTTTGAAAACGACCCTCTCGCGTTGCGCGGGCGGCGAAGGTTTGAGAACGAACGCCGTAGCGATCCATATCTTCGCGACTGATCTTCCACTTCTCGGCGATCAACTCGGCTGAAATACCTTGGTTGACCAGACCGCCGTCGGCTGCATATCGCGCCTGAACTGTTTGGCCAAACGGAAAACCATGCTTACCTTCGGCGATTGACGAGCCCATCGGCACGCGGGTCATAACTTCAACTCCTGCGGCGACCACAACGTCGTATGCGCCGGCCATGACTCCTTGCGCAGCGAAGTGGGCGGCTTGTTGGCTAGAACCACATTGACGATCAACAGTTGTGCCGGGAACGCTTTCAGGCCAACCGGCGGCGAGAACTGCGTTTCGCGCGATATTCAAACTTTGTTCGCCAACTTGCATTACGCAGCCCATGACGACGTCATCAACAATTGCTGGGTCAATACCAGTTCGTTCAACAAGAGCCTTCAAACTATGTGCCGACAAATCGACCGGGTGCCAATCTTTTAGTCGTCCATTGCGCTTTCCACATGGTGTGCGAACTGCATCGACAATCACTGCTGTTTTCATTTTGCTCTCCTATTGCTGAAGTTGTTCTTCTAGTCTGCCCTGCGATCTTCCTTTTTGGGAAGTTGAAAATGAAGGCCAAGCGTTGTAACGATTAGAACCCGAAAGATAAGCAAAATTGATACCCAATTGGTAGCCGACGATTGCCCATATTTGCGTTCTTGAAATCTCGCTGGAACCTCGATGACTTTGTAGTTTTTTCGACCACTAATAACGAGAGCCTCAAAAGTGTCACCAAGATAATGCGACGGGAACGCATTGGCAAAGTGGCCTAGCAATGGTTTGCGAATTAACCGAAACCCAGAGGATGAATCACTAATTGTGGTTTTGCAAGCTCGAGAAGCGACAACTCGAAGCATCCACATTGCGGCGCGGCGGCTAAGTGAAATTTGCATTTTTGTGTTGACGTCTAGAAATCGACTTCCCAAAACTACGTCAGAATCAGTGGTGTTGGCGCGTTCAATCAATAACTCAATGGCGTCAACTGGATGCTGCCCATCGGCGTCAATCTGCACGATCGCTTCAAATTGGTTTCTAATTGCATATTTAAAACCACTCTGTAACGCACCACCAACCCCTAAGTTCATTGACAAGTCAATTACCCGCGCAGCAGCCTGCTTTGCGTAGTCAAAAGTCTGATCGGAAGACCCATCATCTACAACAAGTACCTCGAAACCACGTTGCTTAACAGCAGTAACAACAGCAGCGATTGAATTCTGTTCGTTAAGTGCCGGAATTATGACCAGAGTATTTTGTTTATTCAGCGTGGTCAGACTTTTTGTCTTTCAGCTCTATGCCTAATGATTCGCGGAGCAAGGCGTTCTCGCGGACGAGTGTCTCCATTTTTCGTTGATTACCTGAAATACTTACGGATAATTGAATGAGGATTACTGCAACTGCAGCTGTCGATATCGCCACAAGTAACGCAGTCGGGGTTAGCCGCAATATCTCTGCAATAGGCGTAACTAAAAACACCAATGGAGATGCGAAAACACCAAACAGGCAGACAGACATCCAACCCACCGTATATTTGAAACTCAACATTCGTTTTTTCGACAGCCTGCCTACGTGAATTGCAAATGCGATTGCGACAATTGCAATTTCAATTGCAAAAACTGTTTGATCACTCACAAGTTAAATCTACACTCGAATTTTGATCAAATTCAGACAAGATACTCATAAAAGTTTTTCGATATCGCTGAAATAATCGACTTATCAAGTCGGTTGCGGGCAACCTCATAATTGATTTGCGCTGCACTATCAACGAGTGTGTCATCTTGAAGAGCGCTGCTTATTGCTTTTACAAGACCAGCATGATCATCTGGGCTAACGATAAAGCCACTCTTTCCGTTCACTATCCACTCATCAGCACACGATGTATTTGTCTGAATCGGAAACGTCCCACACACCATTGCCTCTTGTAACGAAACGCTAATACCATCAGACAATGAAATACCTATATAAATACGCGATGATTCGAATATTTCGAGTAATTCTCGGTGCGTAAGTTCACCACGACCATACAAAGAAACTTTGACTTTAAATTGTTTGCGAATCTTCCGAGCAAATCTTTTGGCTTTTGGATCTGCCGAGTAAACAACAATTTCATATCCCTTCAAGAGTTCAGACAGTGCTGAGAGTGCAGCGAGTGCCTGGGTGCCCCTTCCAACAAATCGAGTATGACCCTTCACGAGAATTACTCGGCGTGCACTGGTGGTTGTCATGGCGTCGTCGCCAAATCGCTCAACAATTTCATACCCACCCGTTACTGGAAACGGTGGAAACACTTCTTCTTTGAATCCCAAACTGCGTGCTATCTCAATATCGCGATCGCACTCCATGGATAGAAGATCAACGAGTGGCAATAAGCATTTGAGTCTCACCATATGCCGCTCAAATTTACGAAACCAGAATAGGTCTGACCCCCAGAGAGTCAAAATAAAATACGGTCGCTTACTAACTTTCTCTAGCGCTACCAACGATATGTAGCCGGCTCCTTGGGTCTCTAGAGCGTGCAAAATATGCGGCTGATATCTGTTAATGGTTCGACGAAGCAGCAAACCACGAAAACGATTGGCCACAAATTTATCGATTGCTGCGAAAATTAATCCGGTGTTACGAAGTCCGTTTGGTATTGAAATTTTCATCTGACTGGACTCACCGAGTAGGCGAACGATTTTCGGATGAATTCGACGATGAGGTGACGATGGGAAGAGTACGAATTCGTTATCACTATTCTCAAATTGCTCTAGCCAGCGGGCGGTGTGGACACTGTCGGCCATAGCGACAATAAGAATTTTTTTCACTTGGTTACCGATACTTTTTGGGCGAGATTGGCGAAGTTGTCAACAAAGTCTTGCCAAGATCCTTTTGCGGCAACTAAATTGCGTCCAGCCTCACCAAGGACTTGACTTTTTGTCGTATCGGCTAACAAATTGACGACAGCCTCAACAAATGATGGGTCAAGATTGCGATAAACAACCGTGTCTGTGCCATGCGAGTAATTCATCATGCCCTGCAAGGGTGTTGAAACTACTGGAATGCCACACGCCATTGACTGCAATACCCGACCTGGCAAAACACAATGAGTGACTAATGATGGAATAAAAGTATTGATTGAAACGTCGGCCAAACAAATGTGTGGAACCAGGTCGTCATAACTAACAAATGGCCGCATAATGACCTGTTTTTCTACACCATGTTTTGTGATCGTCTTACGAATTTTTGCCTCGGCTTCACCACTTCCAATAATTAAAAGACGTGTGTCAGAATTCTGTCGCAAATAGGCTGCAAATAGTTCAATGAATAATTCGAGTCCAGAAAAACGGTACAGCGTGCCACGAAATAGGACAACTTTTTGATCAGAGTGAATTCCTAGTGACGATGCAAGTTCTTTATCACGGGGGTGAGGTTTAAAACGAGCTAAATCGACGCTCGGAAAATCTATAGAAATATTGTTTGTAGATGCGCCGAGAGAAACACAGTAATTTTTGAGGGATTTGTTATGCGCCGATATGTGTGCAACATTTCTGTAGATGTAGCGCTCGGCAAACTTAACCAAATTTTTATATCGTGTGTCACGAAGAAGATGTGCGATATCAATCGCTCTAAAAATCACAGGAACTTTGAGAATTTTCGCGAGAAACACAGTCTGCCAACCATTTGTCGGAACACCATAGAGCACAACGACGTCAATGTTTCGTTTGCGTACGGTTCGCCAAAACAGCGGCACAAACGTAAATGTTGCAAAGTAGCGCCTGAGATTACCTGCAACCACACCACCTGGGGTAAAAACATCCACTTTTGACCCTGCGTGAGCACGTGACTGAGAAAATGCTCTTGAAGTCTTTAAACCAAGATTTCTATTTCTAGGGTCAGTTTTTGCAAATTCCGGAAAATCTATGAAAGTTACTTCGTGCCCAGCAATTGATAAAAGCTCAGGGATGTCATGAACTTCGTAGGTAACTTTTTCACGCCAATTCACTTCATGTACAAATAAAAACCTCATTAATTCTTATTTGTACCAGACACGTTGATTCACATAATCGATATAGCTGGTGATAATTTTCAGGACTCTCCAAGAAAAGTCAGAGACCATATAGTCAGCTACTGGGGTCGGACTCGTACTGCTTTGATACTGGCCGCATGCAATCTCTACGGACGAAATCAGACTCTGACTATCGCTGCCAGACATGACCAACGTTCCAACATCAGCGCCTTCTGGCCTCTCGTGTGATTCACGCAGAGTTACAGCCGGAAAACCAAGTAGTGACGCTTCTTCAGTCAATGTTCCGCTGTCAGAAACAACACAAAAGGCTGAGCGTTGCAACTTAACATAGTCAAGAAATCCAAGCGCGTCGACAAATTGAATCTGAGACGACTTATCGCGTGAAGTCGAGTTCAGTCGCTCGCGAGTGCGCGGATGTGTTGAGAACACAACTGGCAATTCAAATTTATTGGCGATTGCCACTATCGAATCTAGTAATTGATCAAACTTGATTGGATCATCCACATTTTCTTCACGATGCAGACTGACTAAAAAATATTTCTTTGCACTTAGATTTAAGCTGTTAAGAATTTCAGAACTATCTATTTGCGAACCATGGTGATCGAAAATTTCTTTCATTGGTGAACCGACACAGAAAATTCTGTCAACTGGCAAACCCTCAGAAACCAGGTTCTGCTTTGCGTGTTGTGAATATGTCATGTTTATGTCACTCGTGTGATCAACGATTCGGCGGTTGGTTTCTTCTGGGGTGCGCTCGTCAAATGCACGATTACCTGCCTCTAAATGGAAGACCGGTATCTTTCTTCGCTTCGCGGCAATAACCGCCAACGCACTATTCGTATCGCCAAGAACCAAAACCGCATCAGGCTTCACTTGATCTAATACCGAGTCTGTTTGCTCAAGAATTTGGGCTATAGATTTCATCGCTGTATCACTAGCAACATTCAAGACAACATCGGGCAACCGAATTTTCATTTGCTCAAAAAAGATCGAATTTAATTGATCAGAATAGTTTTGCCCAGTGTGAACGAAAGTGTGATCGGTGTATTTGTCCAGAAGCGGAATTACCCGACTCAATTTGATTAACTCTGGTCGCGTGCCAACAAGAGTCAGAACTTTTCTTAACTCTTCACTCATAATTCTTTTGGTCCTTGCCGAAGTCAAACAACATTTGGTCCCAATCATTTGGAGTCAGATTGGTCGCGAGTCGAAACTTATCTGAATTGAGACTTCTGTTGATTTGCACCTTCGAATCAGAGATTACTTTTATATCAAGATTCAGAAGCTCATTGAGTTTATTGATGATCTCAAGTTTACTAATCGGTTGCGATGAAACATGAAACATGCCAGTTAAGCCTTTGTTCGCAGTTAACAACTCTCTGATTAGTCTTGCAAGCTCTTGAGAGGTTAAACCCGAATAAATCGCGTGACCGTAGCCTTTGACGTGCCCACCTTTTTGACTCAGCAACCATTCGATGAAACTCTTTCGTATCGTCAATTCGCGACCGATATGTGAAGTTCGCAAAGTTAGATTTCTTGAATCGTTCAACTCACCCAAGAGTTTAGATTTTCCATAGGTATCAACAGGGTCGGGTTTATCGCTCTCAACATAGTTTCCTTTTTCGCCAGAAAAAACGCAATCTGTACTTATATGAATCACTTGTGCGCCCTGTTGATTTGCGACTTGTGCTAGTCGGTGCGGGAATTCAGCATTGATCAACATCATTTCGTATTCGGTAGTTTGTGCATTTCTTTGTTTAATCAATCCGATGCAGTTAATCACCGTGTCAAAGTTGGTAGTACCAAACACTTTGTTGATTGAATCAAGCTTTGATGCGTCAACATTGTCGATCCACTTGTCTTGGGGTAAGAATCTCGCTAACGGCGATGAGATAGATCGCAATTCTCGAGTTGTGCCGTAGACATCAATTGTTTCGCCGAGAACTCGGATCAACATGTGTCCCAGCAGCCCCCCAGCGCCAAGAACGCAAACCTTCATTATCGAACCGTCAAATCACCTGACAAATTTTTATCGAGAAATGCTTCGACTTCACTTGCTGTCATCAGGAAGTGCTCTGAGCTCAGTTCATCAAAATCAAATTTTGGTACTGGCGTTGGTTTGGAAACCTCGGGAAGGATCGACTTAATTGCGAAGTAATTGCCCCGAGAAATTGTGCGTAGCGACTCTTCTTGGGAAACTAGAACTTCGTGCAGTTTCTCACCAGGTCGAACGCCTGTTTCTTTGATCTCAATCTTCTTTTTGCCGATCAACGCACTCACTACATCAATAATTCGAGCCGCCTTGATTTTGGGGATATAAGTTTCGCCTGCTTCAGCGAACTGCAGCGCTTCAAACACTGTGTCGACCGCCTGATCAAGAGTCAATAAAAATCGGGTCATATTTTTGTCTGTAATCGTGATCGGACCACCAGCTTCGATCTGATCAATAAACAATGGCACAACCGAGCCCCGTGAGGCCAAAACATTGCCGTAGCGCACGGCGACAAATCTTGTCTTCGGACAGTCAATGTTGGCGGTCAGAAATATCCGCTCTTGAATTGCCTTAGTCATGCCCATGACATTGGTCGGCTTGCATGCCTTGTCGGTCGAGATTGCAACAACCGTTTCTACACTTAATCGCAGTTCTTTAATTGCGCGAACAATGTTCTCGGCGCCCTCAATGTTTGTGCGCACAGCCTCGTATGGGAAATATTCACATGCCGGAACTTGCTTGAGCGCGGCGGCGTTAAACACAATATCGATGCTCGTCAGCGCTTGGGCGATCGAGTGAAAGTCACGTACGTCACCAATTTTGAACTGAAGCTTGCGTTCAAAGTTGTGGTACATAACATCTTCAGTTACTGAACGCCGATTGAGATAATCCATACGCATCTCGTGTTGCTTAGCCTCATCGCGACTGAACACGACAACGCTTTGCGGAGTGCCCATTTGGCCAGACAGAATGCGCCGAGTCAGCACTTTGCCTAAAGAACCGGTGCCACCTGTGATCAAAACACGCTTATTGTCGAGATACATGGATGATTGACCCTCTAGAGGTGCAGTGGGATTAAAAACCTTGAGAATTAAAGGTTATCGGCAATCACTGAGGCCACGGTCAATGCAGGAAAACGCACTCTATGAGCGTAATGATTGCAGTAATTTTCTCTCGCTAAACGCACTTGGGCAGAATTCCACCAACCTTCAACATCTGACCAAATTTGCGTGATGTGCTCGGCTGCTAGTTGTGGTGAGTAAAACAGAATCTTTGCTTCGTGCATCTGGTGATAAACGATTTCGGCTTGCGAATTTAGACGTACATATTTTGGATCCCACAACGCAATCGTCGGAAACTCATTCATCATGTTCGTTGGAATGGTGGTTTCGTTATAAGTGACTACCGCCAACCGACAACTTTTTAATCTTTGATTGAGCCCAACGTCACCACCATCAATTTTTGTATGTCTCGAAAAAATATCTTTGGCTTGACTTGAACTGACTCGAGCTGGTTTGCGAACTTGACTTGCACTCTTTGGTCGAACAATTGTCTGTGAGCGAACTTCGTCAGAAAGTGAGAACAGAAACTTGTCTAAAAACTTAAAATAGGTGCTGTTACTCTGCACTCCAAGTATGCCGTAAATATCCGAGTTCCTTGTGATCGGCCCAAGAACGACCAATACGTCGCCGTCTTTGTTCGGTTTAAAAATTTCTGAAATTGATTGAACACAAGCAGGCGCCACTTTTGACTCAAAACCAATTTTGCCCCATGACAAAAACTTGTCAATAACCGAAAATTCGTAATCTTCATTCCAACCCAAAAATCGTCTGGCCCCGTAGCCGCCGCCGTGTTGGCCGGAGAGAAGTTTTGTTTTGCCTTGGCTGACAAATGTGGCGGACCATAGTTTGAACTGTTCGCTGCGATGTAACAACGTATTGGTGAAAATAACCCGTGGTGGCTTAGGCAAAATATTTTCGCTAAACGTTTGGGTACATAGATCACCGAAACCTTCGAGATAAACAGTTGGTAGATGTCGCGAGATTGAACTGCCCAAAAACTCAGCGAAGCCACCGCCAGAAATGCCTGAAAAGCTCAACTGGCCGCGCAGGCTCGAGTTAACTGGTTGCGGTGTTAATTTTGCCGAGAACCGCCACAGTCGCGGCAAGACACCTAAGCGCAGATGCATTGCGACGAGTGCTGCCCGCGATTGCACTACACCAGCCAAAACAACTTTGGGTCGTGGCGAAATTTTGGCTAATACCGATTCAAGTTTTGACTTCGCGCTCCGGCCTGGCAAACCATAATTAATCACCGTGCGATATTCGAAAAGTTCTTGATTGCGATCTGGCGAAGTAATCGCGGTTTCGACTTCACTCGAGCTCGCAACGAATTTGAAGGCATCACAATATGCGATGTGATTCCAGAGATCGGTTGCAAAAAGCAGCGATGCTTCGTCGTGCGTAACTGGCAACAACTCTTGCCAACCGAGATCAATTCGACGACACGGCATCGCACCATGTTCCCGAAAAACTTCACTGGCCACTTTCCAGCGCAAATACCAAACTTGTGCGAATTGCAAAAACCACGCACCGCACACAATCCGCCAAAAGCGCACCGGGTGACTTGTGCCGTGCACGCGGTTCAATTTGCGCACAAGATTTTGAAATACTGACTCGCTGATTGCCTGAAACTCTGCGAATTCAGCATCGTCAACTTGCGACAAAATCTCTGGCGACTTCACCAAAGTCACCGCCACTGACGGATCATCTACAAAAACCTTTCCGTCAAGACCGATGCCGTCGATTACAACTGCCGAAACGGTGTCTCGCCACAATTCTGAAAATGGCCCAGTAACAAGATGCTTCTGTGTCACACAACCACCTACATAAATTGGTTAATCAAGTGGAGACGATGGGAGTCGAACCCACGACCCCCTGCTTGCAAAGCAGGTGCTCTAGCCAGCTGAGCTACGTCCCCGTATGGCGACGTAACACTAACAGCGAAAAATTCGTTCTAACTCGTCGAAATTCAAAAGGTATCCTCGCTATATGAGTGGCGAACTTCTATATGCATTTCGAATCATGCGTTTGCCCCTACTTGACGCCGGCGGTCAGGCCATTGGCAAAATCAACGACATTATTGTCGTTTCTGGGCGTGGCACCGAGGCACCAAAAGTTCTGGGGTTTGTCGCCACGAGCCAACGTCGCCGCATCTTTATTAGCGCGACTCGAATCAATACTCTCGACAACTCTGGAGCACAACTCAAATCGTGGGACATCAACCTCACCCCATTTCGCACTCGAGCCGGCGAACAGCTTTTAGGCAAAGATATTTTGGATAAAAAACACGGCGATGAAATTGTCAGCGATGTCGCTTTGGTGCATCACGTTGGCAAAACATCCTCTTGGCAGATTTCTAAAGTTCGACTATCAAAGCGCGGCTTGTTAAGCGGACGTGCGGGCCACCGCTTGGTCGACTGGCAAGAAGTTAGCGAATTGTTCGCACCGTCGACCGCGATTGCCGCAGAAGCGGCCCGGCTTCGTGACATGCACCCGAGTGACGTGGCAACAATTATTCGTGCGTTACCAACTGAACAGCGCCGTCAACTTGCAGACGCTATGGACGACGAGCGTCTCGCTGATGTTCTTGAAGAGTTGCCCGAAGACGAACAACTTCGACTGATCGAAAATCTTGACATGGAACGACTAACGAGCGTGTTCGATGAAATGGAATACGACGACCTAGCCGACTTGCTTGGTCAAATGGGTATCGACCAACGCACCAAAGTTCTTGATGCGATGGACGACGAAGACGCCGAAACTATGCGCCAGTTGTTGTCATATCCCATCGGCACTGCGGGTTCGTTAATGACCCCAGACATCATCGTGCTCGGCCCAGACGCAACTGTTGCCGAAGCACTCGCCCACATTCGCGACCCCGAGCGACTTGTGTCGATTGCAGCGCAAGTTTTTGTAGCTCACGCACCGCACTATCCACCGACTGGCACATATCTCGGTGTCGTACATTTTCAGCGTTTGTTGCGAGAGCGGCCAAGTTTGTTGCTCAAGCAGTGCCTTGATAACGAACCAACTATTGACCCGATGCTCGCCGATCGTGATGTTGCAAAGCGTTTGGCTTCGTACAACATGCTGGCAGTCGGTGTATGTGATTCAAATGGTCGACTACTGGGCGCCGTTACAGTCGATGACGTCCTCGATAATGCTTTGCCGGCCGACTGGAGACGAAAATGAAACGTAGCGAAGATCTTGGTCGTCCACGCAACCAACCAAAAATTGGCGTTCAATACAACCGCTCGGCATTTGGTCAGTTTGCTGAAAACATTGCGCGCCACATGGGTACCGCCAAATTCTTGATAATTCAGTCAATTTTGGTGCTTATTTGGGTCGGCATCAATATTTTGTTCATCTCGTTTCGGTGGGATAAATATCCATTCATTTTGTTAAATCTGATGTTTTCAATTCAGGCTGCCTATGCAGCGCCACTAATTTTGCTGGCACACAACCGACAAGAAAGTCGCGACCGCGAGCAAGCACAAGTTGACCGTAATGTCGCAACTCGCACTCAAAATGACGCAGAATTTCTCGCCCGTGAGATCGCAAGTGTTCAACTCGCACTTGCAAACGTGGTCACAGCCGACGAATTGCGAGAGCAAATTGATCGAATTAGCGAGCAGATCGCCAAACTCGCTAAAAACTAATTCAAGAACAATTTTTGCATCGACCAATCAAGTCGAGTCGATGCTGATCTAGCTTGAAGCCAGAGCGTTTTGCAAGTTGGCTGAGAGCGTTTTCAAGTTCTTCTTCGAGTTGGTCTGGGATAGTCACGTCGCGCACATCACCACACTTTGAACACAGCATGTGGTGATGGTGTCCAAGAATTTCTTCGTTTAGCTCATATCGGCCGTTTTCATCTGTACTAACAACGCGTTGCACCGCACCAACCTCTTCGAGCACTACAAGATTTCTATACAGTGAACTTTGCGCTATTTCGTTTTTTGTGCCCTTAAAGCTTTTTGATCGCTGCAAAATTTCCGCAATTGTTAACGGTCGATCCGAAGTTTCTAGCATTGAGACAATTGCTCGCCGTTTCGACGAGTAACGCTGCCCGTGTTGCTCGAATCTCTTTGCGACTTCAATGTGCACATCAGAGTTTTCGGCCCTTACGTGCTTATGAGCGCTCGACATCAGACTCAAACTATATGAGAATCAATGAGAACATCTAATTTATGCGCGAACAAACGAATGTGCCTGAACACCGCGTGCTAGAACCTGGCCAAGAATAATCTCATTTGGCAGATCAGATTCGCCCAACACAAAAGCACCAGATTTTGCGATCTCTCCGACACTTATTGATCGCGCAACGCAACCGCTAACGACTCCTGCGACTTGGCCAACTCGCTCGGCAACGCCAACTACATCTACAACCCGTTCTCCATTTTTGGTGCCACGTACCTCAACACGTAGACCTCCCATTCCGCCTTCGGCTCGCGGTGGAATCAACATCGGCATTCGCGCAAAAACTCGATCGCGACGAGTCGCCGAAACACGCGCAGTTACGCGACTCAACTCAGGAAAAGCTCGCTTTATCAAGAGTGGATCAGGAAGTTCTCCGCGATAACAGTCGTAAGCACCGACGGGTTCTGGAAACCAACACAGCTCACGACCACTACCCGCAGGTCGTCGCAACCATTCGCCGTCGTGCCAGCCAATTGATTGTCCAGAAAGCGCACGGTGATGTTGACGCGCACATGCTGGGCCCCCAGTTCCGTGCAAAGCAATGTGAACTTCATCAATCGAATCGAATGCTTTGCTCATATTGCGAACTAGAAGACCCGACATGCCTGGCGACGAAGCAGCTCCAATAATGAGTGTTGAGTTTTTTTTAACTGCCAACTCAGAAAAAGCCAGTAGGTTTAGACAGTCAGCGATGTCGTCGCTAGTTGAAACCACTGAAACATTTCTCTCGAGTAACTCTTTGGCCACCGGTGCGTGCGGCGAAGACCCGGCAAGAACGACAACCTTCGCCCGAAACAATTCGGTGCGACTGGTCGCCTGAATCAAACCATTTGTCTCATGCAGGCGTCGCGCGAGTCGCTGAGCCACTATTTGGGATGAGTCGTAAACAGCTATTGCTGTTTGCGGATCACCCGAGAGCGACTCGGCAACCCTCGAACCAACGACCCCCGCGCCAAAAATTCCAATCATAAGAATTTTTGTTTACTTCTGATCTGTGATTTTTCGCCAGCCACCCTGTTTGATTGCGCCAACGCCTTTGCCTTTAAACCGCAAAACTCCAGCAACAGCACTAGCCACACTCAACGCAAGCAAAGCCCGTCTAAGAAACTTCATGCAACCTCCGTGGGGCTAACAAGAATCGAACTTGTGACCTCATCCTTATCAGGGATGCGCTCTAACCAACTGAGCTATAGCCCCGATATTCAAACGAGGACTAGCAAGGCTACAGTGCAGTTTCGTCAGCCTCAACTGCGATAATTCGCACTTCTTCTTCAAGCACCGTGACTCGCACGCCGCCCACCAAATCAGTAATCAAGTTAAAGATTGTTGCCAACAGCACCCACAGGCCCGTTCCTAAAATTACGCCCAATAGACCAAGTATCCAAAGATTGCCAAACAGCTCGGAGCCATCGAATCTAAACGTCTCCCAACCAAAAGATTCCATAAAGTTTTCAACGTTGTCAAGCGTGCCGGTTGATTGCGCAACATTCCAGAGCAACACAAGCGAGATAAGTGCAACAAAATAACAAACCAGATGAAATGCCAGACCAACTTTGAAAACCGACCACGGGTCAATATCGCGAACAACCCGTGCAACGCGTCTCACCCGAGGTTTATTCGCAGTTACGTTTGGCTTTTTGCTCACCTTTGCAGTGTAGGCAGATCGAAACCCTCAATCGACACCGCCACAGCCCGACGCAAGACACGGTTTGCTTCGGCAACAATGATGCATTTGTCGGCGTCTTTTTCTGCCCGAACAATATTGGCAAAGTTTTGCTGTGCAATATCCTCAGCAGTTGCTAAAGCTAAGTCTTGCCCAGCTAAAACACAAGCCAACGCAGATGCGTCGGCAGCAAACTGACTCTGCTGTGCGTCAAACAAGCGCTGGCTGATGTGCGCGAGCGAAAACAATGTCGCATTCATCAGCGCGATGGTAATCAGCACCAAAAAAGTTGCTGAACCACTTTCGTGTTTTGAATTATTCGAGTGAATAAAACGTTTATTCTTCGTCGCTAGCCAAGATTGGCGCTACCGACGCCACGACTTGACCTGCACCAAGACTCATGACGCGCACACCTGTGGCGGCACGACCCTGGCTTGAAATTTCTTTAACTGGAGTGCGAATTGTCGTGCCGGCTGACGACACCGCAACAATTTCGTCTTCGATACCAACCATGAACGCCGCAACTACTCGGCCTTTTTTGCCGGTCAACTTGATGCCAATCATGCCCATGCCACCGCGCCCTTTGCGGGTGAAGTTGCTGATCTGTGTGCGCTTACCGTAACCAGACTCGGTCACAAGCAAAATTGAAGCATCATCTTTAGCCACATCAACTGACACAACTTCGTCACCGGCTCGCAGACGCATGCCGCGCACACCTGCCGCTGAGCGGCCCATTGGTCGAACTTGTTTTTCAGAAAAGCGAATTGTCTGCCCACCTCGGCTGACGATGAACACATCGTCGGTGCCGCCGGTTTCGATAACACGCACAAGTTCGTCTTTCGGTCGCAGTTTGAGCGCGATCAAACCATCACGACGCGACGAGTCGTATTCATTGAATGCGGTTTTTTTGACTTGACCTTGTCTTGACACGAAGAATAAATAACGGGTACCAGGGAATTCACGTGTATCGATGATCGCCTGAATTGTTTCGCCGTTTTGCAATGGCAACAAATTAACAATCGGAATACCCTTGGCTGTGCGTTCGCGCTCAGGTATCTCGAGTGCTCGCAAGCGATAAACCCGACCGCGATTTGAAAAGAAAAGAAGATACGCGTGCGCTGTAGTGAAAATTACGTTGCGCACAATGTCGGCGTCTTTCATTTTCGCCCCTGAAACTCCGCGGCCGCCACGGCCTTGTGATCTGAACGAATCAGCCGACACGCTCTTGATGTATTGAGCCTGGGTCATAACGATTACCAATTCACGGTTATCAACCAAGTCTTCGACGCTCATCTCGCCGACATCAGCGGAGATCTTGCAAACACGATCGGTGGCAAAAGTTTCGCGAACAGCCGAGAGTTCTTTTGAAATCACTGCACGCAATTTTTTGTCGTCGTTCAGAATTGCTTTTAGTTCTTTGATTTGCGCCTGTACGTCTTTTTGTTCGGTTTCAAGATCAATACGCGACAAACGAGTCAACTGACGCAGTTGCATGTCGAGAATGTCGATCGCTTGACGCTCAGAGAAACCAAATTGTTTGCCCATCAATGCGGCCTTTGCAGCGTTGCCGTCTTCGCTACCGCGAATCACTTTGATCACTGCATCAATGACATTCAGCGCCTTGAGGCGACCCTCAAGAATATGGCTGCGATCTTGAGCCTTTTTAAGGCGATAGTTGCTGCGTCGAGTAATGACATCGATTTGGTGACGCACATAACCTTGCAATGCATCGCGAAGGTTGACCGTGCGTGGCACGCCGTCGACAAGTGCAACCATGTTTACAGGGAAACTCGTTTGTAGGGTCGTGAGTTTGAACAAGTTGTTCATTACAACATTCGAGTTGGCATCGCGTTTGAGTGTGATAATCAAATTTGTCTCGCCGCCCGACGAGTTGTCGTTGACATCGGCAATGCCGTCAAGATCGCCACCGTCTACAAGTTCTTGAATTCGTGCGGCAATCGCCGAGCAGCTCGCCTGATACGGCAATTCGGTGACAACGATTCGCATCTGGCCACGCACACCATCTTCGATTGCAACTTTTGCCCGCATCTTGATGCTGCCACGACCCGTTTTGTAGGCCTCGTTGATGCCACTGCGACCCAGAATCAAACCGCCGGTCGGAAAATCTGGTCCTTTAACAAACTTCATCAAGTCGGCAACCGACGCCTCGGGGTTGTCGACTAGGTGCAAAGTTGCATCGACAACTTCGCCAAGATTATGGGGCGGAATGCTCGTCGCCATGCCGACGGCGATGCCTTGTGAACCGTTGACCAACAAGTTCGGAAACCGTGCCGGCAACACCGATGGCTCTTCAGATGTGCCGTCATAATTTGAAATTAAATCAACAGTGTCTTCGTCGATGTCGGCAAGCAATTGCATTGCCAACGGATGCAAACGCGACTCGGTATAACGACTCGCGGCCGGACCAAAGTCGGGTGACCCGTAGTTGCCATGGAAATCAATTAGAGGGTGACGTAGCGAAAACGGCTGAGCCATGCGCACGAGAGCGTCGTAAATTGCACCGTCGCCGTGCGGGTGATAGCGCGCCATGGTGTCACCGGTGACACGTGCACACTTAACAAAAGGTCGGTCTGGCCTGAAACCTTGTTGATGCATGTCCCAGATAATTCGGCGGTGCACTGGCTTTAAGCCGTCACGAACGTCAGGCAACGCCCGCGACATAATTACCGACATTGCGTAGTCGATAAATGATCTTTCCATTTCGTCTTGAAGTTGCACTGGCTGAATGCCTTCGTTTGGTGCAAGAGGTAATTGCGCGGCGCCAGTATTTTTCGCCGACGACGCTCTAGGCGTTGACTTTTTACTTAACTTTTTCGCTGGTTTTTTGGTCGCCATAGTCGTAGTTTCCTAATCGCTGATTCTTTAGAAGTCGAGATTGCGCACATCACGTGCATTTTTTTGGATAAAAGCTTTGCGGCTCTCAACATCATCGCCCATCAACACGCTCATAATGTTTTCGGCTTCAGCCGCTTCTTCAACATTGACCTGCAACAAAGTGCGGGTGGTTGAGTCCATTGTGGTGCCACGAAGTTCTTGCCAGTCCATTTCACCCAAACCCTTAAGACGTTGAAACTCTTTTTTGTGGTTCGGGTTCGCCGCCAAAAACTTTTCTTTGGCAGATTCGTCTTTTAGATATGTTTTTTCTTTGCCAATCTCTGTCGAGAAAAGGGGTGGTTGAGCAATATAGATAAAGCCGCTTTCGACCATCGGACGCATTTGTCGATAGAAGAAAGTCAACAACAAAGTGCGAATATGGCTGCCGTCAACATCAGCGTCGGCCAAGATAATTACCTTGTGGTAGCGAGCTTTTTCAGCAGAAAACTCGTCGTTGCCAACACCGCCACCAATCGCCGTGATCAACGCTTGCACTTCGGTATTTTTCAACATTTTGTCGAGACGAGCACGTTCAACATTTAAAATTTTTCCGCGGATTGGTAAGATCGCCTGAGTGCGCGGGTCTCGCGCGTCAACCGCAGTACCGCCAGCCGAATCACCTTCGACGATGAACAATTCGCTTTCGGCTGGATTGCCACTTTGACAATCTTTAAGTTTGTCGGGCATGCCTGCGCCACTAAGCGCAGTCTTTCGTCGTACTGCGTTGCGTGCATTTTTTGCAGCAATGCGTGCTTGAGCAGCAGCGACAGCTTTTTTGATGATTCGATTTGCCTCGGTTGGATTTTCGAGCATCCACTCTTCGAGTTTGGTGTTTGTTTCTTTTTGAACAAACGACCTAATCGAAACATTGCCGAGTTTTGCTTTGGTTTGGCCCTCGAATTGTGGGTCGCGCAATTTAACCGTCACTATCGCGGTCAAGCCCTCGCGAATATCTTCGCCGAGAAGGTTTTCGTCTTTTTCTTTGAGACCACCTGAAGAACGTGCATATTTATTAACAACAGATGTAAGGGCAGTTTTAAAGCCCTCAACGTGCATGCCGCCTTCGATCGTTGAGATGCCGTTGGCGTAGCCGTAAATACCTTCGTAATAGCCGGTGTTCCATTGCAGGGCGATTTCAAGAGTCTGGTCAGACTCACTGGCTTCGTAAAAAGCCACTTTATTGAACAATGATTCGCGCGAAACATTTAGGTGCTTTACGAAATCGACAATGCCACCTTTGTATTGATAAGTAACTTTGTCTTTCTTGTTGGCTCGCTTGTCTTCAAATACAACTTCAAGATCTCGGTTCAAAAACGCAATTGTTTGCAAACGTTCAAGAACTGTGCGAGCAACAAACTCGATACCTTCGGAAGCAAATATTTCTGGATCAGGAAAGAAAGTAATTGATGTTCCGTTTGTCTTTGACGATGACGCACCAATTTTTTGGATTTTCGATTTCGGTTTGCCACCGTCAACAAATTCTTGTTTAAACCTTGTGCCATCACGATCAATTTCTGCAACCAATTTTTTTGACAACGCATTGACAACGCTTACACCTACGCCGTGTAAACCGCCAGAAACTTTGTAACCGTCGCCGCCGAATTTTCCGCCGGCGTGCAAAACCGTTAGAACAACTTCGAGCGCACTCTTGCCTTTATGTGGACCAGACGGGTAAGGGTCAACCGGAATGCCGCGTCCGTTGTCTTGCACCTGGCACGAGCCATCTTCGTGCAAAGTGATCGTGATTTTGGTGCAAAACCCTGCCATTGCTTCATCGACTGAGTTGTCTACAACCTCCCAAATGAGGTGATGTAGGCCATTTAAACCAGTTGAACCGATGTACATGCCCGGTCGTTTGCGAACCGGATCAAGGCCCTCGAGAACCTGAATATCTTTGGCTGCGTAAGTGGCTGAACCGCTCTTTCCAGACGCTGGTTTCGCTTTGGTTACAGCCATTTTTTAGGGCACCTTTTGGTTGATTTTGATACTGGTTTTCGCTCGTAATTAAGCAAAATTATTCTACTCTCTAAGTGTTCGTGCGACCTGATTTTACGCGGATATCTATCCCGCTAATTGTGGTGCCGGTGTGATGACTAAGGCCTGTGCAAATATCTCGTTCAAGAAACTTCATGTGTGTTGACCACGCCGGGTCGTCTACTTCGATTAACAGTCGGCCGCGATCAAGTTTTATCGGTGTGACATGAGTGGCAACTTGCTCGCCGACCAGTTCTTGCCATAACCCAAAAACCCCCGACACGGTGTCGATGTTTGGCGAACCGAGACTGTGCAGCAGTCTGTTTAGTTCGTCGCCCAACTTCGACTCGGATCTTGGGGTCAAATTTGTATCAAATTCTTCAGGGTTGCTTTCATTGATCATGGATATTCCTGCGGTGGTTCTAAATTTTGTCGCCAATTTGAGGTGCTGAGATTACTGTGCCAGCTTTAATCAAAACCCTCTTGGTGATGTGTGCATCAACCGGCAAATCGGAGGCTGTAGTGATCAAGACCTGCCCCACCGGAAAGTGATTAATCAGCGCCCGCGCCCTATCTGGGTCAAGTTCTGAAAGGACATCGTCCAAAATGAGGATCGGTATCTCGCCGACACTTTGGCTGATGAACCGGTGCAATGCAAGGCGCAAAGCCAAGGCCATAGTTCGTTGCTCACCTTGTGACGCGTGTGTGCGCGCCGGCAAATTGTTGATTGAAATTTCAACATCGTCGCGGTGTGGACCAACTGTTGTCACGATGCGCCGCAAGTCTTCGGTGCGTGACTCGGCAAGACATTTTGCCAAACCGATTTTCAACCACTCTGGCGAATAGTCGATCACAATGTTGCTTGGTTGTCGCGCGAGTTCTTCGTAGGCGTGAACAATAAACGGTGTGAGTTTCTTTACTAGTTCGTCTCTTGCATTACCAAGCTGAGTGCCAGTGCTAGAAAATTTCTCATCCCATAAATCAAGCATCGAGGCAACCGCACTATTTAGTCGTCCGCCTGATTGTTTCAGCACAGCGTTGCGCTGTCGCACAATTCGATCAACTTCAAGACGCAAAGCATCGTTTTTGTTCGCTAACGCAACAAGCGAATCATCTAAAAAGTCTCGCCGTAAGTGCGGGCCACCTTTGACAAGCTCAAGGTCGTCAGGCGAAAAGACTGTGGTTCGCACCATGCCCAACAAATCACGTGTTTTAGGCAGTTTTGTGCCGTTTACCAACACTTGATTGCGACCCTGGGTTGTCAACCTTGCTTCAATCAAAATCTCGCGACCGTCGTCGTGCAAAACTCTCGCTCTAATAAAAGCAGTTGAGGTACCAAGCCGAATCATTGCTTCGGTTGGCACACCGCGAAAACTTTTCATTGTCGACAGATAAGCCAATGCTTCAGTCAAATTAGTTTTACCTTGACCGTTTGCTCCAATAATCGCACTAACCCCTGAGTCAAAATCAATTTGCGCGTTCGTGTAGTTGCGAAAGTCGCTGAGTTGAATTTGCTGCAGTATCACGTCGAGTTATTTGATGCTGCTGTTATCTAAACGCAACGCCGAACTAACTTGTTAGTCGTTGCGGCATAACGAGATACAAATAATTTTTGTCGCCGACGCCGCGCAAAACCGCTGGTTTAACTGGGTCGGTTGATTCAATTGTGATCTCATCACCCTTGACGGCATCAATGCCGTCCATCAAATATTGCGAGTTGAAACCAATTGTTATCTCGCTGCCGTCGAGTTTTGCGTCAAGCTCGTCGACAACCTGACCAATGTCTTGAGTAACAACCGACAATCGAATTGAATTCGACAACATCTCAAGGCGCACAGGGGTCGTTTCGCGCGCCAAAATTCTCGAACGACGAACTGCCTCAAGCAGTGGTTCTCGCGCGGTCGTAACTTTGTTTGGGTAATGAGCTGAAATCAATTGTTTGTATTTCGGAAACTCAACATTCAATAGCGTTGTTGTCAAAGTCGACCCGCCAACTTCAAAAGTGGCGCGATTTTCACCAAGCGCCATAGTCATTGACTCTGCGCCGCCAATTAGACGTTCGAGTTCACTGAGGGCCCGACCCGGAACAACTATTTCAGCACCGTGACCCAACATTGTTGCGCCTGGCAACTCGCGTACCGCCAAGCGATATGAGTCTGTGGCCACCAAACACACCGAGTCGGGTTCGGCGACCATCAACACGCCGGTTAAAGCCAGCCGTTGCATGTCGTTTGAAGATGCTCGAACAACTTGTCCTAAAGCCTCACCGAAAATTTTTGCGCCAATGGTTACTGGTTGTGTGCCAGCCACAACGATGTTCGGAAAATCTGTCGCTGCAAAAGTTGGCACAGTGAATTGCGATTTGCCGGCCGAAACAACAACCTCGTCGCCTTGTGCGTCGATTGTTACTTTTTCTTCTGGCATTGCGCGAACAATATCGCTCACAAGTTTTGCGCTAACTACCGCAACTCCATCTTGTGCGCCACCAACAGCCAATGTCGATCGCACACTCAAGTCGTTATCAGTGCAAGTTAAAACAAGCGAGTCACCTTTAACTTGCATGTGCACACCAGAAAGTGCCGGCATTGCATTGTTGCGACTTGATGCGACTCTGGCTGCAGCACCAAGGGCCTCTGTCAATAGTTCTCGTTCAACTCGAAACTTCACGGTTTTACCTCGCTAATCGATTACTAGAGATGTGTGCACGATCTGTTATTGCATGTGCAAATCTGTATATAAATCTAATAACAGTAATAAGGCCTGTGGATTGGGGATTAACCACGTTTGACCCAAACAACACATGACTATTGGCTGTGACGACAGTTTGCACTTCAGTCACATCTTGCATCTGCGTAGTTTGTTGATAAGTGGATAAACCTGTGTTGTAAACAACAAACCCCGCAGATTTCCACATGTTTATCCACATGCGGTTCATGAGGTTTTAAACTTTTTAATCAGTGCGGTCACTTGCTCGTAAACCTGTTTGCGTTCTTTAATAACACGTTGAGTCTTTTCAACAGCGTGAATTACAGTCGTGTGATCTCGACCACCAAATAACCGCGCAATCGCTGGGTAACTCAAATCGGTTAATTCACGGACAACATACATTGCGGTTTGTCGCGCTGTCACCAAAGGTCGTTGGCGGCTTTTCCCTTTGATTTCTTCAACACTGAAACCGACAAACTCGGCGATTTCAGCCAGCAATTGTTCGTCGGTGCGTGGCTTGACAGAGTTTTTGGTCAGCAAATCGGTGAGCAACGTCTTGGCCAACTCAACATCAACCGTGATTTTATTGAGGCTGGCATAGGCCACCGTGCGAATCAAAGCACCCTCAAGTTCACGAATGTTTGACGTCACATTACTGGCGATGAACTCGAGTACATCACTAGCAATAGTCGTGCCGTCACGCTCGGTTTTGTTGCGCAGAATCGCCAGACGGGTTTCCATGTCTGGGGGTTGAATGTCGGTGATCAAACCCCATCTGAAACGACCACGAAGACGGTCTTCAAGCGTTGGGATGGCATCAGGCACCCGGTCTGACGAGATGACAATTTGTTTATTCGCCCCATGTAGCGAGTTAAAGGTGTGAAAGAACTCTTCTTGCAGACCCTCTTTGCCTTCCATGAATTGAATGTCGTCAATTAGCAGAACATCAACTTCGCGATAGCGGCGTTTGAACGCAGCAATCGTGTTGTTGCGAATTCCGTCGACGTATTCGTTCAAAAAAGTTTCTGTTGACACATATCGAACTTCTAGATCGGGATAATGTTCGTGCACGTAATAACCAATCGCGTGCAACAAATGTGTTTTTCCGAGTCCTGCTGATCCATAAATAAACAACGGGTTGTACGAACGTCCAGGAGTTTCAGCAACACGCAACGCCGCGGCTAACGAAAATTGGTTTGATGCGCCTTTGACAAAAGCGTCGAATGTGTAACGCGGATTCAAACCAATTGCAGCACCTTTGCCGTTGCGCGCACGCAGCGTTTGTGCCTCAGCTTGTTGCTGTTTTTGCTTGTTTTCACGCTCAAAAACCAACGGCTCGTCAAGCGAAAGTTGGGTTTCAGGAGCGAGTCTTTCGAGCACATCGAAAGCTGTTGCGGTTTGCACATCTACGCGAAGTTCGCGGCCCGATGCACCGATCTCGTCAAGCGCTCCGCGAACAAGCGACATGTATCGAGTCAAAATTCGATCACGAACAAAAGTGTTTGGCACTCGTAGACGCAAACTCATTTTGTCGTCTGCAACAGCTACGGCGTCATTAAAAGTTGAGAACCAAACAGCCTCAGACACTTGTCCGCGCAACACTTGTGATGTGGCTTTCCACAACAGCTCGTGTTCGGGTGTGGTTTCTACGATTTCGTTTTGCACTTCTGTGGTCATTTCTTATGTAAGGGTTAGGTCTCTTGGGTTATCCCCAAAATTTCTGTGGGGAGAGCGAAAGTAGCAGGTTTTCCACAGGGAGAGAAATGCTGAGGAATCCCCCTTTCTGCGTTGCCCTTGGCCATATTCTGCCCCTAGCCTAAGCAGGACATAATTTTTCTTTGACGTCAGGAGCCGTGCGTGAAACGCACCTTTCAACCAAATAATCGCCGTAGGTCCCGCAAACACGGGTTCCGCAACCGTATGAGCACTCGAGCCGGCCGGGCCGTGCTTAAATCCCGTCGGGCTAAGGGCCGTTACCGGCTCTCTGCTTGATCAGTCACATCCAGACGCGACAGATCTTTCAGCGACTCCAAACAGAAGGAACATATGTTCGTTCCGGAACCTTGTGGTGCAGCATGATTATCGACCAAACCCTTACCCAGCCTGCAATTGCCTATGCTTTAGGT
>JBIKVV010000056.1:0-6987 GCA_044356655.1 Ilumatobacteraceae bacterium
TCGGTGGCTGATAGGCGCTCTGAGGTTCTGCACCGTGGCGACCCGCGAATCCGACAAGTTCGATATCGCGCCGCAAGCCTGGTAGCACTCGTGCTACTTCGATCGCTGCGGTCGCAGTACCACCGGGCACGCGATGCCAGCACTGTTCCAAAGAATAGGCCACACGCATTCCCTCTATTCTGCCTATTTTGCACGCACTTGGTTGATAATTGACGTAAAGCCGTTGCAACACAAGACAACTACAGCGCAGGGCTCTGGGTCGTACGATGTGATTAGCAGTATGAGCGAAAAAACTTCGTCGCCAACATTTTGGAAGAACCGCACTGTATTAGTGACAGGCGGCAACGGATTTCTCGGACGCAATGTCGTCGCTGCTTTTTCGACCGCGGGTGCGACGGTGATTTCGCCGACCCACAAGCAAGCCGATCTCACTTTGCCTGGTGTCGCCCTCGAACTTTTCAAAAAACACAAACCGAGCCACGTCGTGCATTTGGCTGCACGAGTCGGCGGCATTGGCTACAACCAAGTCGCCCCAGCGCCCCTATATCTCGACAATCTATTGATGGGCACGCACACGATCGAGGCTGCACGCATCGCAGGCGTTGAAAAAACAGTTTTGCTCGGCACGGTTTGCAGTTACCCGAAGTTCACCCCTGTGCCGTTTCGTGAAGAGTCAATTTGGGACGGCTACCCCGAAGAAACAAATGCCCCATATGGCATCGCGAAGAAAGCATTGTTGGTTCACGCTCAAGTAAATGCCAAACAATACGGTCAAAAATTTGCATTCTTGATACCAACAAATTTGTTTGGCCCTGGCGACAAATTTCATCCCGAGGTTTCACACGTGATACCCGCGCTGATCAAAAAGTGCGTCGAAGCCAAAGAACAGAAACTCGACAAAATTGATGTCTGGGGCACCGGGTCTGCCAGTCGCGACTATTTATACGTCAAAGATGCGGCGCGCGCAATATTGCTCGCCAGCGAACTGCACGAATCGACAGAGCCACTTAATTTAGGCAACAATCGCGAAATCACGATTCGTGAAACTGCAGAAACTATCGCTCGCATCGTCGGCTTTACGGGCGAACTCGTTTGGGACTCTTCACGACCAGACGGTCAACCTCGTCGTCGAGTTGATGCATCTCGTGCAGAGCGTGAACTGGGCTGGCATGCCTCAACTGATTTCGAAGAGGGTCTGCATGAAACCGTGAAATGGTTTCTTGCGAATCGCCAAGAAGCACTAACTCTGCCCGCTTAATCTCGTGAGTTTTCCTCCGCCGCAACTTCCACCACCGTTGCCTCGTGCGACGCAATCAGCCCCGCAAGCGCCAAAACCCCCACGCCGATCAACCCGACAGTCGAGACCAAACTTTCGTCGCTCAAGCAACAAGACAACAGTCACAAACGCAATCGTGTCAATCAACGTTGGTCTTTATCTCTGGATGTCGCTTTCGGGTTTCGAACGGACCTCAATCAATTTTGTAATTTCGCGCCAGTTTTTAGAGCAAGGTGAATGGTGGCGACTTGTCAGTTGTGGCTTCGTGCACTTTGGCATTTTTCATATTGCGATGAATATGTTGCTCGCATTTCAACTCGGTCAGTTATTCGAACAAAGAATCGGCTCACTACGTTTTGGCTTGCTATACATCACATCGCTATTGGGCGGATCAGTTGGCGCGCTGGTGATGAGCCCTGATGCGATCACCGGTGGTGCGTCTGGTGCCGTGTTTGGTCTGATGGCGGCGGCAGTCATTGGTCTTAGACATGACCGAATCAACCCGATGCGAACTGGCATCGGCACGACCTTTGTTCTAAACATTGTGATAACCCTTGTAATACCCGGCATTTCAGTTGGCGGACACTTCGGTGGTGCAATTACTGGTGCGATTTGCAGTTTGTTCTTGTTAAACCCGAGCAAAAGAATTCTCTCGAAGTTCTTCGAAATCGTCGGACCAATAGCTATCTCTCTTGGACTCATTTATCTGGCGGTCAATTTCATAAACGCGTAACACCCAATAGTTACTCTGATCACATGCTTCAGACGATTACACCGATATCAGATGTGCCACGAGCGCAACTCGACCCAATCACAACACTGACCGACAAACTCAGCGTTTTTGCTCTCGCTCTTTCACGACCTTTGTGCGCCGAAACGATTGCACTTTGTTGTGACAATCAACAGCGAGGTGTCGGCATTTTTGCGTTTAATTCAAAACTAAAACTCACCCAGATAATTGAGCGCATCATCGGCGCGGCAATCAATATCGACTCGGCTACAACAATTTGTCTGCTCAGTGCACGCCAAGGTGCGGGTCAAGATTCATCAGACACATCGCAGCTGTTTATGGCAAAGAACCGCTGTCAAGACGCTGGTCTCAGCCTCACCGATTGGTTTTTGGTAGCCAATGGCGGCATCTACGCCGTGCAATAAAACTTTTTAAAAATAATTAACTGTGGCAACCACAACCAGAACCACACCCGCCCATTTTTGGTGCTGGCATTGCTGGTGCAGTCGAAGCACTGCTGCCACCGCCAACTGACGCAAAAACCGAAAGTAGGCGCACGGCGTTTTCGTGTCCCTGCGGGCACTTGGCTGGCTCATTGGCTGCCGACATTGCGCGACGCTCTTCGAATACTTCATCGCATGTTCGACAACGAAACTCATACATCGGCATGGTCTGCAGTCTAGATGTTGCCACTCGACCATCGCCAGAGCAATAAACGCATCAGGTTTAATGATTAAATTAAGTGTGTTCTCAGCGCAATCTTCAACGATTCAGACTTCGCCAACTACAACTGTTGAACAACAAACCGAGCACGTCACTCAGACCGGCAAGCCTCTTGTCGCCCACATCGTCAAAACCGACAAAGACGAGTCAGCAGCCGCCAAAGTTCTCGAGGCGCGCATCAACGGCACGCCATTAGAAGCTTTGTGTGGTCATGTTTGGGTGCCATCACGAGACCCGAAGCAATTACCAATGTGTCAAGCATGCAAAGAAATCTACGAAATGTATCGGGGTTTCAACGACGAACTCAACGAACAGCCAGCCGAATAGCGCGCAACTCATGCCCGAAGTCAGCGCTTTAGTTTCTTTCGCAATCGCATCATTTGCATTGCTCGTGATTCCGGGGCCTGCAGTTATCTACATCATCAATCGAAGTGTTGCCAGTGGTCGATCAATTGGTCTTGCCTCGGTACTCGGTCTTGAACTTGGCACTTTTATGCATGTCTTGGCAGCAACGGTTGGGCTTTCGGCAGTCTTGGCGACCTCACAGAGCGCCTTCAACATCGTTAAATATCTTGGTGCGTCATATCTCGTGCTTGTCGGCCTGCGCACAATTTTGCGCCAACCTCAAACGATGAGCGCAACGGCAGACGCGATGACCAAAGTTCAAGCATTTCGTCAAGGCTTTGTCATCAATACTCTCAACCCAAAAATTGCGTTGTTTTTTCTTTCGTTTCTGCCACAATTTATTGATCCTGATAAGTCATCAAATGCGCTGCAGTCTTTGATGCTCGGCGTGGTGTTCGTGGTTTGTGGTTTTATCACAGATGGCATTTATGCGTTGACCGCTAGTTCGTTGCGCGAAACTTTGGTCAAAGGCAAAGCATTGCCGTTTATTCAGCGATATTTGGCGGGCGTTGTGTTTATTCTGCTTGGTGCCATGGCTGCTTCAGCGAAAATCTCTTGAGCTAACACCTCGCGTAGCAATTTTTAACTCGCTCAGATGCTCGGCAATGATGTTGACCACGCCCTGTGAAGATTCGATTCTGCCGCGCACAAGAAGTGCCGAGGCATTGATCGCCTCATGGCGAAATCTCTTAAAGCAGCCTTGCGAAACTACGACATTGATCAAGCCTGTTTCGTCTTCGAGGCTGAAAAAAGTGACACCTCGCGAAGTTGACGGCCGTTGACGGTGAGTGATCACCCCGCCGACAATTATTTTTGAACCGTTCTCTACTTTCAGTAGTTCGCTGGCTACAACGACACCGAGTTGGCTCAACTGACTGCGCACAAACTGAGTTGGATGACCGTCAATAGAAATGCCGGTCGACCAAAGATCACAGATCGATTTTTCGATCGGCTGCATGCCCGGCAATTGTGGCGAATCACTGCCAGTTGTCACGCCTGCCAATCGTTCAGGTCGGCTTTGAATAACTGCACCTGCTGACCAGAGTGCATCTCTGCGGGATATTTCAAAACATTGTGAGTAAGCGCCTGCTGTTGCCAAAGTTTCGATTTGCGACAAACTGATTTGAGGCACGCGACGAACGAGGTCTTCCATGCTTGCAAATGGTCGCGCGGCTTCGATGCTTTTTGCAAGTTCATCACCGATGCCACGCACACTCGAGATGCCGAGCCGTAAAGCAAAGCCGCCTGCTGAATTATCGCACGGCTCTAAAGTCGCCGTGGCTTTTGAAGCGTTTACATCTGGACTCAAAACAATGACACCATGTCGCTGTGCATCTTGCACAAGAGAATGTGGCGACCAAAAACCCATCGGCTGAGCATTTAGCAATGCTGCATAAAACGCCGTTGGTTCATGAAACTTGATATACGAAGATGCATAGACAAGGTAAGCAAACGACACTGAGTGACTCTCAGGAAACCCATAGTTGGCGAACGCCTGCATCTTTTCGAAAATTTCGTCGGCGACCGCACCAACAATTTTGTTTTGCGCCATGCCGTCGTAAAGTCGCTGACGAAGTCGTTGCATGCGAGCATGCGAACGTTTCGAACCCATCGCCTGGCGCAACTCATCTGCTTGGTTGGGTGTGAAGCCGGCAATATCGATCGCCATTTGCATCAACTGCTCTTGAAACAACGGCACACCCAACGTTTTGCCCAAACTGTTTTCTAAAAGCGGATGCAAATATGTAACTGGCTCTTCACCGTTGCGTCGACGAATATATGGATGAACCGAACCACCCTGAATCGGACCAGGGCGAATTAATGCGACTTCAACAACCAAGTCGTAAAACCTGCGCGGTTTAAGTCTTGGCAGCGTGGCCATTTGAGCGCGCGACTCAATTTGAAAAACACCCACCGTGTCGGCACGACACAACATTGCATAGACCTCGTCTTCTTGCGGAATCGTGGCTAGATCAATTTGTTTGCCACGAAACTCAGCAATCAGATCGACCGCGTTGTGCAGGGCCGAAAGCATGCCTAAGCCCAAAAGATCGAACTTGACGAGACCGATCGCAGCGCAATCGTCTTTGTCCCACTGCAAAACACTGCGATCTTTCATGCGACCCCACTCAATTGGGCAGACTTCGCTGACTGGTCGATCGCAAATCACCATGCCCCCAGAGTGAATGCCCAAGTGGCGTGGTGCGTCTAAAACTTGACGTGCAAGATCTAAAACTTGAGTGGGTATTTCGTGCTGTGTGTTCTCAGGGTTCGACAGCGAGCCGTGCATGCCGACTTGCTTGCTCCATGCGTCTTGCTGGCCGGGGGCAAACCCCAAAGCCCGAGCCATATCGCGAACCGCAGAACGCGAGCGATATGTAATCACATTGGCAACTTGTGCCGCATGATGACGGTCGTAGCGATTAAAAACATATTGAATAACTTCTTCGCGACGACCACTTTCGATGTCGATGTCGATGTCTGGTGGCCCATCACGCTCTGCCGACAAAAAACGCTCAAACAACAACCCCAAAGAAACAGCATCAGCTTTGGTGATATCTAACGCAAAGCAAACTGCACTGTTGGCTGCACTGCCACGACCTTGACAATAAATATTTGAACGCTGACAAAACTGCACGATGTCAAAAACAACCAAGAAATAACCAGCAAAACCAAGTTGCGCAATGATCTCGAGTTCGTGATCAATTGTCTTCCAGGCTCGGGCACGCAACGAAAGATCTTCGAGGCTATTTATAGGTCGTGCGCCGTATCGACTAGTCGCCCCCTGCTCTACCAACAAACGCAAATACGAAATTTCATCGAGACCATCTGGGCAAACAAACGGCGGCAGTTTCGGCGCAACCAACGACAAGTCAAATGCCGAAGACTTGGCGATTTGCGCTGTGAGTTCAACAACACCTGGGTAGCGATTAAACCGACGAAGTTGCTCTTTGCCGCTACGAATGTATGCACTCGGTGCCGGCGGCAAGTGCGCATCGATCTCGTCGAGACTTGAACGCTGTCGTACCGCGGCAAGCGCAACTGCTAAACGATGTTCACGCAGCGACGCATAGCTCACATCATTAGTTGCAACACACTGTAAGTCGTGTCGCATTGCCAGTTGAACGAGAGCGTCGTTGCGCGACGAGTCGAGCGGGTCGCCATGGTCGCAAAGTTCGACCAAAACTCGATCGCGACCGAACTCGCTAACCAGTTTTTGCAACTGTCGCGATGCGACTTGTGGGCCGTGTCGTTCGAGAGATTGATTGACAATGCCGGTACTCGCGCCAGTGAGCACCCAACAACTATCGGCCAGGTCTTCGGCGATTTTGGCTGTGTTGAAAACCGGCGCAGACTTCGAGCCCGCCAATTGACCGAGCGTTATCGTGTGAGAAAGTCGTGAATAGCCCGATGGACCATCGGCGATTAAAACAATTTGTGCGTCGCCATCACGGCTGTCATGGCTTGAACATGTGAGTTCGGCACCAAACAAAGTTGGCAAACTAAATGTTCGCGCTGCTTGGGCGAACTTGACGACGCCATAAAGACCGTTGCGGTCTGTTAGAGCGAGTGCTGCAAGTTGGTTGTGCACCGCGGCCTCAACAAGTTGCTCGGGGTGCGAGGCCCCGTATAAAAATGAAAAATTCGACCGACAATGCAATTCGGCGTAATCACCCATTTGGCTAAGCGTAGCGAACATATGTTCGCTCGCATTGCAAAGAGATTGCTAGAAGCCTCGTATTACAACGATTTATCGACAATTTGCTGGGCGACGCGAATTGCTCCGCGAGCCCCATCTTCAGAAACGCGCAATGCATCAACAAAACTAAACCACTTCACTTGCTGGCTCTCG
>JBIKVV010000020.1:0-25103 GCA_044356655.1 Ilumatobacteraceae bacterium
CCTGCACCAGAGACCGAGGCCGAGCGTGAGCAACGCTCACCAAAGTGGATCGCGCCAATCGTGACTTGGTTGGCTTCAACTGAATCGGCTGGCATTACGGGGCGAGTGTTTGAAGCCAGCGGTGATGTGTTGGCAATCGCTGAAGGTTGGCATCGTGGGCCGACACATAAGCCAGTTGATGATCCGACGAAACTTGGGCCAGTTGTCGAAGAGATGATGTCTAAAGCTCGGTTGAATGCCGGCATGGACGGTCGCGATGGCACTTGGCCACAGCCGCAAAAGAAATAATTTAAAAGAGTTTTAACTCGTCAGTTTTTTTGCCGCGCAGTTCGTCGTAGTCGACTTCGCACCAACCGATGTTTCGACTTTCGGCAAGCACGCGTGCTTGTGGCTTGATTGATTGCGCGACAAAAATGCCTCGAACTTTGCCGAGCGCCGAATCGGCGTGCAGGCAATCGATATAACGCGTGAGTTGCTCGACGCCATCGATTTCGCCACGACGTTTAATCTCGATAGCCACGGTTTGATCCGCCGCATCGCGACACAGTAGATCAACTGGCCCAACTGCAGTCGGGTATTCGCGCCGAATCAAAGTCAAGCCAGGTTCGATTGTTTCAGGCATGGCGGCAAGCAGAACTTGCAAGTCGGCTTCAACACCATCTTTGGTTAGACCAGGGTCTTCGCCGAGTTCATGTGAAACATCAGAAAATACTTGGTGCAGTTGAATCGTTAGAGTTTCGCCTTTCGGGTTGCGAACAATCAAGCGATCTGCGAGTTCTTCGAATGTGTTCGGCGCGTTCATCCAATTAAGTGGCTTGTAGGCGCCACCGTCAGCGTGAATTGCCACACAACCATCGGCTTTAATCATGATTAGTCGCGTTGCTTCGGGCAATGATGCTGCGAGCCGACCTTCATAAGTGACGCTGCAAGATGCGATGACTACACGCATGGTGAAAATTTATTTTTTGTAGCCGAGTGCAGTGAGAACAGGCTCAGCGAGTTCGGGTCGACAGATGATCAGATCAGGAAGCCACGTATCTTCGTCGTTATATATGAGAGGTGAACCGTCAACTCGGCTTGTGTGCAAACCAGCGGCGCGAGCGACTGCGACTGGAGCGGCTGAGTCCCATTGGTGTTGGCCACCGGTGTGAAGATAAATGTCGCATTCGCCAAGCACAACCGACATTGCTTTTGCGCCAGCAGAGCCGAGTCGCATTGCGTCGCAGTTCAAGGCTTCGGCGACAATCACCGCTTCGCGTGGTGTTCGCGTGCGCGAAACAACCAGGCGCGGTGGGCCATCGTGTTTTTTTGGTGGCGCCGGCGATGGGTTTGTGCTTAGAGTCATTTCGATTGCTGGCAAGCTGACTGCTGCAGCAATAAGTGCGCCAGCATCAGTGAACGAGTCTGGGGTTTTGTGTGAGCCGTTTTTTGCATGGCGTTGCCATAACGCAACGTGGACTGCCCAGTCGTTGCGATCTGGTTCGCTGAATTCTTGTGTGCCATCGAGCGGGTCAATGATCCAAACTCGTTCTGCGCTCAGTCGTTTTGAGGTGTCGAGTGCCTCTTCGCTGAGAACTGCATCATCAGGGCGAAATTCGCGCAACTGCGCCATCAAATATTCTTGCGCCATTGCATCGCCTGCATCTTTTAGATCCCAACCCCATACGCCTTGGTCGACAAGTGAAGCGCGCAACTCAACCAGCCGTTTGCCAGTTTCGGTGGCTAAGTATGTAGCGAATTCGTGGTCATCAAGATTGTTCAAGATTTTCGCCTAGTTATTTCGACCAAGTTGTTTTGCCTAGTTGCGTTGCAAGACGGACAAGTTCGCGAAGTTCGTTTTCGTCGGCGCCAGACTTTGCGAGTGAAGCAATTTTGAGTTCAAGTCGTTCGGCTGCGGCTTCATCGAAAACGTCGGGGCGTGTTGTGTTTGAACTGATTGTTGCGACTAATAACACGAGTGCAGAAATTGCAGTCGTGCTGCCGATCGTATTGACGAGCCCCACGTTGTTGCCCGCGATCGAAGTGATGATCATGCCAGCAATGCCAGTAACAAAAACAACCGAACAGATGATGCGAATGTTGCGCAAGGCGAGTGACGAGTTGCGCGACGAGGTAGTCATGTTGTTATTTTCGCGAGAGCGGCTTATATTTAATTCGCTTGGGTTGATCGGCTGAGATGCCCAGTTCTTTCTTGCGCCAGGCCTCGTAGTCGGTGAAGTTGCCCTCAAACCAACGAACTTGGCTGTCGCCTTCGAACGCCAAAACATGTGTCGCAATTCGGTCTAAGAACCAGCGGTCGTGACTGATTACGACAACGCAACCAGGAAAGCTTTCGAGCGATGTTTCGAGCGCGCGAAGAGTGTCGATGTCGAGATCGTTTGTTGGTTCGTCGAGTAACAAAACGTTGCCAGCATTTTTGAGAAGTTTGGCCAGATGCACTCGGTTTCGCTCACCACCAGAGAGATCGCCGACGCGTTTTTGTTGGTCGCTGCCCTTGAAATTAAAACTTGCGACATAAGCGCGACCGTTAATTTCGCGATTGCCGACTTTCATGACTTCGATGCCATCTGTGATTTCTTGATAGACCGAATTGTCGGGGTTGAGTGTGTCGCGACTTTGGTCGACGTAACTGAGTGCAACTGTGTCGCCGACGGTGATCGAACCCGAGTCGGGCTTCTCTTGGCCGGTGATCATTCTGAACAAAGTTGTTTTGCCGGCGCCGTTTGCACCGATAATTCCAACGATGCCTGCAGGAGGCAGATTGAAAGTTAGATCTTCGATCAGCAAACGATCGCCATAACCCTTCGACAAGTTCTTTACTTGAATCACGACATCGCCAAGTCGTGGACCTGGCGGAATTGCGATTTCAAGTTTGCTGTCGCCACGTTCTGCTGCTTGCGCTTCGGAATGCAACTTGTCATACGCGGCGAGACGAGCCTTGCCTTTTGATTGACGGGCCTTTGGCGCCATGCGTACCCATTCGAGTTCGCGGGCCAGAGTTCGCTTGCGAGACTCGTTGGCTTTTTCTTCACGGCCGAGGCGCTCTTGTTTTTGTTCGAGCCAACTTGAATAGTTGCCTTCAAACGGAATGCCCTTGCCACGATCGAGTTCGAGAATCCATTTGGCGACGTTGTCCAAGAAATATCTGTCGTGAGTGATCGCCACAACCGTGCCCGAATAATCTTGCAAGAATCTTTCAAGCCAGTCGACACTTTCTGCGTCAAGGTGGTTTGTCGGTTCGTCTAGTAGCAACAAGTCGGGTCGGCTTAGCAATAATCGGCAGAGTGCAACACGTCGGCGTTCGCCACCAGAAAGTTTGGTGACATCACTTTCGTTGGGCGGGCAACGCAATGCATCCATTGCGATTTCAACATTGCGCTCAAGGCTCCACGCCTCAACGGCATTTATCTTTGACTCGAGTTGTGCCTGCAATGCACCAACCTTGTCGAAGTCAGCATCTGGTTCGCCCCACATCGCCGTAACTTTTTCGTATTCTGCGAGAAGATCACGAATCGGCGCTACGCCTTCCATGACATTTTCTAAAACATTTTTCGCAGCATCAAGTTTCGGTTCTTGCTCGAGCAAGCCGACAGAGAAACCCGGTGTAAGTCGGGCTTCGCCTGTGAAGCCGTCATCGACGCCAGCCATGATCTTGAGCAGACTCGACTTGCCGCTGCCGTTTGAACCGAGGACACCGATTTTGGCTCCAGGGTAAAAGGAGAGTGAAATGTTCTCGAGCACTGTTCGGTCTGGTGGGTAGAACCGGGCGAGTTTGTAGCACGTATAAATAAATTCAGCAGCCATTAGCCGTCTAATCTAGTTGCAATTCAGTTAAACCCTTTTGTCGATGGGGTCGTGCTAAATTAGGCGTGAGTTCGATTCGAGAATTTTTAACGACACCGAAAGAGGTCAAAATGCAATTGTTCGATCAAGCGTTCATCGGAGATTTTTTGCTCCGCTACTTGCACATTCTCGTAGGTGTCACATGGATCGGTTTGCTTTATTACTTCAATCTCGTGCAAGTACCGGCACTTGCCGCATACGGCGACGAAGGCAAAGCGCGAATGATCACTCTCGACAAAGTTGCACGGCGTGCGCTGTGGTGGTTTCGATGGGCCGCAATTGCAACACTCGGCACGGGTTTGTTGATCACAGGAATTGTCGAAAATTATTGGTCGCGCAGTGGCGACGCCCATAAGTACACGATTTCAATCGGCATGATTCTGGGCACCTTGATGGCAGCCAATGTGTGGATGATTATTTGGAAGAATCAAAAAGTTGTATTAGCCAATGCTGTCAACGTGATCGGTGGCGCTGCTGCTGACCCGGCTGCTGCTGGTGCAGGTCGCAAGGCTCTGCTCGCATCTCGACAGAACTTCATTTTTTCGTTCTCGATGCTCTGGTTCATGGTCGGACCTGCTCACTTCTACCCAGCTGCATTTCCAGATGCGACTTCAAGCAACGCAATGACGCTTCTGATTATCGCTTTAGTATTGACCGCAATTTTGCAAATCAACGCGCTCGGACTTCTGGGTGGCACTGCAGCAACAAACAAACTTTTGTGGCCATATGAGTCACATAAGAACGCGATGATTACTGGTGGCATTTTGTGGCTCATTCTCTGGATTGCTTCAGAGGTGCTTCTCAAATAGCCATCGTTACGATGTAACTGATGGTTGATCAGTCGAATACAGAAGACTTTGGTGCAAACTCCTGGCTAGTCGAGGAGATGTACGAGCGCTATCGCGACGAGCCTGAAACTCTGTCGCCGGCGTGGCGCGAATTCTTTAGTGACTATAAGCCCGTTGGTTCACCAAAGACTGATCCGACCGGAGAATTGATCAGGCCGAGTTTTAACGAGTCACCAGAGCATGCACTCGAAAACAACCCGATGCCGGCAGTTGCTGCAACGAAGTTAAAACCAAAAACTGAGAGCAGTGTTTCTAGCAACGGTAAGTCGTCGATCAAAGAACCCATTTCGCCCGAAGCGCCGCCGCGAGCACCGCGACCTGCTGCCGTTTTCGCCCCAGTCGAGCAGACGCCGTTAGAGGTAGTCGAACCAGAGCCGTTGCGTGGTGTGTCGTCGGTAATTGCCACGAACATGGAGGCGAGCCTTACTGTGCCGACGGCGACAAGTGTGCGTCAAGTGCCGGCCAAACTTTTAGAAGTTAATCGCAAAGTCATAAACGGTTATCGCGAGCGAAGCGGCGAAAGCAAAATCAGTTTCACGCACCTAATTGGGTATGCAGTCGTACGCGCAATCGCAGATGCGGTGCCGAACATGAAGCATGTCTATTCAGTCGACGAACAAGGCAAGCCTCAGATCAAAAAGTTCAGTCGTGTAAATATTGGTTTAGCTGTTGATGTCGACAAAGGCAAAGGTCAACGCAGCTTGGTCGTGCCAGTTTTGCGCAATGCCGACACGCTTGACTTTGCGGGTTTCTTGCTGACCTACGAAGACATAATTCGTAAAGTACGGGCGAACAAATTGACGCTCGATGACTTTCAGGGCGCCAATGTCAGTTTGACTAACCCAGGCACGATTGGCACGCAGATGTCGGTGCCAAGGTTGATGGCTGGTCAAGGTTTGATTGTCGGCGTCGGCTCGATTGATTATCCGGCCGAGTTTCAAGGCAGCGATGAGCGGGCACTCGGGCGACTTGGTGTTTCAAAAGTCGTGACGATAACCAGCACTTACGACCACCGCATTATTCAGGGCGCCGAAAGCGGAATGTTCTTGAAGTATGTGCATGAGTTGTTGACCGGCGAGCACAACTTCTATGCCGATGTGTTCAGCAGTCTTGGTGTGCCATACGAATCGGTGAAATGGCATGACGACTCGAATTCGCTCGACAGCGAAGATGCGCTGCTCGAAAAACAAATGCAGATTGCGACTTTGATTCGTGTGCATCGCGTGCGTGGTCACCTGATTGCTGACCTTGACCCATTGCACTGGCGTGCGCCAAGAATGCCACGCGAACTTGACCCTGCAACATATGGTTTGACAGTTTGGGACTTGGATCGTGAGTTCTTGACCGGTGGCGTCGGCGGTGTCAATCGGTCGACTTTGGGAGAGTTGTTGGGTGTTTTGCGTGATGCGTATTGCCGCACGATCGGTGTCGAGTATATGCATATTCAAAACACCGACGAACAACGATGGGTTCAAGAACATTTCGAAGGTGTCAAGCGCAACGACTTCGAGGTCGACAAAATTCGTGTTCTCGAACGATTAAACGCAGCCGAAGCATTCGAGCGATTTTTGTCGACTAAATATGTCGGCACAAAGCGTTTTGGTTTAGAAGGTGCTGAATCAGCGATTCCGATTCTTGACAAGATTTTAAATCTCGCAGCCGACGCCAAGATGGACGGCACCGTAATCGGCATGGCTCACCGTGGTCGGCTAAACGTTTTAGCAAATGTTGTCGGCAAAGAATACGACCAAATTTTTCAAGAGTTCGAAGGCTATGTCGACCCTTCGTCGGTGCAAGGCTCAGGCGATGTTAAGTATCATCTCGGCGCAATCGGCGAGTTCGTCGCGCAGAGCGGCTCGAAGGTGCATGTTGAATTGGTTTCAAACCCAAGTCATTTAGAAACTGTCAACCCTGTAGTGCTCGGCACAGTGCGTGCAATGCAAGATCAAATTGAGCCACCACTTGCGTACAGCGTTTTGCCATTAGCGATACACGGTGACGCGGCATTTGCCGGTCAAGGTGTTGTCGCTGAATGCTTGGCGATGAGCGACACATCGGGTTATCGCGTAGGCGGAACCATCCATTTGATAATTGACAACCAAATTGGGTTTACGACTTCACCCGAATATGCGCGATCTTCGCAATATTGCAGCGATGTCGCCAAGACAGTGCAAGCGCCGATTTTTCATGTCAACGGTGACGACCCCGAGGCTTGCGTGCGAGTTGCACAGTTGGCGTTCGAATATCGACAGAAGTTTCACAAAGATGTCGTGATTGACATGATTTGTTATCGCCGATACGGGCATAACGAGGGTGATGATCCGAGCTACACACAGCCTTTGATGTACAAGGCGATCGCTGAGCGTCGCAGCGTGCGAAAACTTTATGTCGAAACACTTGTCAAGCGAGGTGACATCTCAGTTGAGCAGGCCGAGAAGTCGTTGACCGATTATCAAGCCAAGCTTCAGGGCGCACTAGAGCAGACTCGCGCCAAGACGACTGAGAAAGTAATTGCCGCCAAGCCGCCGGCACCAATTGGTGTAGTACCGCATATACAGACGGGCGCCCCGCGACAAAACTTAGATGCTGTATTGGCGCAATTAAGCAACTATCCGGCCGACTTCATGGTTCATCCGAAATTGTTGCGTCAGTTTGAAGCGCGAGACGCAATGATTGCCAATGAAGGCGAAGTTGATTGGGCTACTGCTGAGGCTTTGGCGATTGGCAGTTTGGTGCTCGAGGGCACTTCAGTTCGCCTCGCGGGCCAAGACTCGCGTCGCGGAACATTTAGTCATCGTCACTCGACATTGGTTGACTATTTGACTGAGACTCGGTGGGTGCCGTTGGCGCAAATACCTGGCGCAGCCGGTCAATTTTGGGTTTACGACTCGTTGTTGAGCGAATATGCAGCGCTTGGTTTTGAATATGGCTACGCACACGCGAATCAAAAAGCACTCGTGATGTGGGAAGCACAATTCGGAGACTTCGTCAACGGCGCACAGATCATCATCGATCAATATTTGGTTGCCGCCGAAGATAAGTGGCAGCAACGTAATGGACTCGTTTTGTTATTGCCGCACGGCTACGAGGGTCAAGGCCCCGAACATTCGTCGGCTCGAATTGAGCGCTTCTTGCAATTGTGTGCAGAAGACAACATTCAAGTTTGTTACCCGACGACATCGGCGCAATACTTTCACTTGTTGCGTCGCCAAGTTAAGCAAGGTCATCTCAAGCCCTTGGTGATTTTCGCGCCGAAGCAACCTTTGCGCATGAAGCAAAGTCGTTCACCACTTAACAGCTTGAGCAGTGGAAATTTCGAAGAAATTCTTGATGACCCGACAGTTGTGAATGCTGATGAGGTTTCGCGTGTAATTTTCTGCAGCGGCAAAGTTGCATGGGATGCACTTGCTGAGCGAGACAAACGCGGCGCAAAATTTGCGATAGTTCGACTCGAACAACTTTACCCATTTCCAATTGATCAAATTAAGCAGATCTTGGCAAGATATAAAAACGCCAAAGAGCTTGTTTGGTTGCAAGAAGAACCAGAGAATATGGGTCCAAGATATTTTGTTGACGACCGCATTTGGTCTCTGAAACAAGAAGGCTACAAACTGCACCATGTGGCTCGAGTTGAGTCGGGTAGTCCAGCGACTGGTTCGAAGACAATTCACGATCAAGAACTCGACGACTTAATGGCGCAAACATTCGCTAACTGGTAACTAGTTAGCGGTGGTTGAATGAGAGGGTGATTAAACCCTTTTCGCATGTCGTAGTTGACGGCTCAAATCTTGCGACCGAGGGGCGAACAGAGCCAAGCCTCAAACAGTTAAATGAAGCCGTGTTGGCGTTCATGAAAGAGTTTCCTGGCACGAAAGTCACGGTGGTTGTCGACGCAACTTTTGGCCATCGAGTTGATCGCCGTGAGCGAGCCGAGTTTGACGAGGCGATAAACAACAATGAACTTGTGGCGCCTCCTGCGGGTGCCGTAGGTCGCGGAGATGGCTTCGTCTTAACGATCGCTGACAAAGTCAAAGCAAGTGTCTTATCGAACGATAGTTATCAAGAGTTTCACGATCAATATAAATGGCTGTTCGATGAAGGGCGATTGATCGGCGGCAAACCAGTGCCGAATGTCGGATGGGTGTTTATTCAACGACTACCTGTGCGCAAACAAGCAGGTCGTGAAACTGCAGCAACTTTGCGTCGCGCCAAATCGACTCGTGCCGCAATGCGCCCGATGCCTGTGCCAAAATCGCCGCCACCAAGTTCGCGTGCGGTAACGACAGCAGTTAAATCTCAGTCAACGAATGTCAAGTCTGGCGTGACGGCGAAATCTACGCAGCCGCCGAAACTTAACGACCTCACGACGTTTTTGAATTTCGTCGAGAAGAATCCGATCGGTACAAAAGCAAAAGGCTCAGTCGATAGTTATGCGTCGCATGGTGTCTACGTTAAGATCGGCGAAGTATCGGGTTATTTGCCGATGCGATTGATGGCAAATCCGACGCCACGTAGCGCCCGCGAGCATGTGAAACTTGGTGCAGCGCTGAATTTAGTTGTTGTCGGCTATACACCTTCGCGTCGAAGCGTCGAGCTGGCAGTTTCAGGAATGGAGACTTTGGCACATAAATCTGTCGCGAAGGCGGCAAGTGGTCGCGGTGCGAAGAGTTCGTCGCCGCGTGTAGCGATCAGTAAAAAAGCCAAGCGACGTGCTCAGCAATCTAAGCCGACTGCTAAGAAAAACGTATCTAGTAAGAAGCGCTAATCAGTTTTTGAGTACGGTGATGTCGTGCTAATTGCGACTTGGAATGTGAATTCACTCAAAGCCCGACTTGATCGCGTGACCCAATGGGTAAAAGAGAATCAACCAGACGTTTTGTGCATGCAAGAAACCAAAATGAAAGACGAAGTATTTCCGGCGTTGACATTTGCTGAGATGGGCTATGAGTCGGCACATTTTGGTCAAGGTCAATGGAACGGCGTGGCGATTATCTCGAAAGTTGGCTTGACCGATGTAGTGAACAACTTTGCCAAGCCAATTGAGCCTGATCATGAAGCACGAATAATCTCGGCGACATGTGGCGGAATAAAAGTTGTTTGCGTTTACGTGCCAAATGGTCGGGCGCTAGACGATGATCACTACAGATACAAACTTGGGTGGATGAAGAAATTGCGACAGCACGCCGACACAATCGCCAAGCCAAACGAACGTCTCGTCATTGGCGGAGATTTCAATATTGCGCCAACCGATGAAGATGTTTGGGATGTAACCAAGTTTGAAGGTGCAACCCATGTCAGTGCGCCAGAACGCGAGGTTTTCGCTGACTTGTGTGAGTGGGGGCTTGTCGACGCTTTTCGCGAACTACACCCAGAACCAAAAGTTTTCTCGTGGTGGGACTATCGAAATGGCAGTTTTCACAAAGGCGAAGGCATGCGCATTGACTTTTTGCTCGCCACAAAGTCGCTGATGGGCGAAGTCGAATCGTCGAGTATCGATCGCAATGCGCGCAAAGGTGAGAAACCAAGCGACCATGTGCCAGTGATAATCACGTTGAAAAAGTAGTGCAATGTCTTTGAATGAAACTCCTGATGGGGCAGTGCCGCAGTACGAGAGTGCTTTCAAAGGGTTTCATATTCGAACTCAGCAGCATTCGCCGACAGACGCCAAGCGAATCGAAATTGCTCACGAATTGCGCGCGGCAATAGATGAGTTGCTGGCAACTTCAGCGTCACTCGAAGAGTTAGAAGAGACTCGCAAGATGATTAATCAGGCTGTCACGAGACTGCAATCGCGCCCGCACTCGCATGAGTACACCGGGCCAGCCGAGGGCTCGTTAGCGCCGATGAACAGTTTTCTTGATCGCAGTCCAATAATCGGAGGCATTAATCCGCTGAGTGTGCCGATGCAGATGAGTATCGATGGCGACGGCGGCAAAGATTCGAAAGTCGTGGGTCACGCGACATTCGCTGCCGCATACGAGGGGCCGCCAGGTTGTGTGCACGGTGGTTTTATCGCGGCGTATTTCGACGAAGTTTTAGGCATGGCACAGTCGCTTAGCGGTAACCCAGGTATGACCGTGAACCTGACGGTTGACTATCGTTCGCCGACACCACTTTTAAAGCCTGTTGTTTTTCGTGGGTGGGTGGCTTCGGTTGATGGTCGCAAAATCAGTGTGGCGGGCACACTTCATCACGGCGAAACACTTTGCGCCGAGGCCAAAGGTTTGTTTGTATCGATGCGACCTGAGGTGTTTCAACGATTGCTTGAAATTCGTCAGTCTCAGTCGGGCTAAGACTATTTAAGGGTTTGATGTTCGAGTTGTGACTCGGCTTTTGCGACAATTGTCAAAATTTCTGGGCCAATTTTTTGGGCGGTAATTATGCCGACGATTTCTGCGAGTTGTGCCATAGTTTTTGGAAGTTGCTTGGCGATTTCACGAAGATCTTCATCGTAAACAACTGATGTGACTGGTTGTCTGATGACTTTGGCGCGATTGCTGCGCCAACTATGAAGTTCGTCTTCGAGAGATGGAGTCGTAACTTTTTTCGTTTTAGGTCTGGTGACAACTTGCGGTTCAAGTTTTAGATTCGACTCGCTGACAATGTTTGCGAGATAAATGCTTTGCCCTGCCGTGCGACCTTTGCGAGATTCGCACCAAGTGACAAACAGTTGATGTGAGGCGCGAGTGAGTGCAACATATGCGAGACGAACCTCTTCGTCTTTTTGGTCTTGGGAGATTGCTGAACTGTGTGGCATCAAGCCAACTTCAGCGCCGGCGACAACAACGCATTGCCACTCGCGGCCCTTAGCCGAATGAAAAGTGAGAACTTCAACGCCTTCGGTGCCGCGGTGCTCGGCCGAAGTCGCTCGCATCCATGAAGTGAAAGTGCGACCGTCAATATTGCCTGGGTGATCGAGTTTCAGAAACGCCTGAACTTGTTCGGCTACCCAGCGCTGAATTTCTGAATCTGACTCTGTGAGTACATCGGTTGCCCAAGTTGTGAGCTCATTGCGATTGGTGCTTTGGGCGGCATCGGCAATTGCTGAGTTCAGCTCTTTTGATGGACGAGTGGAGCGAACAGGGATGTTGTTTTTGACAAGCGCATCAACGATGAGTTCAACCTGAATGTTTGTGCGAACCAGAACTGCAGCCGACTGCCACGGGTTGTCACCACCAGTGTTTGCGTATTGCCACAAGCAATCAACGATGCCTTTTGCCTCTGCTTCGGCATCGGCGAAGCCACGTTTAACAACTGGCCTGGCGCCCGGCTTGATTGCCCGCACCTCAATTTGTGGATCGACAAGTTTTGCAACTTCTGTGGCGGCATTCAATATTTCTGGAGTACAGCGATAGTTATTTGGTAGTCGCAAAACTGTTGTGCCGCGAATTTTGTCAGGAAGTTCGTCGAAGAGCCGCTTGTCTGAGCCATTCCATCCGTAAATTGCTTGCATTGGGTCGCCAACGATAAAAACATCGGCGCGTTGCCCGCGGATTGCCTCGAATAGTTCGTATTGCAGCGGGTTCATATCTTGTGCTTCGTCAACAAAAATGTGTCGGTAGCGCCAGCGCACTGCTTGGGCATAGGCGTTGTCGAGACGCATTGCTTCGATTACTCGCGAGATTAAATCGTCGAGGTCGAGCGTGTTGCGCTGAATTTTTAGTTGTTCGTATTCTTTATAAATCGTCGCAATCTCGTTATGTGGCGCAGCCGTATAACGGCCAAGACGTTTTGCGGTTTGCGCATAGTTGGCGGGCGAGATTAAACGAGCGTGGGCCCAATCGACTTCGATTAGTAGTTCGCGAGTGCGAGTAGACATCGGATGTTCGCGCGCGGCCTGGGCAATTAGTTGCGGTCGATTGTGAACTATCGACGGCATTTGTTTGTGTGTATCGGCTAACCGTTGTCGCAAAAGTGCGAGAGCGACCGCGTGAAAAGTGCCGACAGTTACTGATTGTGAATCACGCGAAACCCCGAGAGTTTTTAGTCGGCTGCGCATTTCACTTGCGGCCTCACGAGTAAATGTGATTGCCAAAACTCGTTGCGGATCTGCAGTGCCTTTGGCGATGCGATATGCGATGCGATGAGTCAGCACACGAGTTTTGCCAGAACCAGCGCCGGCGTGCAACACGGTTGCAGTTTCGGGGCAGGTGACCGCGGCGCGTTGGTCGGCATCCATGCCATTGAGAAGTTGGTCGGCGTCCACGCCATAACGCTAGGCGGTGGGTGTGGCTGCGAGAAACTAAGTTTGAGGAATGGCTTATCCGCAAAAATTATTGAATCGCGGTGAGCACATAAATCTTGATTTGCACCCGCATTGGGTTGTATTCGTCAAGCCGGGGTCGGTTGTGGTCGTGTTGCTTGCGGTGGCGATTTGGGCGCAGCAACTTGCTGACGGTTGGTTGAAAACTGGCGTGACTCGAGTTTTGCTTGTCGCAATTTTGTTGGGGTTGATCAATTTGGTGGCGGTGGTGTTGCGATGGTCGCGAACATATTTCGTTGTCACTTCACAGCGTGTGATTTTTCGTGAAGGTGTGTTGGCGCGGCGCGGGGTTGAGATTCCACTTGAGCGGGTGAACAATGTGAACTTTGCTCAGTCAATTTTGGAACGAATGCTTGGTGCGGGTGATTTATTGATCGAGTCAGCGAGCGAAGATGGTCAGCAACTATTCGGCGATATTCGCAACCCCGAGCAAGTGCAGAACATTATTCACGAAGCAATTCACGCGCGCACTGGGCGAGATTCTGATGCGAGCCCAGTCGTGGCGCAACTTGAGCGTCTTGAAGCGATGCTGTTACGCGGTTCGATCACGCAATCAGAGTTTGACGAGCAAAAGCGCCGCCTTTTCGGGTAGTTGCTATTCGATTTGAGAAGCGGCGTTGACGGCACGTACTTGCCAACCGTCAACTTTTGCGGTGATGTCAGCCAGGATGACAATGCAACCGCCAAAGCCACCACCAGTCATGCGTGCGCCGAAAACCCCGGGTTGCGCAATTGCGGCAGCGACAGCACTATTCATCTGCGGTGTCGAAGTTTCAAAATCAGCGTCGAGCGAATTATGACTTTCAATCATTAATTGACCAGCAGATTTAAGATCGCCTGTGCGCATCATCGCAGCAAAGTCGCGTACACGTTGATTTTCGCTTACAACATGTCGTGCACGGCGAAAAATAGTTTCATCAGTAATGCTCGCTAGCGACGACAAGTTGGCGAGGCGCAATGGACCGACTATCTGTTCAGCGGCGTTGCATTGTGCGACGCGTTCGGCGTAACTGCTAGATGCCAGTTTGCGCTCGGCGATGAACTGCACGACGACTTTTACATCGTTGGGCAGTTGCACCGGCGAAATTGTCAGTGCGTGGCAGTCAATGAGTAGAGCATGATCGCGGATGCCAGACGTGACCGTAAGTTGATCCATGATTCCGCAAGGAACACCGACACTGCGAAATTCGGCGCGCTGACAAAGTTTTGCGCGCTCGATGGGCGTGCTCATGTCGTTGAGAGCGAGTGCGGTTGCAACTTCGAGTGCGGCACTTGATGACAACCCGGCACCGATCGGAATAGTGCATGAGATTTCGCCGTCGAAACCTTGAGCACGATTTTGCATTTCGGCAGCGACACCAGCCACATATCGACCCCAACTCGGGGTGACTTTGTCGGGCGAAGAGATCGGCAATTCGAACTTGACTGGTTCGGGCTCATTTTGGCTACGCAAGTGAACTGACGCTGTTGTGCGGGTGCCGCTAATTGTTGTATACCGATCAATCGCCATTGGCAAAACTAGGCCACCTGTGTAATCAGTGTGATCGCCAATCAAATTGACGCGCCCGGGCGATTGATACGAAAGACGTGCTTCAGACATAGTCTTTAGTCACTATATAGATTGACTGAAAGTCGAAAAAGACAACAAACACATGCCCCGCGCAAAAATTTCGCCAACAATTGAACTTGAATACGACACATTTGGTGATCCGAAGAACCCTGCGCTTGTCTTAATTGAGGGTCACGGAGCGCAGATGGTGAAGTGGGATCCTGAATACTGCAAAATGTTTGCCGCTAAAAATTTGTTCGTAATTCGTTTTGACAATCGCGACTGTGGATTATCGACAAAGTTCGATGGAGTTAAAGTTGATTTAAACGGTGTGATCACTGCAGCGTTAATGGAAGAACCTGTACCGCCAGTGCCATACACGCTTTCTGATATGGCTGCCGATGTTGTGGGATTGTTGGATTTTCTAAAAATTGATCGCGCACATATTTTTGGGGTTTCGCTCGGCGGAATGATTGCCCAAATTATGACAATTGAGCACCCGACGAGAGTGCGCACTCTGATTTCGGTGATGTCGATGCCCGGCGAGCCAGAATATGGTCAAGGAACTCCTGAGGCGTTAAGTGCATTGTTGACGCCTGCGCCGTCTGATCGTGAAGGCTTCATCGAACATTCGGTTGTCTACCAGGTGTATCACTCAAAGAAATATCGCAGCGATGAATTCTCGAAAACTTCTGCGGCTCGCGACTTCGATCGAATGTATTACCCACAAGGTTCAGACCGCCAACTTGCTGCGGTTTACGCTTCAGGTCGTCGTGCCGAAAAACTTCGTGCGGTTAAGACGCCAACTCTTGTCATTCACGGTAAAGACGACACTTTGATAACGCCTTCGGGTGGTGAGCGCACGGCAGAATTGATCCCTAATGCAAAATTTGTTTTAGTAGAAGACATGGGGCACGACATGCCGAAGCCACTTTGGGGATTCTTAGTCGAGTTAATTACTGATTTCGTGGCGAAACACTGATGTCTGGCGGCGGTACGTCTCGCGGCCCGCTTGCGGGTTACAAGGTAATTGAGATCGCAGGTATTGGGCCGGGCCCGTTTGCGGCGATGATGCTTAGCGACATGGGTGCTGAGGTTGTGCGCGTTGAACGGGTGCAGGCGGTGCGAGATTCGACGAACGCGAATTGGGATGTAATGCAGCGCGGAAGAAAAAATGTTGCGATCGATTTGAAACACGCAGATGGCGTTGAGGCGTTGCTCCAACTTGTTGACCGTGCAGATGCGTTGATTGAAGGATTTCGACCTGGCGTGATGGAGCGCCTTGGTGTTGGGCCAGATGTTTGTCTATCGCGAAACAAAAAACTTGTGTTTGGTCGAATGACCGGTTGGGGGCAGGACGGACCCTATGCAAACTCGGCTGGGCACGACATTAATTACATCGCGCTTGCTGGTGCGTTGGCGCATTTTGGGCGTGCGGGCGAGGCACCAGTGCCGCCATTAAATATGGTTGGTGACTTTGGTGGTGGCGGAATGTTGCTTGCATACGGTGTTGTGTGTGCGTTGCTCGAAGCGCAACGAAGTGGTTCGGGTCAGGTTGTTGATGCGGCGATGGTCGATGGCTCGGCGATTTTGATGTCGATGTTTTGGGGCTTCAAAAATATTGGAATGCATGATGAGAATGCGCGTGGCACCAACATGCTCGACACCGGTGCTCACTTTTATGATGTTTATAAATGCAGTGACGACAAGTTTGTTTCGATTGGGTCGATCGAGCCACAGTTCTATGCACAGTTATTGCAACTGACTGGGCTGGCTGGTGATGCTGAGTTTGCAAATCAGCAAGATCGCTCAATGTGGCCGAAGTTGAAGCAACGTTTGACTGCCGTTTTTGCGACCAAGTCGCAGGCGCAATGGTGTCAGATCATGGAAGGCACTGATGTTTGTTTTGCGCCTGTGCTGACAATGAGCGAGGCGGCGAAGCATCCACATAACGTGGCGCGACAGACTTTCATCGAAGTTGACGGTGTGGCCCAGCCAGCGCCCGCACCGAGATTTTCACGGACTGATGCGACAGTTTCACATGGGCCTGTTGTTGCGGGCGAAAACACGCGCGAAGTTTTGCAATCTTGGGGTGTTAAGAATGTTGACGACCTGATTGCCCGTGGCGTAGTCAAGCAAAGTGACAGAGCAAAGTAGATGTCGACGCTCGTTTGTTTTCACGCCCACCCAGATGACGAGTGTTTGGCCACAGGTGGCACGATTGCGCGGGCGAGCGCCGAGGGGCATCGGGTAGTACTTGTTGTAGCCACCGACGGCGCACATGGCGAAGTGCCTCAAGATTTGCAGCCTGGCGAAACTCTTGTTGATCGTCGGGCAAAAGAAGTTGCAGCATCAGCCAAAGTATTAGGTGTCGCTCGACTTGAAATGCTCGGCTACAAAGATTCGGGGATGACGGGATGGCCACAAAATTTTGATCCGCAGGCGTTCATTAATGCCGATGTTGACGAAGCAGCGCAAAAGTTGGCGAAGATTTTGCGAGAAGAAAACGCCGAAGCTATAACTATTTATGACTGGCACGGCAATTATGGTCATCCGGACCACATCGCTGTTTACAAAGTAGGGCACCGCGCTGCAGAAATTGCTGGTGTAAAAAATATTTTTGAGATGACGACGAATCGTGACGCTTTTCGCCGGATGCGAGAAATGGCGTTGAGTAATCCTGAAATCTTGAGCGAGTCGGAGGGGATTGGCGACTTTGATCCAGATGGGCCGGCTGACGATGGAAATCCGATGGGTGAACCAGAGAGTGTGATTTCGCACAAGGTTGACGTGCGTAATTATTGCGCACAAAAAAAATTGGCGATCGCCTGTCATCGAAGCCAAATCACTGACACTTCTTTTTTTCTGAATATGACAGATGAGATTTTCGAGCTTGCCTTCGGCACAGAATGGTTTATTAAACATGGTGAGACTGGGCCGGCGCGCGATCGCTGGTTGTTTGAATAGCGCAGGGGCATTGCAACTGATTCGAATCGCATTGGTACGGCATGGTCGGGCATCAGCAGGTTGGGATACGGCGCTAGATCCGGCTCTTGATGATCTCGGTTGTCGACAAGCTGATGAAGCAGCGAAGAAACTTGATCTGATTTTTGCAGGACAGCAAGTAGAAATTATTACGAGTCCGTTGTTGCGGTGTCAGCAAACTGCCAAGCCGTTCGCAGATTTGCGTTCTATACCAGTACGAGTATGCGCTGAGGTTGCTGAAATTCCGTCGCCGAGTGGTGTTGAAATGTCGGCCCGCGTTGAATGGTTGCGAACAGCGATGCAAGGCACTTGGGCCGACTTGGGTGGCGGGTATGTCGAGTTTCGTGATCTGGTTATCAAGTTTGTGCGATCGCGCGAAACAAACACAGTTATTTTCTCGCACTTCGTTGCAATCAATGCCGTGATTGGTGCACTGGTCGGTGACGATCGCCTCGTGATTCGCAGTCTCGATAATTGCAGCATCACATTGCTCGAGCGCGATGCAGATGGCAACTTGTCTATCGTGCAAACAGGTCACGAGGCCGACACGCTGATCCGTTAGATTAGGGGCAAATGAATAGTTTGTTTGGGGCGAGTTTGCTCGAGGTGCATACTTCGTGGTCGTGGATCATGATTGTCGGCAATGGTCTTGCAGGTATCTGGGCATTGGTCGCGCATAAGAACATCGCGTTGCGCAGTCGAGCATTGTGGTGGTTTACAGGCATCGCTCAAGTTTCAGTTTTTGTACAAGTTGTTCTCGGCGTCGCTGTGGTTAATCGCGACAAAATTGAATATCCGGCGTTTCACGCTTTTTATGGTTTCGTGGCGATCATCGCAATTGCGATTATTTATTCGTATCGAGCACAATTGAAAAGCAAAACCTATTTGCTGTACGGCTTTGGCGGTTTATTTATTATGGGTCTTGGAATTCGAGCAATGCTCGTTGGTCAGGCGGGCTGAAAACTAGCTGCGCAAGTGACTGAGAAACCAGTCAGGCCGGCTAAAAAATTAGGCGAGTGCAGACTCGAGTGAATTAAGCGAGTCGTGCAACTTTGCTGGCAGCCGGTCGCCGAAAATCGCAAAGTGTTCGCGAATTTGAGGAACGGCTTCGCGCCATCCATCTGTATCAAGCGACGTGATTGCCTCAAGGTCAGAAGTGTTGATGTTCAGACCATCAATATCGAGCGAATCTGTCGCCGGCAGAAAGCCGATTGCCGTTTTTTGCGCATCGGCTTTGCCATTGAGACGTTCAAAAATCCACTTAAGAACACGACTGTTTTCGCCGTAGCCCGGCCACAAAAACCGACCGTCATTGTCGCGCCTAAACCAATTGACGAAAAATATTTGCGGAAGTTTTGCAGCCGAAGTTTTCGAGCCGACCGACAACCAGTGCGAGAAATAATCAGCCATGTTGTAGCCACAAAATGGCAACATCGCCATCGGGTCGAAACGAAGTTTGCCGACCGCCCCGCCAGCCGCCGCAGTTGTTTCGCTGGCCATGATTGAGCCAAGAAACACTCCGTGGTCCCAATCGAACGCTTGCGTCACAAGCGGCACGGTTGTGCGTCGACGACCGCCGAACAAAATCGCTGAGATTGGCACGCCACTTGGGTCTTGCCATTCAGGGGCGATAGATGGACATTGACTTGCCGGCGCGGTGAATCTCGCGTTCGGGTGCGCCGCCGGAGTTTCAGTTTCGGGAGTCCATGCGTTGTTGCGCCAATCGGTAGCGCGTGCGGGTTTCGTATCTGTCATGCCTTCCCACCACACATCGCCCTCTGAAGTGAGAGCAGTATTAGTGAAGATGCAATTTGAAGTCAGTGTGTGCATCGCATTGGCATTTGTTTCGTAACCCGTGCCTGGTGCAACGCCGAAAAAGCCGGCCTCGGGGTTGATCGCGTAGAGCTGGCCATCTTTGCCGAATTTCATCCAGCAAATGTCGTCGCCAATTGTTTCGGCTTTCCAGCCCTTGATTGTCGGCACAAGCATCGCCAAATTTGTTTTGCCGCATGCTGATGGAAACGCGGCAGCGATGTATTTGAATTCACCGCTCGGATTTGTGAGTTTAAGAATCAGCATGTGTTCGGCGAGCCAGCCGTTATCGCGAGCCATTACCGAAGCGATGCGCAAGGCGAAACATTTTTTGCCGAGCAATGCGTTGCCACCGTAGCCCGATCCGTAACTCATGATCTCACGAGTCTCAGGGAAGTGAACAATATATTTATTGTCAGGATTGCATGGCCACGGTGAATCTTTTGCGCCGTTGACAAGTGGCGCACCGACCGAATGCAGACATTGCACCCAAACGTTATTACCAAGTGCGTCGAGAGCGCCTTGACCCATGCGTGTCATGATGCGCATGCTCACTGCGACATAAGCACTGTCGGTGAGTTGCACGCCGATGTGGGCGATCGGTGAACCAAGAGGACCCATCGAGAACGGCACTACATAAAGTGTGCGACCGCGCATCGCGCCCGTGTAGAGCGAGCGCATTTCTGCGCGCATCTCATTTGGTTCGCGCCAATTATTGTTTGGACCTGCGTCAATCTGATTAGCCGAGCAAATGAACGTTCGATCTTCGACTCGCGCAACATCGCCCGGATCAGAATGTGCCCAAAAAGAATTTGGTCGTTTGGCGTCGTCAAGTTTTATGAAAGTGCCCGACTGCACTAACTCGCGGCAGAGTTTGTCGTATTCATCTTGAGATCCATCACACCAATAAATATCGCGAGGCTGAAGAACTTCTGCCCATTCAGAAACCCAAGTATTCAACTTTGCATTTGAAGTTTTGCCTGCCATGACTGTTGGCCAGCGCTATGCGCCGGGAGTTTCCATGTCGCGCTCAGAGCCAAAACGAATTTTCGTCGCATGGCCTGCATCGTTGAGTGAAAACAAAACTCGCTGACCTTGTCGCAACATACGAAAAATTGAACCTTCTAAAGCGTCGGTGGCGATGTTGTATTCGCTCAGATCTGTATCGCGAATCACTACGCCGTCTCCCGATGATGGGTCGTAAGCCTTGATCACGCCTTGCACACATAGAAAGATAGTTGCCCGTTTAGGCAATTTGCTAGTTGTCGCGAGGTACTGGGTCACACGACCTGAACGGTTAGTAGCCTTGCGCTGTGGCAGTTCTTGAAGAATTCGGGGCGGATGCCCTGCGTCACACCGTGATCGCCTTTCGCGACACGATGAAACGCCATGCCGGCGGCATTAACCGTCTCAACGTGTATCCGGTGCCTGACGGTGACACCGGCACGAACATGTCGCGCACGCTTGACGCTGTTGTCGCTGAACTCGATGGTGCGTCTCGCGAACTTGACACAACTTGCGAAGCAATCAGTCACGGTTCGTTGATGGGTGCGCGCGGAAACAGTGGCGTGATTTTGAGTCAGATTTTGCGTGGTTTGTCGTCGACATTGAAAACGGCGAAAAGTTCTGGTGCACCACGAGTTGCTGAAGCGTTGAAGGCGGCATCAGCTGCCGCATACGAGGCAGTTCTTAAACCAATTGAAGGCACAATTCTGACTGTGGTGCGCGAAGCTGCTGACGCGGCGCAACGTGCAGCAAATGACGGCGCGACTTTGGCGGCGATGTTGCGTGTTGCTCGTGCGGCGGGGCAAAAAGCTCTCGACAACACTCCAGAGTTGTTGCCGGTATTAAAAGATGCAGGTGTGGTCGACGCCGGAGGTGCGGGTTTCATGTTGTTGCTCGACTCGGCTTTGCATGTTGTCGACGGCGAGCCGTTGCCTGAACCAACTTACGATGATGGCCCGTCGGCCGAGCAACTTGAAAAAGTCGCGTTACGTCATGCCACTGATGGCTCGGTTGATGTCAGCGAGTTGCGTTATGAAGTGATGTTCTTGCTTGATCTTGAAGACACGAAACTGAAAAAGTTTAAGAATGCTTGGGGCGAAATTGGCGACTCGGTAGTCGTAGTCGGTGGCGATGGCATTTATAACTGCCATATTCACACCAATGACATCGGTGCGGCGATTGAAGCGCCATTAATTATTGGTGGCCGACCTTCAAAGATTCGTGTCACAGACTTATTTGAAGAAGTTGCTGAAGAGCACGCACTGCGTGAGGCGAGCCTCGGTGTACCGAATGGTACGAGCGGTACCAGTGCAAGCGATGGCATAGAACATGGCACATCACAGTCAGCGTTGCCGCCAGTGACATGTGCGGTCGTTGCAGTTGCAAGCGGTGATGGTTTGGCCGAATTGTTCGGGCAAATGGGCGTTCACGGTGTCGTGACCGGTGGGCAAACGATGAATCCGTCGACACAAGAGTTACTCGACGCAGTCGAGCACATGAATGCGACGCAAGTTGTAATTCTGCCGAACAACAAAAACATTATTCCGGTGGCCAACAAAATTGATGAGTTGACCAAGAAAGATGTGCGGGTCGTGCCGACCTGTTCGATGCCCGAGGCACTCGCCGCACTCGTCGCATACGACCCTGAAGCGTCAGCAGAACACAACGGTTCGCAAATGTCGCGCGCGGCGAATTCGGTCGCAACTGGTGAGGTTACTCAGGCGATTCGCGATACAAACTCTGATGCTGGCCCGATCAAGGCCGGTGACTTCATTGGCTTGGTGCGTGGTGACGGTGTAGTTGCAGTTGCGGCACAACTCGAAACGACGTGTCACGACTTGTTAGCAAAACTAATTACGCCGCAGCGCGAATTGCTGACGATCATCACGGGAAGTGACGCAACGTCACAGGCCACTGAAGCGCTCGTGGCGCATGTGGGGCAGGTTCATCCGCATATTTCGTGCGAGGTGCACTTTGGTGGTCAGCCGTTGTACCCATATTTATTTGGTGTTGAATAAAACGAGACCCGTATGACGGGCCAAATTACGTTGCGCGATCTCGCCGCAATCCATGTTGAAGTTTTAAAAGGTGTGGGTGAAAAACGCAAAGCGGCGCTCGCCGAGTATGGCATCAACAACGTGCTCGAATTGTTGACGAATTATCCGCGCAAGTGGGTTGATCGCACTAACGAGGCGCGAGTTAGTGATCTTGTTGCGGGACAAGAAGCGCTGGTGATTGTTGAGGTTCGTAAAGTTTCTAAATTCACGACCAAGAATCGAAAGACGATTGTCAATGTGCAAGTCGGTGACGAATCGGGGCGTTTGACCGCGGTGTTTTTTAATCAACCGTGGCGCGAGCGTCAGTTGAAAACAGGTTCACAAGTTGCGATGTTTGGCAAACCAGATTTGTATCGCGGTGTTTTGCAAATGAGTAATCCACTCGTCGATTTGATTGGCGATCGAACAGGTCGCATAGTTCCGATTTATCCGCAAAGCGAAAAGGTTCAGGTTTCAACTTGGGAGTTGGCAACTTGGGTTGAAAATGCCCTCGAGCGTTGTCGAGAGCGGGGCATTTCTGATCCGCTGCCAAATGAGTTGCGCGAACGCCTCGAACTCGCTGATCGCACGAGCGCGCTGTGGTCGATTCATTTTCCAGATTCGATGGTCGCCAAACAGAATGCACGACGACGATTGGCTTTTGACGAACTGCTGCGCGTGCAAGTTGTTTTGGTCGGTCGCAAGCGAGCATTCGAACTTGACAACACGGGTATTCGCCACAAAGTTGGCGGCAAGTTGCAACAACGGTTCATTGCGGCGCTGCCGTTTGCAATCACTAACGCGCAACGACGCGTGATCGACGAGATTGATCACGATTTGGCCGCACCTCATCCGATGCATCGACTGTTGCAGGGCGATGTCGGTAGTGGAAAAACTGTTGTCGCTGTTTCGGCAATGTTGGCTGCCGTCCAAGGGCGACATCAAGGTGCGCTGATGGCACCGACTGAAGTTTTGGCAGAGCAACATTTTGTGGGCGTGAGAAAACTTCTTGAAGGAATATCAGTACCCGACGAGAACAATCTCTTTGGAGATCGACAGTTGCGTGTCGAATTATTGACAAGCCGCATCACGAGTGATCGTCGACGTGAATTGTTGCGCGACCTTGCCAACGGAGGGGTCGACATTTTGATCGGTACGCATGCTCTGATTCAAGAGGGCGTTGAATTCGCTTCGCTTGGCGTTGTGGTTATCGATGAACAGCATCGATTTGGTGTCGAGCAGCGTGCGGCATTGCGCAACAAAGGATCAAAGGCAACTGATGCAGGTAGTGACTCGAAGGTTGTGAATTCGCCCGATGTCTTGGTGATGACAGCTACGCCGATCCCGCGAACCGCGGCGATGACCGTTTATGGCGATCTTGATGTGAGCGTGCTTGACGAAATGCCACCCGGACGGACACCGATAAAGACTTCGTGGGTTGCCGGAGAAAAACCTGAGGCCAAAATGTGGGCTGATGTGTGTGAAGCAATTTCTCAGGGTCAGCAGGCGTTTGTTGTTTGTCCGCTAATTGAAGAAAGCGACAAGTTGCAAGTTGCCTCGGCCGAAGACACTTTCAAACTTCTTGGCAAGACCGCACTAAAAGGTTTGAAACTTGGTTTGTTGCATGGCCGAATGTCTTCGAGCGAAAAAGATGAGACCATGAATAAGTTTCGCGATCGAAAACTCGATGTGCTTGTCGCAACTACGGTCATCGAAGTCGGTGTTGACGTGCCGAATGCAACTTGCATGATCGTTCTTGATGCCGATCGTTTCGGAATCGCACAGTTGCATCAACTTCGTGGTCGTGTTGGTCGCGGTGTTATCGCTTCGCAATGTTGGCTTGTCACGAGCAACCCAGAAGTTGCTTCGCCTCGCGTCGATGCATTGGTCGAGTCAACAGATGGTTTTTATCTCGCCGAAGTCGACCTTGAGTTGCGTGGTGAGGGCACGATTATGAATACTGCGCAAAAGGGTAGAAGCGACTTGAAACTTGCGTCGTTGCGGCGCGACCGCGATCTTATTGAGTTGGCGCGAGCCGCAGCGAACGAGTTAATTGCGAGCGACCCAACCTTGACCAGTCACAAAGAGATTCGCGACGAAATTGACTTGCTCTTGACGCCCGACGAAGAAGAATTCTTGTTTAAAAACTAGTTGCTCTCATTGCCCTTCTGGCGCGAGCACTATGTCCCAGCGGTCGCGACAGTCGCTGCATCGATACGCGACGACTTCTCCGATTTGCCAGACGCCGTCTTCGGGGGGATGCGACAGCAGGTGTGCACGTCCTCCGCAGTCAACACAAATAATCGATTCAGAAGGTGCTTCGGCGCGACCTGAGGCAAACTCATCTGAATCGCTTGACTCGTAAGAGTTGTTGCTCACCGCTTAATTCAACCACTTGACCGCCCGATAAACAGTGACTCAGAACAGTGTGCTGTGGCAATAGCGTGAACTCATGCGAATTGTGGCAGGAGAATTGCGTGGGCGAAAAATTGTTGCCCCACTTGGCGACACAACTCGGCCGACAACCGACATGGCGCGAGAAGCAATCTTTAATGCGTTGACCAGCATGGAGGTAATTGTCGGCGCGCGAGTGCTAGACCTATTCGCTGGTTCGGGTGCACTGGGCATTGAGGCGTTATCACGTGGTGCCGCGCATTGCACATTTATTGAGCGCGACAAAGATGCGCTTACAAGTTTGCAAGACAATATTGCGAAACTTGACCTAACTAGTCGCACGACTGTTGTGCGCGGAGATGCGATCT
>JBIKVV010000057.1:0-6837 GCA_044356655.1 Ilumatobacteraceae bacterium
CGACAAGTTGCAAGTGGCTGCGATCGGGCTCGTTTCGGTCATGCCCCACGCTTGCAAAATCGGCAGACCGATTGTTTCGCGATACGCCTCGCTCAATGCTTTTGGTACTGCACTGCCACCAACCGGGATAACTCGCAACGAAGAGGTATCGCGACCCTTCAGTTCTGGCAACACACCCATCCAAATTGTTGGCACACCCGCGGCAACAGTAACTTTTTCTTCGACGATCAAATTTGCGATCGCTTTGCCAGAAAGATCTGGACCAGGCATGACAAGACTCGCACCACACGCAACTGCAGCGTGCGCCAAACCCCATGCGTTGGCGTGAAACATTGGCACGACTGGCAAAATCACATCACTCTCACGGGCGCCAAGCGAATCAACCATCATCGCACCCATCGTGTGCATGTAAGTCGAGCGATGACTATAGACAACGCCTTTGGGGTTGCCCGTTGTGCCACTCGTGTAACACATGCTGGCCGCCAAATTTTCATCGGTGATTTTAAATTCAACCCCTGATACACCTTTGATCAATTCTTCGTAATTGTGCATCTGCATGCCAGGCACCGAGTCGGGCACGTCGCCTTTGCCGTCGTCCATGATTACGAGATGTTTAACCGTCTTGAATGTCGACAGCAACGGCGCGAGCAGCGCGAATAGCGAACGATCAACGAAAACAACCTCATCTTCGGCGTGATTTGCGATGTACGTCAATTGCTCAGGAAACAAGCGAATGTTCAAAGTATGCAAGACGCGACCTGTGCACGGCGCGGCGAAATAAAGCTCGAGATGTCGGGCAGTATTCCAGGCGAATGTTGCTACACGTCCGTCACGTGAAATTTTTAGTTTGTCGAGCGCACCACCAAGTTGACGTGTGCGCGCCGCCCACTCGCCATAAGTTGTTCGATCTTTGCCGATCGCAGTTGCCGTTGTAATCGTCTTGTCGGCGTGATAATTTTCGGCTCGCTCAAAAAGATGCACCATCGTCAATGGCGTGTTCTGCATCAAACCTTTCATTGCTCCCCCAAAAGAACTTGTAATTGATATCAAATATCGTGACTATCTCTTAATTACCGTAGCAAGTCGGCTACCGTGCTACGAATGCGAAAAGCAGTGCTGACGCTTACAACCTTGTTATTTGTAATCGGCACAATCGGCAGCAACATTGGCCCCGCACTCGTCGATGAACGACCGCGACTTGTGTTGATGCTTAGTTCACGTAATCGCAATTTGTTTGGCTCAGTGCCCTATATCGATCTTTTAAGTTATTCAATAATTGGTTTTGCACGCGTGCTGATCGCTGGTATTGCACTTTATTTTGTAGGTCGCTGGTACGGCGCAAAAGCCCTCGGCTGGGTCGAGGGCAACATGGGCGAACTTCCTGCCATATATAAATGGACAGAGCGCCTTGTCGACAAAGCAGGACCCGCAATTCTTGTGCTTATGCCGGGCAGCAACATCGTTTGCTTGCTTCTTGGCCATCGCCGAATGTCGCCCAAAAAGTTCGTGCCGCTCTTGATTCTGGGTGTCGTGCTGAAGCTAATTGTGTTGTGGCGCGGTGGCAAATTGTTCGAAGAGCAAATCCGCGACTTTTTAAGTTATATCGAGCGCTACCAATGGTGGGTTGTTGGCGCACTTTTTATAGCATCAACACTGCAATCAGCTCGCAAGGGCCGACCAAAAACTACGTGACCAGGAGAGAACATGGCATCAAAAAAGAAGAGTGCAAAAAAAGCGAAAAAGAAAGCTGTTAAAAAGACTGGTAAGAAGTCTGTTAAAAAAACAGGCTCTACAGTTACTTTGGGTGGCAACCCGGTTTCAGTGAGCGGCAAATTGCCTAAGACGGGCAAATCTTTGCCAAAGTTTTCGTTGACAACCAGCGCACTCAAAGACATCAGCAATAAAGATGTCGCGGGCAAGCGAGTGATCTTCAATATCTTCCCAAGTATCGACACACCAACTTGCGCAACAAGCACACGTAAGTTCAACGAGATTGCTGCAAGTTTGAAAAACACCGAGGTTTACTGCGTGTCAGCCGATCTTCCGTTTGCTCAGGGTCGATTCTGCGGCAGCGAGGGTATCAGCAACGTGAAGACTGCTTCGTCGTTCAGATCAAATTTTGGTTCTGTGTTCGGAGTCAACCTGACAAACGGTGTGCTTAAAGGTGTCTTGGCGCGAGCAATCGTTGTCGCCGACGAAAAAGGCAAAGTGTTGCACACCGAGTTAGTTAGTGAGATTGCCAGCGAACCGAATTACGACGCTGCAGTCAATTCACTGCGCTAACTAGTTAACCCCGCTGCGATCAATTCGCTGCGCTGGCTAGTTAGTCGCATTGCGAACAATTCGCTGCGCTGACTACTCGCGCTTAGATTTCTAAAAACTTGTCGAGCCCGAGGGTGAAACCCTTGTGCTCGGCAATTTTTTTGCACGCCAAGACAACACCAGGCATAAAACTCGCACGATCAATCGTGTCGTGACGAATTGTCAATGTCTGACCTTGAGTGCCAAGCACAACTTCTTGATTTGCTACGACGCCGCGCATTCGAACCGCATGAATCGGAATATCGCCCGGGCCTTTGGCGCCGCGCGCGCCAGCAATTGCCTCGTGCGTGGTTGGATCTTTTGCCCAAGCATTGCTTGCACTCGCCATGCGTTTTGCGGTTGAAATTGCCGTACCCGACGGTGAGTCGGCTTTACCATCGTGATGTATCTCGATTATTTCGGCAGTTTCAAAAAACGGGGCGGCTATCTCGGCAAAGCGCATCATCAATACGGCACCAATCGCAAAGTTTGGCGCAACAATGCAGTTACTTGACGTAAATATCTTCTTGAAATCTTCGATGTCTTTGTCTGTAAAACCGGTAGTGCCGACAACAACGTGAATGTTGTGCATCGCTAACCAAGGCAGATTTATGCGCGAAGCCGCTGCAACTGTGAAGTCGACAGCAACGTCAACCTTGGCATCAGCGAGAGCGCGAAGTTCTGAAGACACCGCGATGCCATGAACCACAGAACCAGCCGACGCGGTATCAACCGCGGCGACAAGTTCTAAGTTTTTGTCGGCAACGACTGCAGAGCAGACCGTTGCACCCATCCGACCGGCAGCGCCAATGACACCGACGCGAATCGTCATCTCAGCCGAGATCTCCGAGGTCATTGCGCAAGTCGCGGTCAAACTCTTCTTCGAAACTTACGCTGACTGCATCTGACGGAGCGCTGCTGCCGTCTCGATCATTCGATCGCGGACGATCGTTTGAACGTGGACGATCATTGCGGTCGTTGCGACCACCGCGATCATTTCGAGGGCCGCGATCATTGCGATCACCACGACCACCACGGTCGCCGCGATCATTCGAGCGCGGACGATCATTGCGATCGCCGCGGTCGTTCGAACGAGGACGTGGACCGCGATCTCCGCGATCGGCTTGTGCGCCGGCAGAACCGCCACCTGAACCCTTGATGACTTCGCCATCTGGGCCAATCAAGCTGAGGCTTACTTTGCCGCGATCGTCGATGTCGTCGACACGAACTTGAACCTCGTCACCGATGTTAAGCACATCTTCAACGCGTGCAACACGCTGACCATTGCCAAGTTTCGAAATATGTACCAAGCCATCGCGACCAGGCAAAATATTTACGAACGCACCAAAGGCCGCAGTGTTAACCACGCGACCTGTGTAAACAGCGCCGAGTTCTGCAGTTGGTGGATCAACAATCGCCAAGATGCGAGATTTCGCATCTTCGACTTTCGCATTGTCTGGTGAACCAATTGTGATGATGCCAGTTGCGCCGTCGTCAGACACGTTGATTTCAGCACCTGTTTCTTGCTGAATCGTGTTGATGACTTTGCCCTTTGGTCCGATTACTTCGCCGACTTTGTCAAGCGGAATCGTAAAGGTGACAATCTTTGGTGCACTCTCATTGACAGTTGCACGCGGTGCACTGATCGCTGAGTTCATCACGTCGAGAATCTTCAAGCGAGCGTCTTTGGCTTGTTGCAACGCCTTTGCCAAAACATCGCTCGGAATACCTTCGATTTTTGTGTCGAGTTGCAATGCCGTAACTGCATCTGCAGTGCCGGCAACTTTGAAGTCCATGTCGCCGAATGCGTCTTCGGCACCGAGAATGTCTGTTAAGGCTGTGTACTTGCCTTGATCAAAAATGAGACCCATGGCGATGCCTGCGACTGGCGCAACAATCGGCACACCTGCATCCATTAATGAAAGACTCGATGCGCAAACTGAAGCCATTGATGTCGAACCGTTTGACGACAACACTTCGCTTACCAAGCGCAATGTGTAGGCAAACTCTTCTTGACTTGGCACAACCGGAAACAACGCACGCTCAGCGAGCGCACCGTGGCCGATTTCGCGACGCTTCGGCGTGCCGACGCGACCAGTTTCACCGTTCGCCCATGGCGCCATGTTGTAGTCGTGCATGTAACGCTTCGAAGTCTCAGGAGTGATCGAGTCGATCATCTGATTCATCTTTGGCATCGCCATCGTCAACACGTTGAGCACTTGAGTCTCGCCGCGCTGAAACAAGCCGGTGCCGTGTGCTGTTGGTATCAAGCCAACTTCGGCTGATACCGGACGCAAATCGGCTGGTCCGCGACCATCGATACGAATACCCTCGTCGACAACTCGCTTGCGAACAAGCTTCTTGGTCAATGAACGCACGGCTTCTTTGATCTGCTTTTCTTGAGCAGGAAACTTTTCGGCAAGTTCAGCAAGTGTCTGTGCAGTTGCATCGTCGATTGCTGCATTGCGATCGCTCTTTAGAGCGATGCGAATTGCCGGCTGAAGCTTTGTCGTTGCTGCAGCTTCAACTGCAGCGAACAACTCGTCGGTGTAGTCGAGCACGGGTGTGTATTTGAGCGGCTCGATTGGTCCGCGAGTTGCGATAACGCTTGCAACAAGTTGACGCTGAAGTTTTATCGACTCTTTGATGTATTGCTTCGAAGTCTCAAGGCCACTGGCAATAACTTCTTCTGTAACTTTTGGCGCGCCATCGGCGTAGAAAGTGAAACTCTTTTCTGTGCCACCTGCTTCAACCATCATCACGGCAACATCGCCATTGTCGAGTTCTCGACCTGCGACCACCAATTCGAAAGTTGATTGCTCGCCTTCTTCAAATGTCGGATGAGCAATCCATGAGCCGTCTTGGCTGAAAGCCAAACGCACTGCACCGATTGGGCCATCAAACGGGATGCCCGAGATCATGAACGAAGCAGATGCTGCATTGATCGCCAAAACATCGTGCGGGTTGGTTTGGTCGGCACCAATAACGGTGATTACGACCTGGGTCTCATTGCGGTAGCCATCTGGAAAAGCCGGGCGCAATGGACGATCTGTCAAACGACAAGTGAGAATCGCTTGTTGACTTGGTCGACCTTCGCGACGAAAAAACGAACCTGGGATTTTTCCAGCTGCATATGCTCGCTCTTCAACGTCGACTGTCAACGGAAAGAAGTCGATGCCGTCACGTACACCCTTGGCTGCGTTTGCTGTTGCAAGAACTGTCGTCTTTCCGATTTTTGCTACTACTGCACCTTGCGATTGCAAAGCGAATTTACCCGTCTCAAATGAGAGAGTTTTATCGGTGCCTGAAATTGCACCGCTTACTGAAATGGCCTCGGCCATGGTTATTCCTTTCGTGTCTGTGCCGTTTATTTACGGAGCCACAGACTTTTGTGAACACAAGGTCGGTTCCCAGTTGGAAACCTCGCAAACTTTTTAGTCACCCGCGAGATATTCAACTGACAACCAACTTCATTCTGTTCGTTGGTTATATTTTCTGTTTATTAATTCGAGATTAGAAACTGATTAACGACGCAAATCAAGCGACTCGAGAAGTTTTCGATACTTTTCGATGTCGTTCTTGCGAACGTAGTCAAGCATTCGGCGACGACGACCAACCATCATCAAAAGGCCACGACGTGAGTGGTGGTCTTTAACATGGCTCTTCAAATGCTCGGTGAGACTGTTGATTCGTTCTGTGAGAAGCGCAATTTGCACTTCTGGTGAACCGGAGTCTTTTGCGTGCTGTCCGTGTTTGCTGATGACGTCTTTTGTTGGACTAATCGCCATTTCTTTTCTGCCTTTCGAATTCTCTCAATCTGGCGCTGCACTCGCAGGCCGTGAGAGATCTGGTCGCCTCAACCTTTTGGTTGTTGGCATCGCACCCGAGGTATTAGCCCAAGTAGACCCCTTCAATCTACGGCGCTACCCCACCGAAACCACCCACCGCGCAGGCGTCTATATAAGTAGTCTCAAATGGCGTGTTCACTGGCATCGTTGAAGAACTTGGCAAAGTCGCTGAACTGAATGGTTCGCGTCTGCGCATCTCTGCGCAAACCGTGCTCGAAGGTTCAAAAATCGGTTCATCGATTGCCGTCAACGGTTGCTGCCTGACAGTTGTTGACCTCGACTCAAATTCGTGGATGACAGACGTCAGCGACGAAACATTCTCGCGCACAAATCTCGGTGCACTAAAAATCGGCGACGTCGTAAACCTTGAACGCCCGATGGCGCTCGGCGATCGACTTGGTGGGCATTTGGTCTTAGGTCATGTTGACAGTGTCGGCGAAATTGTTGCCCCCGCGCCAAACCTTGTCGTGCGCATCTCGCGCGACTTGATGCACTTGATCGTCGAAAAAGGTTCGGTCACAGTTGACGGCATAAGTTTGACTGCTTTTAATCTGACCGTTGACACTTTCACTGTTGCGGTGATTCCGCACACTCAGCAAGTCACGACGCTCGGTGTGCGCAAGGTCGGCGACAAAGTAAACATCGAAATGGACATGTTGGCAAAACACATCGAACGGATGAACCCGCC
>JBIKVV010000058.1:0-6764 GCA_044356655.1 Ilumatobacteraceae bacterium
GACGGAGCAGCATCATGAAAGTTTTGCTTCGATCTGACGTCAAGGGCATTGGCCGTCGTGGCGACATCGTCAATGTTTCTTCTGGGCATGCACGCAACTTTTTGTTACCAAACGACCTAGCGATTGTGGCCAACTCTGGCACGATTGCTCAGGCCGAGGTCATGCGCAAGTCGCGCGAACAGCAAATCGCTGCTGATCGCGAGTCGGCTCGCCTCGTGGCTGCGTCGTTGTCGACAACAGTTATCAAAATCGCAGCAAAGGCCGGCAACGAAGGCCGATTGTTCGGCTCAATCAATGCCGTCGAAATTGCAAAAGCGGTTCTTGATCAAACTGGCGTGACGATCGATCGCAAAAACATTCAAGTTGAGACACCATTGCGACAACTCGGCGAACATTCGGTGTCAGCCGAGATATTCACTGATGTTGTAGCCACCCTCAAACTAGAAATCGTCGCCAAATAATTTTCAACAAGCGTTCTTAGTTATCCACCTGTTATCCACAGAAGAATCACAGGGTTATACCCGTAGCAATCAACAGGCAATCTAAGGCATTGTGTAGTCATGTCTATTGCTGAATTTCCCCGCGGTGATCGCAGCGATCGCGGCGCGGTAACTCAACGATCTACAAACAGAATTCCCCCGCACAGTGTTGAGGCTGAAGCATCTTTGTTGGGCGCGATGCTTCTGTCTCGCGAAGCGGTCAGCATCGCATTCGAACGCGGCGTTCGCTCAGACGAATTTTACAAACCTGCTCACCAACATATTTTTGATGCGATTCGTGCGCTCAACAGTGCAGGCGAACCAGTTGATCCGATAACTGTTGGCGACGAACTGCGTCGCAACAACTTGTTAGACGGCATCGGCGGCATTGACGCGTTGCTTACATTGCAAAATGCCACACCGGCAATCACGAGCGCCGAGCGTTACGCCAAAATCGTGCGCGAAACTGCGTCTTTGCGTAAGTTGATTTCGGTTGCTTCAGAAATCGCCGAGATTGCCTATAGCGGCCCCGAAGATGTTGCGCGAGCAATTGACGAATCTGAGTCGAAGATCTTTGATGTTTCCGAAACCAATGTTGGTGATGCATCACAGCGACTTGGGTTGTTGGTTAATGAGGCCATGGAAAAACTCGAAGACCGCGCCAACAACAAAGAATTGATCACCGGCACTGCAACTGGTCTTGATGATCTCGATAAAATTTTGCTCGGCCTGCAACCTGGCACGCTAAATATTTTGGGTGCTCGACCCGCAATGGGTAAGTCGGCTCTAGCTCTTGGTCTGGCGGTGCATGTGGCGCGCAGTTCGGGCAAGCAGGTGTTGTTTTTTTCGCTTGAAATGGGCACCGCCGAACTTGTGCAACGAATTCTTGCCAGCGAGGCAGGCGTCGACTCAAAAGTTTTGCGCAGTGGCCGACCCTCACCAAACGACTGGACAAAAATTGGTCACGCTGTTGGTCGCCTCGACGTTCCGTTGATTATCGACGACAGCCCTGGCACATCAGTTGGGGCGATTCGTGCAAAGACTCGGCGCATCGTCAGTCGTCAAGGTGAGGTTGCGCTAATCGTGATCGACTATTTGCAACTTATGGGTGGTGACGGCAAGCCAGAAAACCGGCAACTCGAAGTCAGTGAGATCAGTCGAAAACTCAAACTTTTGGCACGCGAATTCAAAGTGCCAATCTTGGCATTAAGTCAGTTGAGCCGCAGCCTTGAATCACGCAACGATAAACGTCCGACGCTTTCTGACTTGCGTGAGTCTGGCGCTCTCGAACAAGACGCCGACGTCGTTATGTTCTTGTATCGCGACGAGGTTTATAACCCCGACAACAAAACTGAACTCGGCATCGCAGAGTTGAACATTTCAAAGCACCGTGCTGGCCCGCTCGGCAAGGTTCGTCTCGCATGGCTGGCTGCATACACACGTTTCGAAAATTTCGCGTCCGACCCAACTTCGAACTAGTTATGTTTCTCGGCGAAGACATTTTGGCGTGGTTGGTTATTGCCCTCGGTGGGGCGATGTTTGCCGGCAATGTTGCCGCGTTGATTCGTCCGCCGAAACAACGTCGAGATGCAAACGACTTGACTAAGGCCCCAGTCTTTCGCAGTGTTGTAATGGCAACGATCGGCGCAATTGCCACAATTTGGGCGCTCGTCAGCCTGCTCTAAAAAATTGAGCGGGTGACGGGAATCGGACCCGCGTATTCAGCTTGGGAAGCTGATGTTCTACCACTGAACTACACCCGCACTTGCCTATTTGAGCGTAGCAACACAGTTTTGTGACCAAAATTTAAGTTCAACTAAAAATTCACTAAGGTTCTTTAGTCGTGATTTTGTCAGATCGAAGCATCAAAGAGGCTCTAGAAGCCAAGCGAATCATTATTGATCCGCTTGATGTCTCGTGTATTCAACCGTCATCAATTGACGTCAAGGTTTCAAATCTATTTCGCGTGTTTCGCAACCATACGGCAGGCACAATCGACGTTAAACGCGATCTCACCGATTTGACCGAGCTCGTTGAGATCGAACCCAACGGTGTTTTTATGCTGCACCCCGGTGAATTTGTCTTGGGTTCGACTCTCGAGCGCATCGCAATCGCTAACGATCTTGTTGCTCGCGTCGAAGGTAAGAGTTCGCTCGGTCGACTTGGTTTGTTAATTCACTCGACTGCCGGTTTTATTGATGCAGGTTTTGACGGCCACATTACTCTCGAACTCTCAAACGTTGCGAACCTACCGATCACTATTTATCCGTCTATGAAAATTGGTCAAGTGAGTTTCATGACGATGACGACACCAGCTGACAAGCCTTACGGCTCTGGTGCAAGTGGCTCAAAATATCAAGGTCAACGCGGCCCGACACCGAGTCGCTATTTCGAAAATTTCAAATAGTTAACTGAAACTTGTTGTGCTTGCCGCAACATTGGCCGCAGCAAGCGGCGCATTCTGATTGGCAATTGATCGCTCGCCATTTTCGATGGCATCGAGCAAGTGAATTGCAATATCGCCAACTTTGATTTCAGATTCGTCTTTGCCGGCGCCTTTGACGCCGTCGTCAAGCATGATGTAACAAAACGGACACGCGGTCGCGACACGAGTTGCACCCGTGGCGATCGCCTCGCGCGCACGCTCGTCGTTGACTTTGGTGCCGATGTCTTCTTCCATCCACATTCTTGCGCCACCAGCACCACAGCACATGCCTTTGGTGCCGTTGCGTGGCATCTCGACAATTTCAATGCCCTTGATCGAGCCAACTACTTTTCGTGGTGCAACATAAACATCGTTGTGTCGACCCAAGTAGCATGAGTCGTGATATGTGATGCGCTCTTCGAGGGTTGCGTTGCTTACATCGAGCGTGCCTGCTTCGATTAAATCTTCGAGCAACTGTGAGTGGTGAATAACTTCGTAGTTGCCGCCCAACTGCGGGTATTCGTTTTTGAGCGTGTTGAAACAGTGCGGGCACTGCGTAATGATTTTGCGCACACCCATCGTGTTGAGCATCTCGACGTTTGGCATCGCCAACATTTGAAACAGATATTCGTTGCCACTGCGACGCGCACTATCGCCCGTGCACATTTCGCTCGGACCAAGAATCGCCACGTCAATGCCGGCTCGCTTCAGCAACTTGGCCATTGATTGAGTTACTTTTTTGTTTTTGTCGTCGAAACTGCCGGCACAACCAACCCAATACAGATATTCGCTCTTGAATGGCGCACCCGGGTCGAGAATTTCGACATCTAGATCTTTCGCCCATTCACCGCGATCGGTTTGGCTCATGCCCCATGGGTTGCCCTGGTTCTCCATCGAGCGGTATGCGTTGCCAAGTTGTGCTGGAAAGTTGCTCTCCATTAGCGACAAATAACGACGCATGTCGAGAATCTTGTCGAGAATCTCAATGTTTACGGGGCAAATCTCGTCGCAGGCCTTGCAACTTGTGCACGACCAAATTTCTTCGGCGGTGATGCGCTCAAATAGTGAGTTGGCGTTGACTTTGATTTCGCTGTCGGCACTCAATGGCGGAGAAACTTTGCCGCCCGGCGCATGACTCGCGGTGGCGGCCATAACTTCGCCGCTCTTGAGAATGATTTCGCGCGGATCAAGGGGCTTGCCCGTTGCGTGTGCTGGGCAAACACTCGTGCAACGACCGCACATCGTGCAGGCATCAAGGTCAAGCAGTTGCTTCCATGTGAATTCTTCGATCAAATTGACGCCGAACGATTCGAGAGATGTCTCGGTGAGGTTCGGCATTGCTTTCATTGCACCTTTAGGGCGTTCGCGATCTTTGAGATACATGTTGAGCGGCGAGGTGAACATGTGACGCAACATCGTGATCGGCAAAATCGCTAAGAACACGATGAAAGTCAAAACGTGCGCAACCCACCATCCTTGATGCCAAGTTGTCAATGTTGATGGGCTTGCACCGTTCACAAGTTGTGCAAGCGGGTAGCCAACCACGCTCCACTTTTCGTGGTCGAGGTTTACGCCCGCGGCTTGGCCTTGAGCGATGCGAAACATCTCTGCACCAAAACCTGTGACACCGATTGCCAACAACACACCGAGAATCAGTGCGTGTTCTGGTTTCGTCTTAATGCGAATGCGATAGGGGCGCTGCACATATCGGCGCAAAATCGCCCAAACGACACCGGCAGTAAACACGACACCGGCAACATCGCCAACCAGTGCGTAACCGCGATAAACATCGCCGTGCAAGAACTTGAGTGGCTCTGGCATTTGATGATCAATTTCGAGCACGGTTGTTACGCCGAGCAGCACCAAGAAACCGAAATAGATCATCGAGTGCATTAGGCCAGCGGCACTATCGCGCAAAAGAGTGCGCATGTAAACACCAGAGCGATAATCAGCAAGACGCCGCTTCACATTTTTTGGTGTTGTCTTGCGGCGGTCTGGTGCGCCGCGCTCCCAGTTGCGAATTCGATCAGCGAACCGCAGCGAACCCCAGATCAACATCATCGGAATAACTGTGTAGAAAGCAACGACCAGCGCAGTCGGTATGCCAGCGAAAACTTCGCGGTGAATTAGTGAGGTGCTTTTCCAGCCGGTCAATTGCGGCACGATGCCAGAAATCAATGTGAAAGTTCCGATGCCAACCCCGAAGGCAATCGAAAGTTGATATGGCTTGAAACGTTTTTTGACCGCAGTTTCAGTTGTCATAATTTTTGAGCACCCCTGATTATCGACTGGTACTCAGACTAGTTTTTTTAGCCGAAATACGCGCGATCCAAATCGCGAATGCGCAACGAGAGCGAGGCCAGCAACTTGTGTGTAAGTGCAGGCACTTTGTCGGTTAATCGCAAGAAGTTGCCGCGACCAATGACCAACAGCTGACACTCAGAGTCGCAAACAACAGTGGCCGTGCGCGGGCCGTGATCAAGAAGCGAGAGTTCGCCAACGACCGAGCCTGTGCTGAGCGTTGCAACTTTTTTGCCCCCGCGCTTCACGGTGGCTTTGCCGCTCAGAATAATGAATGCTTCTTTGCCGGGTTCACCCTGCTTGATCATCGTTGCACCTTTAGCCATCGTGACTCGGTCGCCTGCTTTAGCGATTCGCTCAAGATCTTTTGACGAGCACGACGAAAAAAGCGGTGAATAGCGCAAATGTTTTAAAGAGTTTTTAAGTTCAGCCATGCTTTGAATTCTAGTGATTTTCTGCGTTGCTCTGGTTGCTAACTGCGTTAATCGCTGTGGCGATGGCCACTTGATCGCCAAGATATCCAGCCGTGACGAGTTTCATTTGGTTCGAGAACTCATATTTTCGCGGTACCCCAGTTGGGATGTTGAATTTGGCGATCTGTTCTGGGCTCAAGGTTTCTATATGCATCACCAACGCGCGCAACGAATTGCCGTGGGCGGTTATCAGAACGTTTTTGTTGTTTTGCAACTCTCCGACGACGTATTGCACATAGAACGGCACGACTCGAGCAACAACATCTTTAAGGCATTCGGTATTCGGTAAATCGTTTTGTGAGATGTTTCGATAACGCGGGTCATTTCGCGGATGTTCTGGGCTTGATAAGTCGACTGGCGGCGGCGCAACATCAAAACTTCTACGCCACAAGTTTGTTTGCTCAAACCCGTATTTAAGCGTTGTTGCTTTTTTGTCGAGACCTTGCAACGCCCCGTAGTGACGCTCATTGAGTCGCCAGTCTTGTTGCACTTCGAGGTCTGATTGGCCGAGGGCTTCAAGCGTCAGTTGATTGGTTGCGATTGCTCGAGTTAAAAGCGAAGTGAAGACAACGTCAAATTTGATACCGGCTTGTTTAAGTGTTTCGCCTGCTTGTTTTGCTTCACTCTCCCCTTTTGGCGTTAGCGCGACATCGTGCCAGCCAGTAAAAAGGTTGAGCTCATTCCATGTGCTTTGACCGTGCCGAAGCAGTACAAGCAACCCAGTCATTGATGCCCCACAAACTAAATCGTATGCGTAAAAACGCTGTAACAATGGATGTATGAGTTCAAGTAGTTCAAGAGGTTTCGACGTCGTCGTTGTTGGTTCAGCAAATCTCGATCTTGTTGCGCGAACAACTCGGTTACCAAAACCAGGCGAAACGGTTTCTGGTTCACATTTTTTCGAGGCCTGCGGTGGCAAAGGCGTCAATCAAGCAATCGCCGCCGCTCGTGCCGGTGCACGTACGGCGTTTATTGGTGCGCTCGGTCGCGATCATGCGGGCGAAACGTTGCTTGCTGCGCTAATTAAAGATGGCGTTGATGTTTCTGCGGTGCAACGAGTATCAGCACCAACTGGCCGTGCCTTAA
>JBIKVV010000021.1:0-24028 GCA_044356655.1 Ilumatobacteraceae bacterium
GCGTTTTGCCACAGGTCCCAAACTTTTTGTTCTCATTGCTGCCACGATAGAGGCATGGGTTCTTCTGCGGCGACTACGGCAACCTTTTGTGCCACATTGGTGGACGAATGGCTTCATTGTGGTGTGCGCCATGCGGTTGTATCTCCTGGGTCGAGATCAACGCCAATCGCACTTGAAATAGCCAACCGGCAAGAGATCGAAATGCATATTTTTCATGACGAGCGCAGTGCCGCATTTGCCGCTCTTGGCATAGCCAAAGCTTCTGGAGTTCCGGCGATTTTGGTGTGTTCTTCAGGCACAGCGGCGGTTGAGTTTCACCCGGCCGTTGTCGAGGCTCATCACAGCGAAACTCCGATTCTGATTTGTACAGCCGATCGACCTGCAGAACTACAAGGCGTCGGCGCGCCTCAAACGATCGACCAGCAAAATCTTTATGGTGTGGCAATCCGAAAGTTTGTTAATGCCGAAGTTGCCGATGATTCAGAGAGTCACACTTGGCGTCATATCGCACGCGATCTATTTGCGATGAGTCTGGGCGAAGTTCAAGGGCCGGTTCATCTCAACTTGCGATTTCGTGAACCACTCATGGGGTTTGCGACAAAACTGCCGCCAAGAGGTGCAAGCGATGCGGAGATTGTTAAAAAAGTTGCCTTGCCCTCGTCGCGATCGCTGCGCAAATTGAACAAGGCGCTCGAATCTGAAAATGGTGTCATCATCGCCGGGCCCGAAAATTATCGGGTCGAATCAATCTTGCGCCTTGCTGAAACTTTGGGTTGGCCCATAATTGCAGATCCGCGAAGTGGCGCGCGTGTGCCAAACAAATTGGTCGTTGCTGGGGCCGATGCGATTTTGCGCGACGCAGATTTTTCGAAGAGGTTAAGACCTGATGTAGTTTTACGCTTCGGCACTCTGCCTGCTTCGAAAGTTGTCAATACATGGCTGTCAGGTTCTGCCGCAAACCAAGTCGTCATCACAACAACACCGAGCCTCACTGACCCAGATCGACAATGCTCGTTGCACATTGTCGGTGATATTGATGAGTTGTGTGCAGGCCTAGTTTCTGTGCACTCGAAAGAGTCTGCTCGCAAAAGAAGTCTCTCGTGGCTTGATAAATGGATTGCTGCCGAAGATTCAGCGCAGAAGGCGATAAATGCTGCGCTCGCTGATGAACCAGGCTTGACCGAACCGGGTGTGGCGCGTGCGATTTATGCATTAGTGCCCGAAGCATCTCATTTGGTCGTTTCAAGCTCGATGCCAATTCGAGATGTCGAATGGTTTGGCGCGCCACGCGACGGACTTCGTGTTCATGCCAATCGGGGCGCCAACGGCATTGACGGTGTTGTTTCGACGGCGGTGGGTGTAGCACTGGCGAGCCGTCAGCCGACAACTTTGCTTATCGGCGACATTGCTTTGCTGCATGATGTAAATGGTTTGATTAATCTGGCAAGCCGAAAAATTGATTTGCGAATAGTCGTGATCGACAACAACGGTGGTGGAATTTTCTCTTTCTTACCTCAAGCGCAAGCACTTGATGAAGCGAAGTTTGAAAAGATCTTTGGTACGCCGCACGATGCCGACATAAAAATGTTGGCACAAGCACACCAGATTAATACGCACGAACTGGCGAACATTTCAGATCTCGCTGAAGTTTTATCTCAACGTGGCCCTTGGTTGGCTCGAGTAGTTACCGATCGACAAGAAAACGTGAAAGTTCATGAGCGCATCAACCAAATGGTGGCTTCAAATCTGCGTTGAACTAATTCGATTGAGTCAAGTAATTTACGGTCGAATAATGGCAGCCAACATTGCTTGAAACTTGGCCTGAGTTTCAGCAAGTTCACTAATCGGATCACTGTCGCCGACAATTCCGCCGCCAGCGAAAAGCCTGGCAGTCATGCGTGTCGGGTCTAGTTCTGCGCATCGAATAGCAACTGCGAACATTCCATCTCCGGATATGTTCAAGTATCCGACGGCGCCTCCGTATCGGCCGCGATTCATCCCTTCTACGCGGGCGATTTGTTCAAGTGCATCTTGTTTTGGTGCACCGCCGAGTGCCGGTGTGGGTGAAAGTGCATAAGCAAGTTCGAGAACGCTGGGTCGTGGTTCACTTAGCTGTCCAGATATTTCGGTGCCAAGGTGCTGAACATTGGCAACAGCGACAATCGATGGTTCGGGTTGCCAATCAAGAAACGAACACCACGGCAACAATGTGTCGTGAACCATATCGATGACGATGCGATGTTCGAGTTGATTTTTGGTGCTGGCAATAAGGTCGCTGGCAATCTTTTGATCAATGATCGGGTTGCCCGTACGTGGCGCAGTGCCGGCCAGCGGATGGCTCGAAACCTTGTTGCCTTCAACAGCAACCAACAATTCAGGTGACGCGCCTAGAAAGCCATCAAACAGATATCGGTAACTCGACCCAAAAGATGCTTTTAGGCGTTGCAAAATTGCACGAATGTCGAACGGAAAGTTAGTTGTGACGAAAATATCGCGTGCGATCACTGCTTTGTCTATTTTTTTCTCACGCACTGCTTCAGCCGTTGATCGCACCGCCTCGAGGTAGTGCTCGATGGCGACACCTGGGTTAACCATGAAAGAAGCAGCGGTTGCTCGATTGCTTTCTGGTGGTTGATAGTCAAATTCGGCGTCATCGATCATCGTCACCCATTGTTGGCCCGTAGAAGTTTTGCCGACTATGACTTGGGGAATCACAAAATCATGTGGAGTACTACTTAAAAAAGGAATACAGCCAATTGCAATCGGTCCGGCTTCGGCAATGCCACTTCGATTGTCGTCTGCTATCGCAGACAAAGTTGACGCAACTTCAGTTCGGTTAACTCGTTTTGCGACGCCTTGTCCGGCGACTCCGACGCCATCGCGAACAAAAAGGTAGCCGTCGTTGCTCGCAAAGTCATTGAGGTCGATTTGCTGATCTGTTACCGCCGAAAGCAGTTGAGTAGTCGAACGCATTTAATTTCGTGTCGCAACTATGAGCTGGGTGATTCCGCCTGAAAGTTGTTTATGTTGTGCATCGGCAAAACCAGCTTGTTGCAGCATTGAGATCAACTTTTCGGGTTCAGGAAGATAGGCAACACTGCGTGGCAGATATCTGTACGCAGCCCGATTTGAAAACAAGCCACCAATAATCGGCACGACACGCCCGAAATAAATCTTGTTACCAAACCGTACGAAGCGATTAGTAGGCACGCTCACGTCGAGAAGCGCAATTCGACCACCATGACGCGTGACGCGAGCGAGCTCAACAAAAAACATCTGTAGATTTTCGAGATTACGCAGCGCAAAACCGCACGTTATGCCGTCTACGCACATATTAGGCACTGGCAATTTCAAGATATCGACTTGCGTTCGTGGCACACCGCTGCGATCGGCGCTCAACATGCCGAATGATAAGTCCATCGAAATCGGTCGATAGTCATTTTGTTTGAGCTCAATGCACAAATCACCGGTGCCACTGGCAAGATCAAGAACTCGAGAGCCCTCGGGCAAATTAAGGGCCGAAACAGTTTGTTTGCGCCAGCGTGTATCCAATCGAAAAGTCATCAGGCGATTAACGAAGTCATATCGAGGAGCGATCGCGTCAAACATTTCGCGAACTGCTTCAACCTTTTCTGCACCCCTCGGCAGATCTTCGCGGTCCCATTTGTCGCGTTTGCGAGTCTTGGCTGTCACGCAATTCAGGCTAGGGCAAACCCGTATTAGTCGCCCTAGTAATGTGTTTGTGACACAAGTCTGACAAACTACTTCAGGGAGATTTTCGCCTTGATTGATTTTTCATTTTCACCAGAAGTTGAATCTGTGCGTTTGAAGGTTCGCGACTTCATGGACAGCGAGGTGCGTCCGCAATGGGATGCGATCGATCAGAAAGACCGCGGACAGGTGGTGCGAACAATTGTGAGTTTGCGGGGTCGCGCCCGTGACGATTGGAACTTGTGGCTGCCGCACATGCCGGCCGAATGGGGCGGTATGGGTCTTGGTCCGACAGCGATGGCTGCTGTGTCTGCCGAAGCAGCGAAGGTTTCTATCGGTCCGTTCGTTTTAAATGCTCAGGCGCCTGATGAGGGCAATCAACACACGCTCTTGCATTGGGCGACTGATGAACAAAAAGAAAAATACTTGCGCCCTCTTTGCGAAGGCACTGCACGAAGTTGTTTCGCGATGACCGAGCCAGAAGTCGCCGGTAGCGACCCCACGTTGATTAAAACACAGGCTTATCAAGATGGTGACGAGTGGGTCATCAATGGTCACAAGTGGTTTATTTCTGGTGCGCGTGGTGCACAATTTGCGTTGTTGGTTGCGCGCACCGAAGACAACCCAGATTTACCACAGGCCGCCAACTCATGTTTCATCGTCGACATACCGAGCGAGGGTTTCAACATTGTTCGCGATGTTGAAACAATGTCGGGTGGTCATAATCATTGCGAGATTTTGATAGAAGATCTTCGTGTGCCAGCAAAAAACATGCTGGGCGGGCGTGGGCAGGGTCACTTGCTCGGCCAATACCGACTCGGACCGGCTCGGCTTGCGCATTGCATGCGATGGATTGGTCAAGCAGAGATTGCACTTGACATGATGGTTGATCGCGCGTTGCAGAGATATTCGCATGGTTCGATACTCGCCGAGAAGCAAGGCATTCAATGGTTGATTGCCGATTCTTCGATGGAGCTGTATCAGTGCAAGTTGATGGTCTTGCATGCCGCATACAAAATCGAAAACGGCCAAAGTTTCACCTCAGAAGTTTCGATGGCGAAACATTTTGTTGCTAATAGTTTGTGGAGAATTATCGATCGCGCAATTCAAGTTCACGGGGCGCTCGGATATTCGACAGACACCCCTTTGGCGCACATGCTGCAACAAGCCCGATGGAGCCGCTTCGCCGATGGCGCTGATGAAATCCATCAGATGCGCATTGCGCAACGCACTATCGCCGCTTATAAAGATCACGGTTCAACTAAATCTGCCACTGGAGATCTGCCGCTATGACGACTAAGCAACACACAGTTTTTGGAGTCTTTATTCCGCAGGGTTGGAAGATGGAGCTTGTTTCGATTTCTGATCCGGTCGACAAGTGGAACAAGACAGTCGAAATTGCGCAATTGGCCGAGAAACTTGGTTTCGATTCAATTTGGGTTTACGACCACTTTCATAATGTTCCACGGCCGGCGCACGAAGCAGTTTTTGAATGTTGGACAACGATGGCGGCAATCAGTCAACGCACGACGACAATCAGGCTTGGTCAGATGGTCGGCTGCAACTTGTATCGCGAACCCAGTTTGCTCGCAAAAATAACTTCGACGCTCGATGTCATCTCAGGTGGACGACTTGACTGGGGCATCGGCGCAGGCTGGTACGAAAACGAATGCCGCGGATACGGCTACGACTTTCCTGAACCGAAGGTTCGTATTGCGATGTTGCGCGAATGCGTCGAGATTGTTCGATCTATGTGGACGCAAGAAGAAACAAATTACAGCGGCAAGCACTACAACTTGGTGCGTGGTAATTGCGATCCAAAACCATTGCAAAAACCCCATCCACCAATTTGGATTGGTGGCGGTGGCGAGCAACTAACTCTTCGTGTAGTGGCACGTTATGCCGACTATTCAAATTTTGGTGGTAGTCCAGAAGAGTTCGCTCGTAAGCGCGAGATTCTCAAAGGCCATTGTGTTGCCGTTGGGCGAGATGAGTCCGAAATTCGAAAGACCTGGTCGCCAGATGTATTCATTCGTCGCACCGAAAAAGAGATCAAGGCTGCAGGTTCATTGAGTCTGCGCGCAGATCCATTTGATCAGTGGCAAGCCAACAATTTGGTTGGCACAGTTGAACAAGTAACTGAGAAAGTTCAAAAATATATCGATCTAGGTTGCAGTGGTTTTATTCCGTGGTGCACCGATTATCCGAGTTCTGAGACCGTTGAACTCTTCGCCGAAGTTATGAAAAACTTCAGATAGCTAATTCGTGATTATTCGCTGTAATCACTAGCCGTGATTACAAGTAGTAGCGGAAGACGACTTCGGCGACACACGAAGGCTTCTTTGCCCCTTCGACTTCGAAAGTCGTTTCGAGTGTCACCTGAACGCCTCCGGTGACATCCTCGACATTGAGAAGTTTGACGCCAGCACGAAGTTTTGAACCGACGGGCACAGGTGACGGAAAACGAACTTTGTTTGTTCCGTAGTTCACGCCCATCGCCACGCCTTCAACGCCGAAGATTTGCGGCAGAAAAACCGGACCGAGCGAGAGAGTCAGATAGCCGTGGGCGATTGGACCGCCGAACGGGCCGGCCTTCGCGCGCTCAACATCAATATGAATCCATTGGTGATCGCCGGTCGCGTCGGCAAAAATATTCACTTGCTCTTGTGTGATCGTTCGGTAGTCCGAGTATCCGAGATGATTACCGATCAAACCCTTGAGTTCATCAACACTTTTTATAATTAGTTTTGGCATAGAACAAGTGTGGCAGGTTGTCGGTCTTGGTGACGAAATGAACTAGCGATACCAGATCTTCTGGTGGCTACGGCTTTGCGGGTGCAGAATTAGTGCGCACAAAGCCACTTCGAATATCAAACTCAGTGTGCTTCCGCCGCTTAGTTTGCGATAAAGCGTTGTACTGATTCCGCTCGTGTTTTCGAGATCGGTGTAGGCCCAAAAGCGCAACAAAAACGGTGAAAAGCCCGCGGCGATTGCGAATTTATAGCCAAGTTTTAGATCGTTCGCCATAAACAACCCCGACAATGCGTGTAGGGCAACGATGATCAAACCAACAATCAACCCGATTGAAAAACGATTTCGTATATAGCCCAGGTAGTCGGTCGAATCGATAACACTGATCAACGCAAAAAACCCATTTAGGTAAAGCAGCATCGCTGCGATTTGCAGTGTTTGAGGCTGCATCCGGTCAAACCATTTACGCCAGTCAATGTTTAGCATTAACCAATTGTGGCAGATCAAAGCATCTCATCTCGGTAGCCTTCTTTCGTGCGCAGCGCCTTTATTTCGTTAGTCGGTCGACCCAATGTTGGTAAGTCGACGCTACTCAATGCTTTGATTGGCAAAAAAGTCAGCATCGTTTCGAACAAGCCGCAAACCACGCGAACTCGTGTGCGAGGAATCTTAAATAAAGACGATGCGCAGTTGGTTTTTGTGGATACTCCTGGGCTGCATAAAGCGACGACCGCGTTGGGCGAGAGAGTTAATGCAACAGCGCTTGAGTCAATGCGTGACGTCGACATTGTTTGTTTGTTGATAGACGCGACCCAAACATTTGGTACTGGTGATAAATGGGTGAGTGAGCAACTCAATGTCAAAAATGCGATTGTTGTTATCAACAAGATTGACGCCGTGTCTCCAGCCAAATTGCTTGCTCAATTGAGCGCGATCTCATCTTTGGGTGCCGCTGAGTACTTTCCGGTCTCGGCTAAGACGGGCGAAGGAGTCGATCAATTAATCGCTGAACTCGTCAAGCGAGCACCACTCGGTCAAGCGATGTATCCACCCGAAATGACATCTGAAACACCTCAGGCACAGTGGGTAGCAGAACTCGTGCGCGAACAATTGTTGGCGGTCACTAGAGATGAGCTGCCCTATTCGATTGCGACTCGTGTTACCGAGTGGGAGTGGCCTCGTGTGCGTTGCGAGATAGTCGTTGAGCGTAAAAGCCAAAAAGGAATGGTCATTGGCAAGTCGGGCAGCGTTCTGAAGTCAGTTGGCATCGAGGTGCGCAAACAGATGCCCGAAGGTGCATTTCTTGAACTGTTTGTTGTAGTCGACAAAGACTGGCAACATCGAGCCGATCGTGTCGAACGCCTCGGCTACTAACTTCAACTAGTTAGCCGTCGATGGCAACTATGAGCGAAGAATAGTCGTCGAAACTCACGGTTGTTCCGGGTTTAGCCAAATCTCCTCGGCCGCGTGGCACAGCTACCTTTTGGTCGTCGACGGTAAAAATAACTTGTCCAACGCCAGGGCGCCGAGTGAAAGTTAAAACGAGTTGTGCAATCGCCAAGCGCTGGTCAATTGGCGAAAGCGAAGTCAAGAATTCGGCAGTTGTGTTTATCTGAGCGACACCTTTTGAAACATCTATTTCGGCATTCAGAAAATTTGGTAGTGCACTGCGTAGACCTAGGCCGTTGTCGCCAGATGGTGGTCCAGCAACTAATGCGGCCAATACTTGCGAAATAGTTGCGGGGCTGACGATCGACTGGGTTGTTGCGACGAGGCGATCATCGCTGATGTAATAAAGTTCGACTGGTTCAGAGAGCACTTCGGCAGAGGGTTGTTGGGTTTCTTTGGCTGATGTATCTTCGGCAAGTGTCGTTGAAGTAGTTGTGGTTGTCGGCTGCTGGTTCAGTTCTGTCGGTAGTTCTGATTGGGGCAGTTGAATAACTTCACTAGCGCGTGGCACACCACAACTCGCGATTGATAGAGCCAGAAAAAGTGCGATGATTCTTTTCATAGCATCGGTCTTGTTAATTCAGATGAACTTTTGCGCAGAATCGAAACAATAAATATTGCGCCTCCGCTGCTGTTTGTTTCGACCCAGGCTTTACCACCTAGTGCGCGTGCGTGTTCTTGCACAATTGCGAGTCCGAGACCGCTTCCGGTGCTGTTTCTAGATGCTGTACCGCGAGCAAATCTCTCGAAAATTCTCTCACGCTCGCTTTGAGCGACTCCTGCACCAAGGTCTTCAACCGCGATACATAGTTCTTTTTCATTTCCGGTAATTGAGATTGCGGTGGCACCGCCAGCATGATCTCGAGCATTTTCGAGAAGGTTCAAAACAATACGTTCAATTCTTCTCTTGTCGAGAACAGTCTCATCGTTATCAGCAAGATTTGACGCAAACGGAACTTCAGCAAAACCATGACGCTGCGCAACTCGTTTTACTAAATCTGCAAGGTTGACTACTTCTTCTTGTGTTTTTCCGGCGCCTGCATCGAGGCGAGAGAGTTCGAGCAGATCGAGCACGGTGCGATCGAAGCGTCGAACTTGACTAGCAATAATGTCAAACGCCTGTTTATTACGATCGCTCAGATCATCGCGTCGACTTTGCATCACTTCAACAGAGGCTGCAAGCGCAGTAATTGGAGAACGCAGTTCATGACTGACGTCGCTGGCGAATCTGGTTTCTCGTTGGATACGAGTTTGTACGGCATCAACCATGTTGTTGAACGAATCAGCAAGTCTTGAAAGTTCGGGATCACGCTCATCTTCGAGACGCACATCTAGACCTCCCGATGCGATGTCGGTCGCAACTGAGGCAACTCTGCGCAACGGCCTCAGCACGCTACTGCTGCTCGAAAAACCAAAGATGCCGCCAGCGATAGTGATCAAAATGATTCCAAGCGTAAGCGTCGTTCGAATCGTGTTAAGGGTTCGCTCTACGTCGGTTAACGGGAACGCTTCGAAGTAGTGCCCTGAAATTGCAGAGATTGAAATACCAAGTGCTTCGTATGGTTCGCCATTGAATTCAAATCGTTGCCGAGAACTGGTGCCTTCAAGTGTTCTGGTCAATAGCTCAGCGGGCAAGTTCGATTGTGTAAATCGCAGGGGTTCTTGAGCAAAAAATGACTCTTCATTGTTCAAGTGAAGAACTGCGTAACCACCGCTTTCTGTGCGAATGTTGGTAACAATGTCGCCTGCATTTTGCGGATTGACATCGACAAGTGTTCGCAACAGTTGTGCATTGTTGATTGCTTGGCTAATTGCAAGTTCAGAGCGCTGGTCAAGCAGATATGCGCGTGTTGATGCATAAGTGACGATGCTCAATGAAACGGCTGCCGCAAAAGCGCTGAGACTGAAATAAAGAACCATGCGACCCCTAAGGCCGCGAAGATTATTTCTGAAACTTTTGATCCTCAAAAACATCGTTGACTGAGTCGAGATGGGGGGATCAAATTGACCTTGCACACCTCAAGCATTGCGGGATTTTTGTCAACCCCCACCGGCGGGAGTCAAGGGGGAGCATGACTTCCCGCCGGTGTGACAACCCAATACTGCTTGACCTGTTTGACGGAACCCCGTTAAATCTGTGACTTTCTGGTAACAAAATTCAACTTCGGGGCAGAATAGAGCACCGTGCAAACTTTGCTCTTCATAGAAGATGACCGCGACATTCGGGCGGCCCTGCGACTCGCACTTGAAGACGAGGGCTACAAGGTTCTCGAATCACCTGATGGTCAGTCGGGCTTAAAAAGTTTCGCATCTGAGACAGTTGATCTGGTGTTGCTTGATTTGAGATTGCCAGATATGTCAGGTTTCGATGTTTGCCGCGAACTGCGGAGCAAGAGTTTGGTGCCGATAATTATGGTCACCGCGCAGACAGATACGCATGACTTGGTTGCAGGTCTTGAAGCCGGTGCCGATGATTATGTGACGAAACCTGTTGTCGCAAAAGAACTCGCTGCACGAATTCGTGCGGCACTGCGACGGACGACATTGTTGTCGACTAACTCAGCGGTGATCGATCGCTTTACTGTGCGCGACGTTGAGATGCGCAGTGATCAAGGGATAGTTCTTAAAGGAGGCGTCGAGCTTCCGTTGACAAAGACTGAATACCGTCTGTTGCACATCTTCATGGAAAATGCGAACAAAGTTCTGTCACGCGACCAACTGCTTGAACTTGTTTGGGGGTACGAATATCTCGGAGACAGTCGGCTCGTTGATGCCCACATCAGGCGGCTGCGATTAAAGATTGAAGATGTACCTGATGAGCCAAAAATAATTGCGACAGTTCGCGGGATGGGCTATCGGCTCTTGACTGCGTAGGCTAAAAATTCTTTCGCGCGCTCGAGGTTGTTCGTGAATTCCATTGGCGGCAACATTTCGACGATTGCCTTGCCATAGCCTTTTGTGACGAGTCGAGGGTCGAGCACTGCGACGACACCCAAATCAGTTTGTGTTCGAATCAGTCGGCCAGCAGCCTGCGCCAATTTGGTTGCGGCGATCGGTATATCGATTGCGGTGAATGCTGACTTGCCGTAGGCGTCCCGTCGCGCACTCATCAGCGGATCTGTCGGAACAGGAAACGGCAGGCGATCAATAATCACGAGACTAAGAGTTTGTCCGGGTACGTCTACGCCTTGAAAAAAACTCTGTGTTGCAAACAAACAAGTTGACTCATCTTCGGCGAACTTTCGCAGAAGTTCCATTTTTGGATAATCATCTTGTTTTAAAACCTTGAACTTGAGTTTATTTTCTAGATCGCTGTATGCAGCATTCAAGCGGGCATAACTTGTGAACAAAGCCAAAGTTCTTCCACCTGCGGCATTGATCAATTCTTCAATTTCGCGATGAACCGCTTTGTCGCGCACCCCCTGGGCTGGGTCGGGCAGATGCGAAGCACAGTACAAAACTGAGTTTTTCTCATAGTCAAATGGACTAGCAACATGACATGCATCAAAACTCTCAGGCACAAGACCAATTCGTTCGGACAAATTCGTTGGTATCGTCGCGCTAGTCAAAATGGCGGTGCGCTGCGACCAAACTGCCTCATTCAGCGTTGTGCCGATATTCAGCGGTCGCATCTCTAAAGAGCATCGATCAGGTGTACCGGCGACATAGGCGACGTAGCCACTGCGATCGGTTAAAGCCAGGTCAATCTCTTCGATGAAACGGGTGCAGAGTGATTGAGCACGCAATTTGCGTTGCTTGGCAGATTCGTCGTTTGTGGCGATAGTTCGCAGCGACTCGAGCGCTTCGTTCGCACGGCCGCGCACCTCAACGAGAGTTTCGCGTGATTCGTTGTCGAGAGGTAAAACAACACGCTTGTTAATGAACGGCACGAGAGCATCTCGCAATCTGGCGGCACTTTTTGCAAAGCCCCCTGACATTGCATCGTCGCGAATGATTGACCGCATTGCCGAACCAATTGTTGTGATTCGATTTGGTGAAAGTGCGAGACCTGCCGAATCTGTTACAACATCTTCAAGTTCGTGCGCCTCATCAAAAATTACGACATCATGTTCGCCGATGATTGTGCCTTCGGTGACGATGTCAAGTGCATAGAGCCAACCGTTAACGATGACGATGTCTGCAGTTTGACTCTTGGTTCGGGCACGCTCGGCAAAGCAACTTTCGCCATGTGGACATCGAGATGCGCCAGGACACTCTTCGCTTGTAACACTGACCATTGACCAAGCATTTCGCTGAGGCTGCCAGTCAAGTTCGCCTTCGTCGCCAGTTTCTGTCGAGCCGGCCCATTCGCAGAGTCTTTTGATGTCTTGCTTTGTTCGAACAGAGACATCGTCTAATTCGAGACGGGATTGCGCACGATCGGCTAACTCGGCAATTCTTTGTCGGCAAAGGTAGTTGCTGCGACCTTTAAGAACAGTCCATGTCAACTCATGATCAAGTGTTGGATTTAAGGCTTTGGCCAACAACGGCAAATCATTTTGAGAGATCTGATCTTGAAGAGCCTTTGTGACGGTCGAAACTACGACACGTCGGCCTGACACTATTGCTGGCACCAAGTAACCGAGGGTTTTGCCTGTGCCCGTACCTGCTTGAACTATGAGATGTCGGTTCTTGCGTAAAGCGCGACCGACCAAGATGGCCATCTCATCTTGTCCTTGTCTCTCTTCGGCGTTGGCAAGTTCTGTGGTCACCTGCCTCAGTGCGTCGAGAATTTCTTGGTCGGCGATGTTTAGTGACACTTGATTCCTTCGTTTGTTGCTGTGATCTTGTCGACTAATTCTTCGCGAGAGCAATTGCGGCATCAAGTTCGACTGCATCAAAGTCGGGCCAAGGTCGCTCAGTGAAATAAATCTTTGCTGTGTTGATCTGCCAAAGCAAGAAATTCGAGATCCTAGATTCGCCCGAGGTTCGAACTAGTACATCCACTGGTGGCAGGGAAGCATCGTATAAATTGCGTCGTAGATTTTCGGGAGTGAGTTCGGCTTGACTGGCAACGAGTCTTTTTGCAGCACGAGTCAGTTCGCTGCGCGAGCCATAATCGAACGCAACTGTCAGCACCATGCCGGTGTTTGACTTGGTTTCATCAATTGCCTTTCGAATTGCTCGTTGTACATAAAGTGGTGTGCGCGAGCCTGGTTCATCGAATGGGCGACCTATCCAATTGACTCGAACGTTGTTTTCGTTTAGTTCTTTGATGCGACCAAAAAGTTTTTTATGCAAGCCGAGAATATGACGAACTTCGGCGCGTGGTCGCACCCAGTTCTCGGTAGAGAAGCCAAAAACCGTCAAATATGCAACATCGAGTTTTGATGCTGCGCGTACGACATCGGCGAGCGATTCTTCGCCTGCGGTATGCCCAGCGGTTCTTGGCAAACCACGCTTTCGAGCCCAACGACCATTGCCATCCATGATGCAAGCCACATGCAAGGGTTTTGAATTCATTGATTCAACGCTAACAACTCTGGTTAACTAGTCGGGTCGTTTGAAAGTGAGAGAATGTCTTGGTGGTTAAGACCTCTCATGATTCGAATGGTGATTTGGCTCATGTCTTAGTGTGTGCGGGCACGATAACTGAATGGCTCGAAACAACTCCAAATGAGTGGAAGCTTCAGATTGATGCGCTCGTTAAATCGGTAAGCGGAGTCGGAGTTCGATGGTTGTCGATTTACCCGTATTCTGGGCACGCAAGCGCGATTGAGCGAACAACGATCTGTAACTCGATTGTGTCTGTATTTGGCGGGCAGCGCTCGGGTGATCGCGTTTCGGTAATTGGTGAACACGGTTTGATCGTTGTTGTTGACACTTGCGCAGATGGGCAAGAGCGATTTGTGAACGCGGTCGCTCAGTTGAGTAGCAGTCAAGAAATTGATGAAGACAAGCTCGCCGCGACTTTGCTCGCGCCTGCTTCAGGCGAACCTGATTTAGTTTTAGTCTTGGGTTCTCCAACACAGGTCCCCGAGTCGTTGATGTGGGAACTGGCTTATAGCGAACTTGTTTTCTTGAATGTCCCGTGGCTCAAATGCGATGTCGAACATATTCAAATGGCGATCGGTGATTTTCAACGTCGCGATCGGCGCTTTGGTGGTGTTGACTCATGAGTTTGTATCGCGACAAGGCGATTGTCTTGCGAACTTACGACTTACGAGAAGCCGACCGCATCATCGTAATGATGACAGAAGAACACGGAAAGGTTCGCGCCGTCGCGAACGGTGTGCGCAAAATGTCGTCTCGTTTTGGTGCTCGACTAGAACCTCTCAGTCATATTGATGTTTTATTGAGCAAAGGAAAAGATCTAGATACAGTAAGCCAAGTTGAACTTGTCACTAGCGCGCGTGGGTTGTACAGCGACTTAGACAGACTGACTCGAGGGCTGGCGATGCTTGAAGCAGTCGATCACCTTGGCATGGAAGGAGAACCAACGCAGCATCTGTACAAGATGTTGGTTGGTGCTTTGCAATGGCTCTCTGAAAACGACTCGGCGTTGGTGCTAGCGGCTTTCTATTTTAAAGTTCTTGTTGTCGAAGGTGTTGGTGCTCACGTAGAGAGCTGTGTGGGTTGTGGGGCGTCCGGTGAGCAAATCGTCGCGTTCGATACATTTCGTGGTGGTGGCCAATGCCAAAGTTGTCGCAGTGGTGCATCTATTTCGAGTGCTGCGATAAAGATCATTCAGAACATCGTTGGTGGGCAACTGAATTCGGCTCTTTCTTTGCCCGAGAGTGCGGCAACCAGAGAGGTTTCAGATTTCGCAACAAAATGCATGGAGCATCACCTTGAACGACGCCTCAAGTCGGTTGCAGTTTTTGAGCGCCCTGAGCGCTGATCTAAAAATCTGAACAGAAATCGGCACAGATTTGTAATAGTCTGAAGAAGTGCCAGCGAAAGATTTAGATCAAGTCGTCAACCTTTGTAAGCGCCGGGGTTTTGTTTATCCGAGCGGTGAGATTTATGGCGGATTTAGGTCGTCGTATGACTACGGACCACTGGGTTCGCTTATGTTGCGCAACGTCAAAGAAGCTTGGGTTCGCACGATGGTGCAGCAGCGCGATGACGTTGTGTTGATTGATGCAGCGATTTTGGGCGCACCGCAGGTGTTTGAAGCCAGTGGGCATCTCAGCAACTTCAGCGACCCTCTTGTCGACTGCACTGTCTGCAAGCGACGCTTTCGTCAAGACCAAATTGAAGATCGAGATTGTCCGCAATCAAAGAAAGGTTGTGAATTTACAGATGCGCGCGCATTCAATTTGATGTTTAAAACTCATGCAGGCCCCGTCGAAGGCGAAGGAGCGACTGTATATCTTCGCCCAGAGACGGCCCAAGGAATGTTCGTAAATTTCGCAAACGTATTGCAGACGAGTCGCAAAAAACCACCTTTTGGTATCGCTCAAGTAGGTAAGAGTTTCAGAAACGAGATAACACCGGGCAATTTTATTTTCCGAACCAGAGAATTCGAGCAAATGGAACTCGAGTTTTTCGTGCCACCAAGCGAGAGTGCTCAGTGGTACGACTATTGGTGCAAATCGCGGTTGCAGTGGTATATCGACTACGGCATCCCGGCCGATATGTTACGAATTCGTGAGCATGCCAAGGATGAACTCTCGCACTATTCAGCAGGCACAAGTGATATCGAATTTTTATTTCCGTGGGGTTGGGGCGAACTTGAGGGCATTGCGCAAAGAACTGATTACGACTTAAAGCAACATGCTGAGCATTCAAGGCAGAAGCTTGAGTATTTCGATCAATCGACAAACGAAAGATACGTGCCTTACGTAGTTGAGCCGGCAGCGGGTGCAAACCGCACGATGGCCGCATTCTTGCTTGCCGCATATGACGAAGATGTCGTCAATGATGAACCACGAACCGTGTTGCGCTTGCACCCACGATTGGCGCCGTTTCAGATAGCGGTCTTACCACTTTCTAAAAAAGAAACCTTGATGCCGCTGGCCAAACAAATTCATACAATGCTCGGCGCGCGATATATGTGCGATTTCGACGAGACCCAAGCAATTGGTCGGCGCTACCGCCGTCAAGACGAAATTGGCACACCGTTTTGTGTGACTGTCGACTTTGATTCTCTAGAAGACAATTCAGTGACTATTCGCGAGCGAGACTCAACCGCCCAAAACCGTGTGAAGGTCGACTCGTTGCTGTCAGAGCTTTCGCATAGGCTCGGCTACTAGAAAGTTACATATTCGTGGCTTGCTAACCGCAAGCCCTTAACCAAGGAGTAGAAATGTCGCAAGTTGCAGTCGTAGTGAAATTAAAAGTATTAGATGGCCAGCGTGACGCGATGACAGAAGCGGTCAAGCCAGGCATCGAAACTGCGAAAGGCGAAGAAGGTACGCGTTTCTATGTCTTTCATCACGATGCTGTTGAGCCAAACACAGTTTGGTTCTACGAGCTCTATGCCGATCAAGACGCAGCTAATGCACACATGGGCTCTGAGGCGTTTAAGTCGTGGTCTAAAACACTTGCACCTTTCGCCGCTAGCGCACCTGAGTTTTCGTTTTTGACACCGATGGGTGGCAAGGGACTTTAATTTTTTGTATCTCGACGAGATTCTTGCTCAGCATCGCGCAGTCGCTTCGCGTGACACGAGGTCGTTGTCAGAGTTAATAGGTGCAGCCAAGACAGTTTCTAAAACTCGGGGTTTTGCGACCCGTCTAGTTGAAGATTCAAAAAATGCGTTAGCGATAATTGCCGAGATCAAGAGGCGTTCACCTTCACGTGGATTATTGAATCGCGATCTAGAACCACAAGTTATTGCCGAGCAGTACAAAGACGCAGGAGCGAGTTGCATTTCAGTGTTGACCGACTCAGAATTTTTTGGGGGCTCAGTTGAAGATCTGCAAAGTGCGCGTAAGGCAGTTGAGCTGCCAGTATTGCGAAAAGACTTCACGGTTTCGCTAAACGATATATGCGATGCGAAATTAATGAATGCTGATTGCATTTTACTGATTGTCGCTGCTCTTGAAAAAGCAGAACTTGCTGAGTTTCACAATTTTGCATCAGAACTTGGTCTCGACGTTTTGGTCGAGATTCACGATGAGCCTGAGCTTGATCTCGCACTCGAAATCGGTGCAAAATTGATTGGAGTAAATCAGCGAAACCTCAAGACTTTCGAGGTTGATCGGCAGCGTGCGGTGAGCATCGCAAAGAAGATTCCGAGCGGTGTCGTGCGAGTCGCCGAATCTGGCGTAAGAACACGCACTGATGCACAGCAGCTTCGCGACGCTGGCTATCACGCAGTTTTAGTGGGCGAGTCTCTTGTGACGTCGACCAATATTGCGATGACACTCAACGAATTGCGAGTCTGATGTTCATCAAAATATGTGGCATCACCAACGAACAAGACGCGTTGTTGGCCGTTGCTTTGGGTGCAGATGCTCTGGGCTTTATCTTCGCTCCTTCGCCTCGTCAGGTTGCGCCCCAGCGAGTGAAAGAAATTGTAAGACGTTTGCCTCAGAGTGTTTTAACGGTCGGCGTATTTCGCGATGAGCATCCGCAAAGAGTTATCGATATGGTTCGAGAGTCAGGTGTTTTTGGCGCCCAACTTCACGGACACGAGTCACCGGCGAATGTTGCCGAAGTGATGGTCGAAATCAATTGGGTTGTTAAGGCAGTTGTGGCTGGTTCAATTGAGGCACAGAGAGCCGACGAATATTTGACGAATCTAATTTTGGTTGATTCGCCATCTCCGGGATCTGGCTTGGCATATGATCGCGATCTCATTTCTCAAATTCCGAGCACGGTGCGGATTCTCTTGGCTGGTGGATTGACCGATGAAAATGTAGGTGCGGCTATATCTCAGGTTGCGCCCTGGGGTGTTGATGTTTCTTCGGGCGTAGAAAAGAGTCATGGCTACAAAGATCCAATCAAATTGAAGAGATTTATCGAAAACGCGCATACTGCGTTTGATGCGTTAAATCAGGTCGAAGAAAGCCAATACAGAGATGGCGAGAATCGTCCATTTAATTGGGAGAACCAATAGATGTAGTTCGGGATACATTTAGTCTGCATGAACTCAAAACCTGTGCCGACTGAATTGTTGACACCAGGAACCGACGGACGATTCGGTGAATTCGGTGGTCGGTTTGTGCCCGAGACTCTCGTGCCCGCATGTGAAGAGTTAGAGCGTGCCTTCAATGATGCGTGGAATGACTCACTCTTTCGAACTGAACTCGATGATTTGCTTCGCGAGTATGCAGGTCGGCCATCAATTTTGACCGAGTGCCACAATCTCGGGGCACAACTCGGTATTCGGCTAATTCTGAAAAGAGAAGATTTGAACCACACCGGTTCGCACAAAATAAATAGTGTGCTTGGTCAAGCGCTACTTGCGAAGCGAATGGGCAAAAAACGAATAATTGCTGAGACTGGCGCAGGTCAGCACGGTGTTGCTTCGGCGACGGCAGCCGCACTGCTCGGTCTCGAGTGCAAGGTATACATGGGGGCGGTTGACGTCGAGCGTCAATCATTGAATGTGTTTCGCATGAAACTTCTTGGTGCGACCGTTGAAGCTGCGAATTCTGGAAGCCGCACCTTGAAAGATGCCGTGAATGAAGCGATGCGAGATTGGGTTGCAAGCGTCGAGACGAGTTATTACTGCATTGGTTCGGTAATGGGTCCGCATCCGTATCCATTTATGGTTCGGCAATTTCAAAGCGTGATCGGCAAAGAGGCTCGTAAACAGTTTCAAGAAATGTGTGACGGCGCAGATCCGAATGTGGTCGTTGCCTGCGTAGGTGGAGGTTCAAATGCGATGGGAATCTTTTCAGGCTTTGTCGATGCCAAAACTCGTCTAGTTGGCGTCGAGCCCGCAGGCGGAGCTGCAGTGGGTAGAGGCACGCCTGGAGTAGTGCATGGAATGAAGAGCTATTTGATGCAAGACGAATACGGCCAAGTGCAAGAAGCGCACTCAATAAGTGCAGGACTCGACTATCCCGGTGTTGGGCCAGAACATTCGTATCTTGCTTCAGTTGGTCGTGCTGAATACCCGAGTGTTAACGACCAAGAAGTAATTGAAGGTTTTAAGATGCTCGCCCGTACTGAGGGCATTATTCCTGCCCTTGAATGTGCTCATGCTGTCGCATGGATTGCCAAAGAAGCACCAAAAATTCAAGGTCAGACAGTTCTGATGAATTTGTCAGGTCGTGGCGACAAAGACGTTGCCCAGATGATGACAATTCTCGGTGACCAATTGGATTGAAGCGAAGTTTTTGATGAAAATTTCGACGCATTCACCTGGTGCACTTGAAACACATTTGAGAAAAACTCGTGGCGCTGGTCGAAAGATACTTGTTCCTTATATTACGGGTGGTCTAACAGGTTGGATTGACGCCATTCGCGGGGCCGTAGCCAATGGTGCCGATGCAATCGAAATCGGCATTCCGTTCTCTGATCCGGTGATGGATGGACCAATTATTCAGATGGCGTCTGAGAAAGCCCTGCGTGATGGCGCGACACCTATTTCTATTCTGCAAGAACTGCGCACGGTTGATGTTGCCGTGCCTTTGATTGTGATGTGTTACTACAACACAGTGTTCAGAGCAGGCCATGACCGTTTTGCGAACACTCTTCGTGACTCAGGGGTTGTTGCAGCAATTGTTCCAGATCTTCCTCTAGAAGAATCGGCGCAGTGGGCGAGCGCCGCCGAAAAGTCACAAATCGAAACTGTGATGTTGGCGGCTCCGACAGCACCTGATGAACGACTGCCACGAGTTGTTGATCGTGCACGAGGTTTCGTGTACGCAGTTGGGTTGCTCGGTGTGACCGGCGAGCGTACTGAACTTGCGGTAACTGCAGTTGCAATGGCGACGCGATTGAAGAAAATCACTGACGTGCCAGTACTCGTTGGTGTGGGTGTATCAAACGCCGAGCAGGCTGTGCAAGCATGCACCGTTGCAGATGGGGTTATTCAGGGTGCATCGGTTGTTCGCCGGCTGCTCGAAGACGGTGCTGATTCGGTTGCAGAGTATGTCGCTGAAGTACGTGCAGCCATTGACAGTCCGATTGCATCAAAACGCTAAATTGTTGCCATGTTGAAAACGGGGGATAAAGCTCCAGCAATAGTGCTTCTCAATCAAAACGGTAAAAAAGTTTCACTAAAAGACTTCGCGAAAAAGAAAGTGCTGGTTTATTTTTATCCGAAAGCCGACACACCAGGGTGCACGACCCAATCTTGCTTATTGCGAGATATTCGCAAAGACATAGGCAAAACGGTGATCATTGGCGTTAGCCCTGACGAGCCAGCGAAGCTGTTGAAGTTTGACAAGAAATACGACTTGGGTTTCACTCTTTTGGGCGACACTGAGCAGAAAGTTTCTAAGGCCTACAAAGTGTGGAAGAAAAAGTCGATGTATGGACGCGAATATATGGGCATTGAACGTTCGGCATTTTTAATCGATGAGAAGGGCAAGATTTTGCACGCCTGGTACAAGATCTCGCCGAAAGATACACCTACGTTTTTGCTTGAGGCACTCGAAAAATGAGTTCATTGCCAAAACCCAGCGAGTTGATACCTCATCGTGCTCCATTTTTGTTTGTTGACGAATTAGTCGAGCTAGTGCCAGGACAAAGTGCATCTGGTTTGTGGCGCTTGACTGGTAGCGAAAATTTCTTTGTCGGGCACTTTCCGGGTCGACCGACTTTGCCTGGTGTGTTGATGTGTGAGGCGATCGCTCAAGTTGGTGCATGTGCGATTTTGAGTGAAGAAAAGTTCAATGGCAAGTTGCCTCTGTTCGGTGGTCTTGATTCAGCACGGTTTCGTCGGCAAGTGGTGCCAGGTGATGTGCTTGAAATGTCAGTGAATCTCGGTCGCATGTCGGCACGTGCCGGCAAAGGCACTGGTGTCGCAAAGGTTAATGGCGAAATCGCTTGTGAATGCGAATTGCTGTTTGTCATCGTCGATGCGTGAGCATCGACGCATGTTGTATCGATGCGTGAGCATCGACGAATGTTCTAGCTGATGTTTAGGCGTATGGCGCGATAATTATCGAGCCGTTGTGGCCGCCGAAACCAAAATTGTTTGAAAGTGTCGGACCTGGTTGCCACGGGCGAGGAGCGCCGGTGACAACATCAACATTCATCATCTGCGGGTCGACAACTGTCGTGTTCGCCGTGGGCGGAACAAGTTTGTGTTCAAACGAGAGCAGAACAGCCGCCGCCTCGAGAGCACCTGCAGCACCGAGTGGGTGACCAGTCACACCCTTGATCGAAGTCATTGGTGGCTTGTTTGTACCAAATACTTCAGCAACAGCACTTGCCTCGGCGGCATCGTTAAGAGGTGTCGATGTGCCGTGGGCATTCACCTGTTTGATGTCGCTCGGTGAAAGACCGGCATCGGCAAGTGCGAGTTTCATACAGGCGATCGCACCCACGCCACCAGGCGACGGTGCGGTGATGTGGTGAGCATCGGCATTGCTACCTGCTCCCAAAACTTCGCCGAAAATCTTTGCATTTCGGGCGAGCGCAAAATCAAGCCGTTCTAGAACGAATACGGCAGCGCCTTCGCCAAAAATAAAACCATCGCGCGTTGCGTCAAATGGCTTGCTCACTTTGGTCGTCGAAAGGGCGGTCATGTTGGCAAACCCAGCAACTGCAGTAATCGTCGCTGCAGATTCGGCACCTCCAGATACGACCGCATCGCAAAGACCCCATGCAACAAGTCGAGCGGCATACCCCAGAGCGTGAGTTGCCGCGGCACATGCTGTGCAGATTGTCTCGGCTGGTCCTTGGTATCCGTAGCGCATCGAAATTGCTGCGCCCGAAGCATTTGACATCATCATCGGCACTAGAAATGGTGAGACCCTGCGTTCGCCTTTTTCAACACGAACGATTACTTGTTCTTCTAAAGTTCGAAGACCACCAATGCCTGTACCAAAAATCGTGCCAATACGTGGCGCTTCGTACGGCAGTGTGCCGGATTGCGAAATAGCTTCGGCTGCCGCCGCTAGGGCATATTGTTCGCAGCGATCAGCCCGACGAGCTTCTTTTGGGCCAGCAAAATATGGTGAAGGATCCCAATTTTTGACTTCAACTGTGTGGCTGCCAGAAACTCCAGGGCCTAGCAAACCTTGCCAGAAGTTTTGCTTACCAATGCCGCACGGTGCGACGACACCGTATCCAGTTATCGCAACTCTGTGGCCGGCGCCCTGCATGAAATTTAGTGCAGGCTAGAACTTAAGAAACTTTTGCAGTAACGAGATTGAAGGCTTTGCCGACAGTGTCGACGCCCTCAAGATCGCTTTCGGGCACTGTTATGCCAAACTCTTCTTCAAGCGCCATAACGAATTCGACCAGGTCGAGACTGTCTGAGCCAAGATCATCTTTGAAACTGGCCTCCATTGTGATCTTGGCGGCATCTACAGCCAAAACATCCACTGCGCATTTTTTAAAGCGATCAAAAAGTTGTTGGTCCATGCGATGAGTCTAGTGCCCCATGCCAAGACCACCATCGACTGGAATTACTGCACCAGTTATATAGCCAGCATTTTCAGAAGCGAGAAATGCAACAACCGAGGCGATTTCTTGAGGGCTTGCCATTCGCGCCAACGGCACAGCGGCCAGCATTTTTTCTCGCTGTTCTTGAGTTAGTGCGGCCGTCATGTCAGTTTCGACCGGGCCAGGTGCAACAACATTAACTGTGATAGTTCGCGAGCCAAGTTCGCGAGCAAGTGAACGCGCTAGGCCGACAAGTCCTGCCTTCGAGGCGGCATAGTTCGCTTGACCAGCCGAACCAAGTAGACCAACCACCGATGACATCAAAATAATGCGACCAGATCTTGCACGCAGCATGCCTTGTGTTGCGCGCTTACAAACGCGATAGGCGCCGGTGAGATTGGCGTCAATCACTGAAGAGAAATCAGTTTCGCTCATACGCAACAAGAGCAAGTCTTTGGTTCTGCCGGCGTTCGATACGAGTATTTGAACTGGCCCTAGTTTTTCTTCGATTGCAGTAAATGCTGCGTCGACTTCGGCTTGCGATGTGACATCACACTTCACAGCGAAAAAGTCGCCAACTGGTTTTGTGGTGTTGTAAGTGATCGCAACTTTGTCGCCAAGTTTTGCGAAATGCTGGGCACACGCCAAGCCGATACCTTTTGCGCCACCAGTGATCAGGACAACTCGGCTCATGATTGATTCCATTTTATAACTGCACTCGCGGCGGTCATTCCTGCACCAAAACCAACAAGCAATACATTGTCGCCCGTCTTTATACGTGCATTGTTGGCTGCGTCAAACAGCGCCAACGGTATTGAAGCCGATGATGTGTTTCCGGTTTCATGTAGAACGATTGCTGCTTTGTTCATTGGTATATCAAGTCGTTTGCACGCGGCTTCAATGATGCGAATATTTGCTTGGTGGGGCACGACGAGGTCAATCTCGTTGGTGGTCAGACCTGCTGCCTTGATCGACTTTTCAGCCGAGTCGACCATGATGCGAACAGCACGACGAAAAACTTCTTTACCTTCCATATGCAAAGTGCCGCCAATCTCGGCGTACAACAGTTCTTCGAGTGAGCCGTCTGCGTCAAAGTCCCAACCAAGTAGCTGACCTGGTCCGGCGGTGGCTTCGATTACTGCTGCGCCCGAACCGTCGGCAAACAAGATCGCCGTGTTGCGGTCTGTCCAGTCGGTGATTCTCGAAAGTGTGTCGGTGCCAATAACCAAAATGCGTCGCATGCCCATTGCGACAAGACCATGACCAGTGATTAGTGCGTAGACGAAACCCGAACATGCGGCATTTACATCAAACGCACCGCATCGCAGACCTAGCCCGTGTTGAACGGCAGCACTAGTTGCTGGCACAGTGCGGTCGGGTGTTGTTGTTGAAAGAACAAGGGCATCAATCGATAAGGGATCAATGCCCGCCATCTCGATTGCTTTGCGGCCAGACTCAATCGAAAGACTCGCTGTGCTTCCACCGATGTGTCGGCGTTCAATACCTGTGCGTTCGCGAATCCATTCGTCTGAAGTGTCCATTGTCTTTGACAAGTCTTCATTGGTGACGATTTTTTCAGGCAACGCGGTGCCCCAGCCAATAATTTTCGCGCCAACTGCATGCTTAGGAATTATCGGCATGAATTGATCGCTGTCAT
>JBIKVV010000022.1:0-23758 GCA_044356655.1 Ilumatobacteraceae bacterium
TTGGTTGTCGCGTCAAAACCTTCTGTCGCAAAACTACGTCGGGCTTCGACCAACAAGCGACTACGCGTGTCGGCGCCTTCGCAGCCGATCGGTCGACCTAATTTTGACATGTGCCAACGATAGGTCGCTAGCTGCGCAAAATCCGAGTCAGAGCACTTGCTAGTTCGACTGGTTTATCACCCTGCACAGAGTGTCCCGCGCCATCTATAACTAAAACTTCGGCGTCAGGTTTGCGACGTGTTAGTTCGGCAACATCGGCGTCGTCAACAACCGGCGAAATTCCGCCACGAACAAGAGTCATTGAAGACTTAAGACTTTCAATCACGTTCCAGAGTTCTGCAATTCGATCTAGTCGTTTTGCTGAATCTTCTTTTGAAGGATGCGTTGAACGGTCATATCGCCACTGCCAAGAACCATCTTCTAACTGTTTGGCATTATGCAAAATTCCTCGACGCAGAGAACTTTCGCTGCGAGTCGGGTTGTGTTCGATTGTTCGCTTCAACAAATCTTCGAAACTAGCGAAAGACTGCGGCCCGTTAACAAAGTCGGTGATCGCTTTTGACTTTTCAGAGTTAACACCAGGAGTGATATCGACAACGACAATTTTTGGTGCGAGATCGGGGCGCATGCCCGCCAACGCAACGGTTGTTAATCCACCGAGCGACATGCCCACTATTAGTTTTGCCTTGGGTGCCCAAGTTTCGATGGCTATAGCAACATCACGAGCCAAGACGCTTGGCTCATAGTTGCCGTCTTTGCGCCATGACGAATGCCCGTGACCAGGCATGTCGATTGCAATCGCCGAGATTTCCATTGCCAAAATTACTGTGTCCCACGTGTGAGCATTTTGTGCACTGCCGTGCACGAACAAAATTTCTGGATCGCTATCGCCCCACTTGAGCGCACTCATTGTTCGGTCATCACTAAGTTCAAACGCCATTCGCGACACAATCGGAACTTTCGTAGCACTCAAAGAATATTCAGCGATATTTTCACCAAACATTGAAAACTCGTCGTAATGAATCATGGTGTAGTTGTCACAGTCGTACTAGTTGTTGAAGTCGAACTAGAGGTTGTGCTCGTATTAGTTGTTGTAGTTACTGTCGGCAACGTCGTGACAGTCAGAATTGTTGTCGGCACAATTGCCGGCAACGTAGTTTCAGCAGCGATCGTCGTGTAGTTCGGGTCTGGTTTATCAAACGGCGGAATTGGCGAACCGTATTCTTCTGGTTCTTTGATGCCATCAAACACATAAACGCGGTCACCATAGGCAACAAGCGCCGGAAAGTAACGAGCAACCGACATCGGAATACGTACGCATCCATGCGATGCCGGTTTTAGTGGCACGAGAATCGCACCATGCACGGCGATGTTGTAGTTGAAATACACCGGGTTGTAGAGCGAACCCAGTTTTGTCTCGCGCATTCCCGTGCGACGATTGTAAAAATAAAAAATACCTGGCGGCGTGATTGCATCGCCGCAAATACCAATCTTGATCTGTTGATCAGTCTTGTTGCCCTCTTCACCTGGGTCAATTTTTACTTCTTCGCACCACGGCTCGCCAGTGCCGCTAGCTATATGAGTGATCAAAACGGGTTGATCTTTCTTGAACACGATCATCACCTGTTCAGGCAAATAAATTTCAACATGACTCGGCGAATCAGCGATGCGCCGTGGCTTAATTATCAAATTCGACTGCATAATCGACCAAGTCGAAGGCGTGACGACACCAGTGGCTCGCTCACGGGGCACGCTCATCACGAGTTTTTCGAACGCCCACATCGCTTGCACTGTGTTTTGACCAAACTCACCATCGATCGGGCCCGGGTCAAAACTTAAATCTCTAAGCCGTTGTTGTAGGCGCAACACATCGTCGCCTTTCATGCCCAGTTCGAGTGTTCTCTCAAGCGGAACCGTGATTAGTGGCACCGAACTCGTGTCAACGACGACATCTGGGTTCGAGTTTTCACTCGAAGAATTTTCTGAACCACTCGACAAAACACCAACCGCTACGACCGTCACCAAAATCGCAAAGGCGATCAAAGCAAAGCGCCAACGATCAAGAGTCGAGGCGATACGCGGCAATGTATCTGGCTCTACGCCACCAAACTCATCGGGGAACTCGTTAGAAAAGTTCATCTGTGGTTATCGAAACCTAATTAGATGAACCCGGTCTTTCAGCCGGACTTATCGCATTAAGTTTCTTACGCAACTTGAAAGCCTCTCGCAATATTTTGATAATCACCGAGGGCGAACTCAACGTTGAAACGCCACGAGTACGCGGAAAATAATCGACTCCGAATTGCACGACGCTCATGTTCAGTTTTTTTGCACTAACAATTAATTCAGCGTCAATGAACGAGCCTTCACTTTCAAGTTCGATCTGATCAAATACAGATTTGCGACAAAGCTTGAATGCAAAATTGATGTCACGAAATCTCACGCCAAACAAAACACGAACCATCAAGTTATAAAACATTGAGTAGATGACTCTCACATAACCCTCGCCCGTTCGATCAAAGCGATATGCGCTAACGATGTCTGCCTCATATTGGTTCATCAACCGAATCGCATTGCGCACTTCGCGCATATCGAACGGCAAATCAGCGTCTGTGTATAAAACAATGTCTCCGGTCGCAGCCGAAAAACCAGACTTGATCGAGCCACCAAGTTTGCGATTCACAGGGTGATGCACGACTTTTACGTGGCTGTCGCGCGCCGCAGCAGCGTCTGCAAGTTGCGGCGTCGAATCGGTCGATGCATCATCGATGATTACAAGTTCATAATCTGCGATCGTCTGCAATTCTTGCAATTCTTTGCATAATTCTTGAGCTGCATTTAGTGCGCGCTGCAGATACTGCTCTTCGTTCCACATCGGAAAAAATACGCTCAATTTTTCGAATTTTGCCTGAACCATACGAGTATCAGGCTATTGTCAGTCCTGAGATGTCGTCACTTCCCCCTCCTAGCCAAAATCGATTAGTGCTTGCTGGCTCACTCACTAGATCGTGGACGATTGCAGTTGTTGCCACGCACCTATTAATCACAGGTTCATTGATTGCCTTGGCGATTTCAGCGCAAACCGTGGGCAAGCCAACATGGTGGCTCGCGAGTCAAACAAACGGGCCGTTTTCAATCCTTTTGGTGGTGCCATTTTTGGCGCCAGCCGCGGTGATAATCACATCGTTGCGCGCGTCAAGATTTGTGGCGCTCGCGGGTCTTTTGGCAACCGCGATTTTGGCGACAACCAGCATCGTAGATATTTCGCGATCGCCAGGCATCGCACTTGGCGAAGCGATCCTTGCTGGTTGCACGGCACTTACGACTATTGCTGCAATCGCTGGTCGCCGACGCTCGGTTGCATCTAGGTTTTAAAACCCTCTCGGTTTCAACTCGTTCGGGTCTGTACCGTTGAGTTGTGGCAAAAAAAGACTCTGAAGCCAAAACGACCGGCGCAAATATTTCTGGAGCAAAAGTTCTAACTTCGTTGCCAGCCGGCGAACGCGTCGGCATTGCATTTTCTGGCGGCCTTGACACTTCGGCAGCAGTTGCATGGATGCGTGAGCGTGGTGCGCTGCCCTACGCATACACAGCCGATATCGGGCAGCCAGACGAGACTGATCTCGAGTCGATTCCACAGCGGGCAAAAACTTATGGTGCAGTCGAGGCAAAACTTGTCGATTGCCGCGAACTTCTCGTGCAAGAAGGTTTGATCGCCTTGCAGTGCGGCGCATTTCATATAACGACTGCCGGCAAAACTTATTTCAATACGACTCCACTTGGTCGCGCTGTGACAGGCACTTTGCTTGTACGCGAAATGAAACACGACAGCGTCGACATTTGGGGTGACGGCAGCACATTCAAGGGCAACGACATCGAGCGCTTTTATCGCTACGGATTACTCGCCAATCCAAATTTGAGAATTTACAAACCATGGCTCGATGTCGACTTCGTGCGCGAGATGGGCGGCCGCGCCGAAATGAGCGCATTCTTGACTGCCAAAAATTTGCCGTATCGCGACTCGGCTGAAAAGGCTTACAGCACTGACGCCAACATCTGGGGTGCGACCCACGAGGCCAAGTCGCTCGAAGAGCTCTCAACCAGCATGCACATCGTCGCACCAATCATGGGCGTGGCCCATTACGACAGTTCGGTCAAGATCGTTACCGAAGATGTCGTAGTCAAATTCGTAGATGGCTGGCCAATTGCTTTAAACGGCAAAGAGTTTGGCTCGCAAATTGAATTAGTGCTTGCCGCAAACGAAATTGGTGGTCGCCACGGTCTGGGTATGAGCGATCAAATTGAAAATCGAATTATCGAAGCGAAAAGCCGCGGCATCTACGAAGCCCCAGGTTTGGCGCTGTTGCATATTGCATATGAACGACTCGTTACGGCAATTCACAACGAAAATACGCTTGAAAATTATCGCACCATGGGCCGTCGCTTGGGGCGTCTACTTTACGAAGGCCGATGGTTCGATCCTCAGTCGCTAATGTTGCGCGAGTCGCTGACTCGTTGGGTTGGTTCGCTCGTGACTGGCGAAGTTACCGTGCAATTGCGCCGTGGTGATGACTACAGCATTCTCAATACGACTGGCGCGCACTTGACTTATTCGCCAGAGCGACTGAGCATGGAGCGTGTCGAAGATGCACCGTTTGGCCCGCTTGATCGCATCGGTCAACTAACCATGCGCAATCTCGACATCGCCGACACACGCGAAAAACTCGAGATCTACCGCCAAGCCGGCACTCTCGACACAAATACTCTTGCCTCGGGCACCCTCACCGAACTCGAATAAAAAATAGTTACCGGTTGACGAGGGCGCGAGCAACGCCAGCAACAAGTGCGGCACGTTCGCCCATTGTTGAAATCAAAATATGTTCGGTCACACCGTGTGCGCCACCGCCAACTGCGCCCATGCCGTCAAGAGTCGGCACGCCGATCGCCGCAGTGAAGTTGCCGTCTGAGCCACCGCCGACTGCAACACCTTGCAAGTTTTTTATCCCTAAATCTTTGGCGACAGTTTCGGCGACACCAAACAGTTTGCGACCTGCCGACTCATGCATTGGCGGTCGATTGACGCTGCCAGAAACTTTTATTACAGCGCCGTCAACAACTGGCTTGAGTTGTGACATCTCGCGCTCAATGCGCTCTTTTTCTTCGGGCAACACAACGCGCACATCAACTTTGATCATCGCCGCATCAGGCACAACATTTTCGGCGTTACCAGCCGTCGCCACAGTCGGCGTGACCGTCGTGCCGAGTTCGGGCCGTGCCATTGCCACAATGCGTTGCACCTGAGTCGCAAGTTCTACAAGCGCGTTGATTCCTTTTTCTGGTTCGAGGCCAGCATGCGACGCACGACCCGCGATTTGCACGGTGAACGTGCCCACACCTTTGCGCGCAATTTTCAGCGCACCCCCGTCGGCGCTCGGTTCAAGCACCAGCACCGCACCAGTCGCACGCGCACGAGCTTCGATCAGTTCGCGCGATGTTTCTGAACCAACTTCTTCGTCGGCAGTTATCAAAACTTCAACATGATACGAATCACGAATCGCGCTCAAACCATAAATAGCCTGCACGATGCCGGCCTTCATATCGAAAATGCCGGGGCCACGCGCGATGTCGCCGTCGACCGAAAATGGTCGAGTTGCAGTTGTGCCGAGCGGAAACACGGTGTCGTGGTGACCGACAATCAAAACTTTGGTGTCGTCGCTTCCCTTCCAATGAACATGCGGACCATTTGCCCCAGGGATAATCTCTGCCTTTTTGCCGGTGACATCCGCGAAAAGATCGGCTAAATATTTTGCGGTGTGTTGTAAATGTGCGACGTCAAGCGAAGGCGATTCAAGATTAACGAACTCGCCAAGCTGCTCGACCATTTGTGGCACGCGAGACTGCATCAGTTCACGAAGTTCGGTCGCTGATGGCGAACCAGTCATCGGTGCTGCGTCGCGTGCTGCGTCGTTTGCCATCTCTCTATCGTGCCATGTCTCGGTTCAAGAATCTCACCGAGTTAAATGTGCTTTACTGCACACGACTTGAGACTGAAAATTAGTGTGCCCGGGATCGGACTCGAACCGATACAGCGCTTTCGCACCAGGGGGGTTTAAGCCCCCCGCGTCTACCATTCCGCCACCTGGGCAACTCTGTCAGGCTACGCGCGTTTGAGCCTCATCGCTGACTAGCAACGATTCGACACTTGCCCACAGCACAGTTCTTGCAATTTCTGCCTCGCGACCGATTAAGCGATTGGCCACCACTACGCCTTCAACCATGTCGCCAAGCACCGCAACAAACGGACGACCTCGCAACAACACCGAAACAACCACGCCACCATTTATACGACGCAAACTTCGATCAACACCCAGCGCACGAGGTGGGCTGCGAAACCCCGGCGGCTTCAAGCCATGACGTTGCGCTTGACTCGCCAACACCCGCGCCGCCACGGCAAATTCGGCATAGCGAGTGGTAGCGAGCGCGATTTCACGAGTTCTTGCGAGCGCAGTATCACGAGTTGTCGCGTTCGCAATATCACTTGTGCTTGTCATGGGCTGAGTATTACAGATGGGTATCGCACGGTTACCCAAAACACCCATTATGTAATGTAAGTAATCACTCCATGACAACTAACGAACTCAACCCGATGCAACAAAATGTTGTCGAAGTACTCGGCAAACCTGCAGGTTGGGTGCCACTTCCATTGTCTGTGGTTGATTCAGTTCGCGAGCAAGTCGAAACTGGTCTGGCGCCGCTGGCTAAAAAGTTGAGCCCTGATCGTCCACTATTTATCAGCAAAAGCAGTTTGACTACTGTGCACGGCTGCGAAGCAAACTATTTGGCGTCGCTTGATTCTTTCGAATGGACAATTCTGAATGTGCGTGGCACGGTCATGCACAAAGCAGTTGAACTTTCGATCAACTGGCGCGGGCCAATCGAACCAGCTCTTCTCGTTGACGAAGCGCTCGCGCGTCTCGAAGACGAAGAAAGCCGTGGCCCAAGTGAGTTCATCGCGCAGTTGTCACCTGGCGAGCGCGCTCAACTTCGCAGTTACGCCGTCGATCTTTATACGAAGTTTGAAGAAAGTTTTCCACCACTGAAAGCCGCATGGCGACCGGTTACCGAAAGCGCTGCGCGTGTCGAATTTTTTGGCGGCTTAATTTTTTTGTCAACACGTGTCGACCTCACACTTGGCGGCCCGGGCAGCAAAGTGATCATCGACCTTAAAAGCGGTCGCATCTATTCGAATCATCGCGAAGATCTTCGGTTCTATGCACTCGTCGAGTCATTGCGATCTGGTCAACCACCGCGACGATTGGCGACTTACTCGCTCGAGTCTGCACGCGCCGATGTCGAAGAAGTCAGCGAAGGCGTTTTACAGGCTGCGGTGCGCCGCGTTGTTGACGGTGCTAACGCAATTTACGAACTAACTCGCGAAGATCGCGAGCCGAAATTGAGCCCAGGTGCTCACTGTCGCTGGTGCCCGTTGCAACAAACCTGTGAAACCGGCCAGCAATTTTTAGAGCGCGGCTTCGAAGACGACTGAAAAGTTAGTTAGCCGCGACCCATGTTTGGGCGCTTGCCGTGATTGGCTTTCGAACGGCGCATACGGGCTTTTTTCTTTTTTGTTTTCTTTGACATGATTCAATCCTAGTTGGTTGCCCTGCGCCATCGGGCTCGCCCACCTGCATATGGCGAACCTTCGGCGTTTGTTTTCGAGCAAACATAAACCGTTCCTTTATATGTGCCTAATCCATCTATGGGGGCGCAATACGAACCTGGAGAAATGTCTTTCGTGCCGCTCGTCGCCGTCGTGTTCACCGTCGTGCTCGCCGTCGTGTTTGAACTCGTAGTTGTGTTTGTCGTCGTGTTCGCCGTCGTGGTTGTTGCCGTCCCGGCGTTGTTCGATGAACTTGCCTGCGTTGTCGTTGGCGCCACCGTCGAGCGCGCCGTCGTCGACGAAGCCACCGTAGTCGTTGTTGTCGTCGTCGTTGCAGGCGAATTAGAAAAAACAGGTGCTGCACTCCAACTAGCAATCGTCAAAGTCGAACACTCACTTGTCAACAAGTTCTTGATTCGCCCAAACTCACTTTGGTCCATCGACAGACCCCATCGCGCCTTCACAGAAATCCAATCACCCAAATATGTACACCAATAACTTCGCAATGGCGGCATCCAATTCGAAGGATCTTTATCGCTCTTCGATGCGTTTACGCGGTCAGTCACGGCGATCAATGTGCGACGGTCAGTCAGATCATTGGCAAATGCCTGGCGCTGCGACATGCTCCACGCCCACGCACCTGAATCCCACGCTTCTTTGAGTGCGACGACATGATCAATATCAACATCGCTTCTATCGCTCAAATTTTTGCCGTCATATTTTGAAAACCAGTCACCAGCAACTACGAAACATCGATAGGGGTCGACTTGCGGCTTTGAAATGCTGTCGCGCTTCAAAACTTCTTCACGGGTGTCGCATCCGTTGCCGTCGAGATCTGACCAATGAACAAACAAACTGCGCTTGTAGCCACTCTTGTACTCGTTTTCGACTTTTATTGATGCGAGCACAGACGTTGCATCGTTGGTAGCAAACCGCTGCGTCGACGCTGCCTCGCCCGGCTCACCTGTTACGTATGCAACACTCGAAATCGCGACAACAAGCGCAGCGCCATTTGCTGCGATTCGCCACTTCATCTTTTCAGCGTATCGTTACGCTACTTGCGAAATATTTGTTGCCGTCATCTCGTCACTGACATCAATAAAGATGCATTCGCCTGGGCAAACCTCAGCAGCACGCAACACACTTTGACGATCACGCGGCGTCACGCGAGCGAGACTTCCTGCGCCCCCTGGGTCATTTAGTGGTACACCGTGCTCAGCAACATATGCGATGCCATCTTCAAGCAACTTAAACGCATCAGAGCAATGATCCTCACACAGTCCATCGCCTGTGCATAGGTCTTGGTCAATCCAAACGCGCATCTCGCTCAGGCTACTTAGTCAAATAAGCCGCAATCAGTGCGGCGATCAAAATCACATTACGCGCGACATCTAGCCAACTCATCGGTCGCTGCGAGGTGGCCCCAAAACATGAACATGGCAGCCTCTCTGGGTCACGCAATCGCACGAGTAGCAACACCGTGAACGCACCTAGCAAGAGCAGACTCGCCGCAACCGTCTGGTCAAACCACCAACCACCAACTAACAACACAGCCAGTGCAATTTCGGCCAAAGGCACAAGCACGACAAATGGGTCTGGTGCCCCTAGAGCGCGTGCCTGAAATGTCCAATTGTCAAATGTTGCAAATTTTGCAACGCCTGCATATACGAAGATCGCGGCAACAGTTAGCGCAAAAACAAAACTCACGACAACGGCGATGTTGTGACAACGGCTCCCTTTGAGAACACCATCGGGTTACCCGCACCAGCAACAGATTCAAGGCTCGCAACGCGCCCAACAACAAACAAATGATCGCCGATTTGTGAACTTGACTCAACTTTGCAGTCGATATATGCAACGCAACCATCGATCATCGGCGACTTCAACGCTGAAGGTGACCACTTGACACCTTCGTAGCGATCGTCGCTCTCTTTGGCGAACCGCCAACATAACTCACCTTGAGTTGCCGCCAACACATTCACACAAAACGCACCCGACTCGGCAATCGCAGGCCAAGATGTTGAATTCAAACCTGGAAAAAATCCGACAAGCGGCGGATCAAGCGAGATCGAACTAAATGAACCAATCGTTAAACCTTGAGGTTTGCCTGACTTGTCTAAGCCAGAAATAATCACGACGCCTGTCGGAAAGTGTCCGAGAACCGTTCTAAATTCTTTGCTGTCAAACTGCGAATTCATTGCTTTTAGACTACGCCACCAACCTCAACGGTCATTCCATCTGCTGCGGCAAACACTTCAAAGCCTCGGTTTTTTGCTACTCCAGCAAGGCGTTGGGCAATTACATCGAGCGCATCATCAGTGCGCGACGGGTCGTGATGAAACAATGCCAAACGCTTCGACGATGTTGTCTCGGCCACCCACATTGCAAATTCAAGTGTCGAGTGACCCCAATCTGATTTGAGTTCAAACTCGGCGGGTGTGTATTGCGAATCATGAATCAACAGATCAGTGCCTTGACAAAGCTGGCGGGCGCCAGTCGTAATCGCGAAACCTGTTATCGGCTGTTGATGATCCGAAAGATAAGTAACCGTCGCACCGCCAGCCGTTACGCGAAAGCCAAGTGTTGGCCCCGTATGTGGCACAAAACGGCTTATCACTTTAGTGTTTCCGATCATGAAGTCGTCATCGCCAACTTCGTGAAAGTTAATTGTCGCTTTGAATTCGTTCAAACTGATCGGAAAAATCGGTGGACAAATCTTTTTCAGAAATATCTCGCGCAAACTTCGGCCATCTTCTTGTTTCGGCGCATAAACATTCAGCACGGTTTCTTCACAGAGCAACGGTCTAAAAAATGGCAAGCCTTGAATGTGGTCCCAATGCAAATGAGTCAACAAGCATGCACCGACAAATGGTTTCGGTTTTGCTTCATCTTGCGAACTATTCATGTATCGCAACCCAGTGCCAAGATCGAAAATTATTGGAGATTCATTCGCCGAACTAACTGAAACGCAAGATGTGTTTCCGCCATAGCGATGAGTTTGTGGGTCATGGCACGCCGTTGAACCACGGACGCCATGAAACGTCACAGTTAAACCAGATTCCCCCACAGGTGAAACGGTATTGGTATCGCAATTCAGATGTAAAGACCCAATGGGGTGACCTTCGTCGCAGGCAACTAAATTTGAATTTGTGGCTGACACCAAGATGAAGATCGAATGCGTCTCAGCAAACGGCACCGATTTCTCTTATCTCGAGTGTGGCACTGGCAAATTGGCGTTGCTCCTGCACGGCTTTCCCGACACGGCACAAACCTGGCGACATCTGATGCCCCAACTCGCAGACATGGGCTATCGAGTCGTCGCGCCATTCATGCGTGGCTATGCACCAAGTGCCGTGCCTTCAGATGGCTGTTTTCAAACTGCGATGTTGGCTCGCGATGCCAATGCCTTACACGAAAGTCTCGGCGGCGATAGTGAGGCAATAATCATCGGCCACGACTGGGGTGCGCCAAGTTGTTACGGTGCTGCGATTGATGCGCCAACACGCTGGCACAGAGTCGTTGGCATGGCAGTGCCGCCGACTGCTGCTCTTGGTATGGCGTTCGTGCAGAATCTTGAACAAATCAAAAAAAGTTGGTACATGTTTTTCTTTCAACATGGTCTTGCCGATTTAGTTGTCGGTGCCAACAACCATGCTTTCATCGAAATGTTGTGGCGCGATTGGTCGCCTAGTTACGACGCGAAAGTCGATCTTGAATTCGTACGCAAGTCGTTGGCCGACCCAAAAAATCTGCAAGCAGCACTTGGTTATTACCGCGCAACTCTTGGCGACGGCTACCGCGATCCACAACTAAGCGATTTGCAAAATCAAATGGCCGCGGGCGTACCAACACAGCCATTGCTCTATCTTCACGGCGCCAACGACGGTTGCATCGGCGCCGACGTTGTCGAGTCAGCGAAAAAAATCGCACCTGCAAACGTAAAATTTGAAGTCGTTGAAGCTGCTGGGCACTTCTTGCAACTCGAACAACCCAAAGTCGTTAACAAACTAATTTGCGATTTTTTGGCGAATTAGTTGATGGCAGCCACACAAAATCCACTGCGCGACGGTTGGACTTTAATTGTCAAGCGCGAATGTGCAACTTGCGTGATGATCGTGCCTGTGATTACACGACTCGCTCGCGAACTGATGTCACTTACGGTCTACACACAAGATGATCCAACATTTCCTGAAGGTGTTGATTCTGTTAACGATTTAGATTTGGCCGCCAGTTGGCGCGCCGATATCGAAACTGTGCCAACACTGATTTTTCGCCAAAACGGTGTTGAAACTTCACGCACTGCGGGTTGGGTGCGAAAAGAATGGCGTGAGCTAACCGGCATCGCTGATCTCGGCAGCGAACTTCCAGAATTTCGACCTGGTTGTGGTTCGATGAGCGTCGACCCCGAAGTCGTCGACAAACTTCGCGTGCGATTCGGTGGCGAAGTTTTGCACGCCCGACGAATTGACATCGCCGCCGCAGAAGACGAATTCGAAGCACTTTTTGCTCGCGGTTTCACTGACGGTTTGCCTGTTGTGCCACCGACTCCCGAGCGTGTGATGCGCATGCTCGCCGGCACATCGCGAGCACCGCAAGAAGTTGTCGCAATTGCTCCCCCTGATTTGGTTGAACTCACTGTTGAAAAAATCGCGATCAACGCGGTGATGGCCGGTTGTCTTCCCGAGTATTTGCCTTGGGTGATCGCTGCGATCGAAGCAGTTTGCACCGACGAGTTCAATATGCACGGCGTTCTGGCGACCACGATGCCGGTCGGCCCTGTGATTGTTTGCAATGGCCCGGGCACGCGAGCAATCGGCATGAACTCAGGCGTCAATGTTTTGGGCCAAGGTAATCGCGCTAACTTAACGATCGGTCGCGCGTTACAACTAACAATCCGCAATGTTGGCGGTGGACGACCCGGCGAAGTTGATCGCGCCGCTCACGGCAACCCAGGCAAGTTGAGTTTCTGTTTCGCCGAAGACGAGGTTGGTTCACCGTTCAGTTCGCTTTCAGTCTCACGCGGCTTCGATGCTTCACAAAACACTGTCACTGCTTTCACCGGCGAAGGGCCCAGATGTGTCGTCGATCAGATTGCACGCGAGCCAGAACATCTTGCACAAACTTTGGCTGCGTGTTTGCGCACAGTTCATCATCCGAAGTTGCCGTTTGCGTTTGATGCCATGTTGATTCTCGGCCCCGAACACGCCCGAGTTTTTGCACAAGCCAACTGGGGTCGCGAGCGCGTGCTGCAAGAGATCAACGATCGATTACAGATGCCCGGCACAGAGATTGTTCGTGGCGCAGGCGGCATGGCCGAAGGTGTGCAAGAAGCTTTTAAAGACGCGACCTTGCCGAAATTTCGCCCAGGCGGATTACTCCTCGTGCACGCAGGTGGCCCCGCAGGTCTCTTCAGCGCCATCGTCGGCGGCTGGGTCAACGGCGCCTCCGGCAGCGACCCAGTAACTAGGTTGGTGAGTGCATGACAAGTCGCGTGATTCTTGACCCAACCAGTGAGAAGAACTTGACCTCGCGCGAACTTCTTGCGCGACCAGCAACCATTTCAGGTCAAACAATCGGGCTGCTCGACATTACAAAAGCACGTGGCGATGTTTTTCTGAATCAACTCGAGTCGCGACTCACAACTGCTGGTGCCAAAGTTTTGCGCTTTCGCAAGCCAACATTCGCCAAACCTGCACCCGTCGACCTGCGCCACGAAATCGCCACTAAGTGCACCTTGGTCATCGAAGCCCTCGCCGATTGAGGCAGTTGCACGTCGTGCAGTGTGCACGACATAGTCGATCTTGAAACTCGCGGTGTGCCCGCGATGTTTATCGCCTCAGATGTTTTTGTTCAGGCAGCCGAGTCGCAAGCTAACGCACTCGGCTTTCCGACTGTGCAACGAGTTTTCGTACCGCACCCGATTCAAGATCGCACCGACGAAGAGATGCGCGCGCTTGCCGACTCGGCATACGACTCAATCGTTGCTGCAATTACAAAAGCTAAATAATTAATCCCAGGCGTCTTCTGGGTTGTAAGGCCGCGCACGCTTCGGCGCACTGTCACGCTTCCAAACCAAAACTCTGCGCCTGAAATAACAAACTTCATCACCGGCCTGGTTGAACCCCTTAGTCTCGACAGTCACAACACCGCGATCAGGCTTTGAAGACGAAGGCTTTACATCGAGCACGCGCGTCTCAGCATGAATCGTGTCACCATGAAACGTCGGGTGCTTATGTTGCAGCGTTTCAATTTCGAGATTCGCAATCGCCGCACCGCTCACATCGGGCACGCTCATGCCAAGCACCAGCGAATAAACCAAATTACCGACGACGACATTGCGGCCTTGCACACTTTGTTGCGCGAACCAATCATTCGTATGCAACGGATGATGATTCATCGTGATCATGCAAAACAAATGATCATCAGCCTCCGTAATCGTCTTGCCGGGCCAATGGCGATAAACGTCGCCAACTACGAAATCTTCAAGGTGTCTACCGAATGGTCGCTCGTGTATTGCCACGACCTACACGCTAATTGCCAGAACGACGCTCGTCGCGTGACTCTCTTCGCGATTCTTTAATTGTCGGAGTCACGGGCAATTCATCAGTATCGGCAAGACCATAACGCGGATCATATTTCGGCAAAGGTATCTCGCGCGTTCGGTCAGTCGTCGCATTTCGCTCGGCCCACTCATAACGACTAGTTCGAGTCTTGTTGCCTGCCACCGCATATCGCTGCAGCGACTTCAACTCGCCTGCCCGTTGCAAGGCGAACTTTCCAAAACGTAATGACAAATAACAAACCCCACCGACAAGCATCGGCAACCAAAACTGAACCAACCGATAACTCAAAACGCTCACAGTCGCCGTTGTCGTCGTCAAACCAAAGCCAACAAGTGACGGAATATAGATACCCTCAACAATGCCGAGGCCGCCCGGTGTAATCGGTATCGACGCAAACACGTTCGCCAGACAAAATGAAATTACGAGACCGACAACGTCAACTGAACCATTAAACGCGCGGATGAAAACAAATAATGCCGCAATGTCGAGCCCCCAGTTCAACAACGACCACATAGTCACTCTTCGCAGCAACCCCGGCTCGTTAGCAAGACCCCGCAACCGTTCGCCCAGGTGCACCGCGACTTCGCCAGCCTTGTCAGAATCAAAACGAAATCGCTTTGCAACAGATCGCGTCACGCGTTCAGCACGACCTTCGTGGTCGATCAACCCGAGCACGATGCCACCTGCCAACAACATCACAATCACACCAAAAATCGCCGCCGTGCCGTAAAACGCATTCACACCTCTACCCGGAATCGAAACAATCAACGCCACCCACAAAATCAGATTCAACACAACTGCAGAACCAACCCCCGCTGTTGCCAACGCAAACCCAGCATCACGTCCGTTCGCCCCTGCCAAAGTCATTAGCCGAAAACCCAGAGCATTGCTCGCCGCCGATCCACCGGGCACCAAACTGCCAAGCGACCGAGTCGACAACTGAATTCGAAACAGCGTCAATACCTTGACTTTGTCGGCATCTTGGCCGAGCGCAACATGCGTCAACTTCGAATAGCAAAACAGCGCCGCAAACTCAAGGGCAATACCGATCAATAGCCACGAGGTTTGTACCTCGCCCAGTTTGCTTAGCGCATCGCCAAAACCCGGCACGATCGGCAAAATAAACAACCAGAAAACCAAAAGAAAAATCGGCCATTTCGCCCATCGAAAGGTTGAACGCAGGCCACTAGATCTGCGTCGCTTGGGGGCGCCGTTCATCTGCCCATATTACGGCTTGGTAGTGACAATTTCGGTGCACCTAAGTAGCGTTTAGCGTTATGTCAGCTTCAACTAGCAACGCAGATCTCGTCATCGCAGCGCGGACAATCGAACTCGCCGATGCAATAGTCGGCAAAGGTGTGCGCACTCTCGCCGCTACTGGGGGTCCAGATGCACAACAAGTTCTCGCATACGACCTCGCACACGCCGGCGCCGCAGTTGAAACTGCCCGCTCGATGCTTGACTATGGCGCAAAAGGCGAACTCGAAACAAAACTCACATGTGCATTCGTCGCCGACATGGTGCACGATTTAGTTACGCGTCTCGTTGGTCGCGAAAAACTCTGGGGCGTCGACCCATCGACGCTCGCCGAGTCACACGACTTCGTTCAAAAATATCGCGCACCAGAATTTCTGTCATCGTTAGCTAATACTCCAGGCCCACGACATCTCGACAGTGATTACGAAATGGTGCAAGACACATTTCGCAGTTTTGCCAGCAAAGTAATCGCACCGCATGCCGAACATGTACATCGAGAAAACCTCGATGTGCCCGAAGAAATAATTTCAGGCCTCGCTGAAATCGGTGCGTTCGGTCTTTCAATCCCAAGCGAATACGGCGGCTTCAGTGAAGGCGGTGACGGCGAATACATGGCTAGTTGCATCGCCACAGAAGAACTTTCGCGCGCATCACTGGGCATCGGCGGTTCGTTGATTACTCGCCCCGAAATTCTCACTCGCGCACTCGTCAAAGGTGGCACCGAGGCACAAAAACACGAGTGGTTGCCAAAACTTGCATCAGCTGAAGTGATGGCTGCGGTCGCGGTTACCGAACCTGACTACGGCAGCGATGTCGCGTCGATTAAAACGACAGCGGTTGCGACAAAACAAGATGGCAAAGATGGCTACGTCATCAACGGAGTAAAAACTTGGTGCACATTCGCCGCTCGCGCAAATGTGTTGATGCTGCTCGCACGCACTGATCCAGATCGCACAAAATCGCACAAAGGACTCAGCGTGCTGATCGTGCCAAAGCCCCGTGGCGAAGCGCATGGTTTTGTATTCACTCAGCCGGGTGGTGGCAAAATGGAAGGCCGTCCGATTGACACAATTGGTTATCGCGGCATGCACTCGTATGAAATCGCAATTGAAAATTGGTGGGTGCCAGCCGACCATCTGATCGGTGAAACAGCGGGTCTCGGCAAAGGCTTTTATTATCAAATGGAAGGTTTTGAAAACGGTCGGCTGCAAACCGCTGCGCGTGCGGTTGGCGTGATGCAAGCCGCTTACGAGGCCGCGTGCGACTACGCAAACAATCGAAAGTCATTCGGCAAAAATATTGCTGAATACCAAATCATTCAGGCCAAACTCGGTCGCATGGCAGTCATCATTCAAGGTACGCGGCAGTTCAGTTATGCAGTCGCCAAACTGATGGGCAAAGGTGAAGGCGCAATGGAAGCCAGCATGGTCAAGGCCTATGTTTGCAAAGCAGCCGAATGGGTTACACGTGAAGCAATGCAAATTCACGGCGGCTACGGCTACGCCGAAGAATATTCGGTAAGCCGTTTATTCGTTGATGCCCGAGTGCTGAGCATCTTTGAAGGCGCAGACGAAACGCTGTGCCTAAAAGTTATTGCACGTCGTCTCGTCGAAACTGCTAAATAACTAGTCGCAGAAATTAACTTACGAAGCGCACGAGTTCGTGCAGACTCTCGATTCTTTCGCAATCTTTGTCTAGATGAAACCCGAACGGGTCAAGCAGCAGCGGGTGCAACCCCGCATTTTGAGCGCCACCCACGTCATTGACAAATGAGTCACCGATATAAGCAATGCGATCGCGTGGCACATTCATAACTGCAATCGCTTCATCAAAAATTTGTGGCTCGGGTTTTGCCACACCGACAACATGTGAGTCGGTGACAATCAAAACCGGCACACCTGAGCCTTCGCCAACTTGGCAAACATTTTCGTTGGCCAAAGTGCGTTCAATTTGACCACTGGCATTCGACACAATGCCAATACGCAGGCCCAACAAATGAAGCCGCCACAAGCCTGCGACAGATTCGTGAAGCGGAAACCTCCACAAAAACGCCGAGAAAACCTTCAATAAAGCCTCAGCAGCCAGGTCGATTTTGTTTGCCGGCACACCCGCTTCGCGTGCGTACGCCTGGCGATATGAGAGCCATGAGATCTGATCTATCGAACCTGCCGCTTGCGAGACAGTGGCTTCATCGATCGCCGCCATGCCTGCATAGTGACACCGCACGAGCGCGCCAAGTTTCGTCGTGCCGCCAAACGGTTCAAGCACCATTCCAGTCGTCAACGGGTCGGGCACGACAAATACGCCACCTGCATCAAACAGCAACGCATCAAAACGTTTAGACATAAAGATTCAAACCGCGGTCTATGAAATTTCTGAGTCGCAAACTATTTGCTGCGCGTCAAGCCCGCACGACTACCGCGCGAAATAAACTTCAACGCCATCTTGCGGCTTGCTTCATCAATCATTTCGTCGCCAAACATCACAGCGCCCTTGCCTTCGCCTTCGGTTGCCGATGAGTAAGCATCCAAAATTGCCCAAGCACGATCAAACTGCTCTTGGGTCGGCGAGAAAACTTCGTTCAAAATTGCAACTTGATCTGGATGCAGTGCCCATTTGCCGTCGTAGCCAAGTGTTCTGGTGCGCTGGCAATAATTCTTGAAACCCTCAGAGTCTCGTATATATAGGTACGGTCCATCGATTACTTGCAGACCATTGGCGCGACCAGCCATCAAGATTTTCGAAAACACATAATGAAAATGGTCGCCAGGATATTCGGCGATCTGCACCCCACCCGTGAGCACCGGCATCTCCATGCTCGCTGCGAAGTCGGCTGGTCCGAAAATTATCGTCTCAAGTCGCGAACTTGCCGCACAGATTTCTTCGACATTGATCAACCCACGTGCAGTTTCAATTTGTGCTTCAATGCCGATGTGACCGATCGGCAAGCCGTTAGCGATTTCGACTTGGCGCAACAATAAATCTGTCGCCACAATCTGGGCTGCAGTTTCAACTTTTGGCAACATGATTTCATCGAGCCGCTCGCCTGCTCCGGCGACAACTTCAATAATGTCGAATGCCGTCCACTTAGTACTCCAGTCGTTGACACGCACACACAAAACTTTGTCGCCCCAATCTTGCGTGCGTATTGCTGTCGCAATTTTCGCGCGTGACGATTCTTTTTCTTTTGGCGCAACAGCATCTTCAAGATCCAAAAAGACCATGTCGGCGGGGATGCCTGGGCCCTTGCCCATCATTTTTTCTGAAGATCCTGGGATTGATAAACAAGAGCGGCGGGGCAAGTCTCGTGAGCGTGCTGACATGTTTAAAATCCTACATCGCACGCCACACAAGCGCGATTACATCGCACGCCACACGAGCGCGATTACATCGCGCTGTGGCGCAGCAACTCTGTCGTGGGCGGGCACTCGGCAGCAAATGGTTGCGACAAATCGTCGCTGACGCCATCTTTAGAAATAGCTCGCGAAAACAAACTCGACGAAAGCAGATCAACTTCGTTTATTGCATCGCCAGCGATCATCGCCAACCATAACGGCGCCGGCAATCGTGTGCCGCACGCTGTCACCAGCCACACAGGTTTTTGCATGACGTATCCGAGCGCTGCAACGGCATAACTACCCGAAATACATAAAACTTCTGTTGGCCCTGCGGCCAAGGCTTCAACAATCAAGACATCGCAACTGCTAATAGCCCGAGAGAGTTCTTCAAATTGCACGAGCGTCGCGTCAACATCCATTGACACAAGTCGCTCAACAGCGGCATCACCATCACCATTGCTTTCGACTACAAACAGTTTCACATCGCTACGCGTGGCCAACGCGTTCAACACTGTCGTTGGCCAACCAACAACACACACGACGGCATCTTGCGGCACAGCATCGCGCAAACTCTTGATCGTCGAATCGTTTTTAATTTCGTCCTCGCAGTCACGCATCGCCACAAACGGATCAAGTGCGCCGAGCACATGACTGCACAACCACCACAGTGGCCCACATGTTGGGTGTCGTTGCACAATTCGTCGCGCCGCCAGCACAATGCCTGCAGGTTCGTGACCTAGGCCACTCAGCGCCGCCGCGGTCTCACGCACCAACGAAACTGGGTCAGCACCACGTGCCCGCGCTACATATCGCAAGTGCTCAATTGGGTGCATTTCCAAAACGCTACCCCCGACTTGCTACGGTCTTTGCTGATGATTATTTCTCCAAATCTCGACACTCAGCTTCAGCCGCTCAACGGCAATGCCCGCCCTCTCGAAGAATGGCTAACGACATTTCACTTGGCTTCCATTGTGCTCGATCCGTTCACTAACGAAAGTGCCTGGATTCTGCCAACCGCAGTTCGCATCTTGCGACAATTCGCTGGCGCTTCGGTTCGCACCAATTTTGTCGTCACCGCAACTGCACAAGAGACTCGCGAATTTCTCGGACCGTACGCCGACGAGTTTCTAGTTTTCAGCGATCCGTCGCGAACATTTGTTAAGCAACTTGCGCTAACCGAGCTACCGGCGTTCGTCTACATCCAGATTGACGGCACTGTGCCGGTGCACGCACAAGGATGGAACGCCAAAGCCTGGAGCAGTGTCGCCGAACACATCGCCACCGTAGTCTCATGGCGCAAGCCGAGCATTCCATCTGCTGGTGACCCGGGTTCTTTCAAAGGCACACCCGCACTCGTCTAATTCGGGTTTGCTAATAGCCTGTAGTCGTGGCAAAAAAACAACCCGAGCCATTCGTCAACTCACCGTTATTGCCACTAGGCCCAGACAAAACTGTTTATCGAAAAATCACTAGTGACGGCGTAACCACCGATCAAACCAATCTCGGTACTTTTCTTCGCGTTGACGCAAGTGCAATAACAACTCTGACTGAGCACGCAATGCGCGATATCGCACATCTGTTGCGCACCGAACATCTTCAACAACTCGCCGACATTCTCAAAGATCCGCAAGCAAGCCCCAACGATCGTTTCGTCGCACTCGACTTGTTGAAAAATGCCAGCATCAGTGCTGGCGGGGTGCTGCCGATGTGCCAAGACACAGGCACAGCGATCGTCAAAGCATCAAAAGGTCAACTCGTCTTCACTGGTGGTGGTGACGAAGAAGCAATCGCTAAAGGCATCTACAACACTTACCAAACTTCGAACTTGCGTTATAGCCAACTAGCACCAATCACGATGTTCGAAGAAGTCAACACCAACACGAACTTGCCCGCTGAGATCAAAATTTCAGCAACCGACGGCAACGAATTCAAATTCTTGTTCATTGCCAAGGGTGGCGGCTCGGCGAACAAAAGTTATTTGTTTCAAGAGACAAAAGCCTTGCTCAACGAAAAAGTTTTGCTGCCTTGGCTATTCGACAAAATGCAAACTCTCGGCACTTCTGCCTGCCCGCCTTATCACCTCGCAGTTGTCATTGGCGGCACTTCTGCTGAGTACGCAGTCGAAACCGCAAAACTCGCAAGCACAAAATATCTAGATTCACTGCCGACTAAGGGCTCTCGAACGGGTCACGCATTTCGCGATATCGAACTTGAAGCCAAAGTTCTCAAACTTGCCCAACAAACTGGCATCGGTGCTCAATTCGGTGGCAAATATTTCTGCCATGACGTTCGCGTCATTCGCCTTCCGCGCCACGGTGCAAGTTGCCCGGTTGCAATGGCTGTTTCGTGCAGTGCTGACCGCCAAGCGCTCGGCAAAATCACAAAAGACGGTGTCTTTCTCGAACAACTCGAACAAGACCCTGCAAAATTCTTGCCCGAGATAACTGAAGAAGATCTTTCAGCCGAAGTCGTCAACATCGATCTCAACCGTCCGATGAGCGAAGTGCGTGCCACACTTTCGAAATACCCAGTGAAAACTCGCGTCATGCTCAACGGTCCGATGATCGTTGCTCGCGATCTCGCCCACGCCAAACTCAAAGAGCGCCTCGACTCGGGCAAAGGTCTGCCCGATTACTTCAAGCAATTCTGCGTCTATTACGCCGGGCCCGCAAAAACACCGACTGGTTTTGCGTCGGGTTCATTCGGTCCGACAACTGCAGGCCGAATGGATAGTTACGTCGAAGAGTTTCAGCGTGTCGGCGGCAGTTTGGTGATGTTGGCCAAAGGCAATCGATCTACTCAAGTAACTCAGGCCTGCAAAACACACGGCGGCTTTTATCTGGGATCAATCGGCGGCCCCGCAGCGCGCCTCGCGCAAGACTGCATCACCAAGGTTGAAGTGCTCGAATACGAAGAACTCGGTATGGAAGCCGTCTGGAAAATCGAAGTCAAAAACTTTCCAGCGTTCATAGTCGTCGACGACAAAGGCAACGACTTCTTCGAAATTGTCAACGCGACAGCACTCGGCACGCCAGTTCAAATTCGCAAATAGTGTCTCTAGTCGAAGAGAGAATCTCTTGCCCACTCGGGCAATGGAAAGGCGAACCGGGTCGATGCCAACTATGCAACACGCTCATCGAGACAACTCGTCGGCGCACTTGGTGCTCAGACAAGTGCGGACGCGAGTGGCAACGCAATCACATCTGGCGTTTTGCTAGATCGGCTGCCAAACGGCGAGCAAAATACCGATGTCAGCGATCAGGTTGCACTGCCGAGCGTCGCGACTGCGAAGTTAATCACATCAATCCACGCAATGGCGCAGGTTACGGCCCCGGTTGTCATCATCACCTGAACCCCGATCGCCATGGCGTTGGTGGACTTGAGGTTTTGTGTCATGCACACCACGCCGAAGTCACCGCCGCGCAAGCCAAAGAGCGTGCGGCTAAACGTGCTGCAAACCGACCTGCACCCGCAAAGAAAACACGCCGCAAAGCAACGCGCACCGCAAAAAATTAAATTAGCGACTTCATCGCCGCGCGAGTGTCGGCGATTTCTTGCGGGTCGCTACTAAATTCGACAGCCGCAAAGTCGGTTACACCGATGCCAGCCAAATCAGCGACGCGTTGCTTGACCTGCTCGGCAGTACCGGCAATCACGATGTCAGCCGGCCCAGCCGCACCTTCGTGGTCGAGCATCGCGCGATAACTCGGCAACTGACCGTAAATCTGAAAAACCTTCGCCGCAGTTTCAGTCGCCCGCGCAACATTGTTCGTCACGCAAACTGGCAATGCTGCAATCACACGAGGTGCTTTGCGCTCGGCTTTCTTGGCCGCCTCAACAATTGTCGGCACAGTTAGTGACTTCAAAGTTTTAGGCCCTGTGCACCATGTCAAAGTGCCGTCAGCGAGCGTGCCAGTAACACGCAACATTTGTTCACCAAGCGCAGCAACAACAACCGAAAACGGCGAAGACCCGACACCTGAGAGCGAACCGCGAGTCGTCAAAGTCTCACCTGCAAAGTTTGCATTCTCACATCGCGATAGAGGGATCAAAATCGAGAGATACTCGCGCAAATGCCGCACCGGCTTTTCGTACGACATGCCGAGCATGCCTTCAATCACAACTTTGTGGCTAAGACCAATACCTAAACAAAGTCGACCCTTTGAGGCCGCGTTAACTGTGTGGCATTGTTGCGCAATCGCCATTGGATGCCTCGGGTATGTTGGCACGACACTCGTACCCAGTTCGATTCTCGGCACTTCACGACCGACGATTGCTAACGCAGTAAGCGCATCATGACCAAAAATATTTGGTGCCCAATAACTTGCAAAACCATCACTCTCAGCCTGTCGTGCTTCGGCGACAACATCATCAAGCGTGCCTGAATTTATAGTTCCGCCAAAGATTCCAATTTTCATTTTCTCTTGCCCCTGTCACGTTTTGAGTTTGTTAAATAACCTAGACGGTGCACAACTTGATGTCGCATTCGTGCGAACTTACGGGGTCGACTCAGGCGTTGGCTCAACCACAGAATCAACTGGCTCGGGCATCACATCTTTTGCCGCTGCAGAGTCATCGCGAAACTTCGATTCGAGACATTCGCCTTCTCTAAACGGCGCGATGTCGAGAGCACGCGCAACAGCAACACCAAAAACACTTCGACCTTTCGGTGAAAGGTGCACGCCATCAGCATTGAGCACGCTCTTTTCTTTAGATATCGTCTCCCAATCAAGAACCGATACATTTTCTGACTCGCCCGCAATCACGTTGATCGCCGCGTTTACTTCGCGTTGAGAATTTCTGAACAAAGAACTCGTCACCAACAAAACTGGCCTCGGCGCGAGTTTCGACACGATCTTGCGCATTTGCTTGGCATACGAATCTTTATTGCCCTCGTAGTTTGTGCCGAGAAATACAACTGCGGCGTCCCAACCTGCTTC
>JBIKVV010000023.1:0-23430 GCA_044356655.1 Ilumatobacteraceae bacterium
AAAGAACTAAGCAAGTCTTCTTGGCCAGATAACCCGGCAATTTTTGTGTTGTAAACCGACATTTTGTCTCGTCTCTACGATGAATTTTTTCTCGTGTGGCAAGACTACTCAAATACCTGCTACACAACACAGGTGCCAAGATCGCAGTTCGACGCCGAGTTTTTCAAACGATTTTATTCGACAACACCAATGCACTCGCGACGAAAAATAGAAACTTTGGCAACTGCTGTTCACGAATTTTGCAACTGGTGGGATGTGCCGATTCGTTCGGTCCTAGATATCGGCGCAGGCGTCGGCTATTGGTCTGATTGGTATCGAAAGAATCACAAACGAACCAGGGTGCTTTCTGTCGATATCAGCGAACACGCTTGCCAAAAATACGGCCACAAACTTCGAGACATCAGCATGTGGGCACCGTCGAGAAAGTTTGATCTTGTTATTTGCCAAAGTGTTTTGCAATATTTGAATGACGGCGCGGCAAGAAGTGCCATCAAGAATCTTGCTAAAGCGACCAAACATGTTCTGTTTTTCGAGGTGCCGACAAAGAGCGATCTACGCCAAAACGTCGATCGCGACGTAACCGATTTTGAAATCTATGCTCGTTCTGGTTTGTGGTATCGCAATGAGTTGAAAAAATACTTTCGTCAAGCAGGTGCCGGGTTATGGATAGCAAAGAAAAGCACAATCGTGCTCTATGAGTTAGAAGGCACTGCCCCTTAAGACAAATTTCGCTATTCGCCGTAGCCTGAATTTATGGAAACTACGAATGCGAGCAACGCCTACGAAGTAGCGCAGCAAGCCGCAGATGTTGTAGTTAAAAAATTTGGTGGTTCGCACGATGTATTAGCCGTCTTGGGTTCGGGTTGGGCGCACGCTGCATCTGTGCTCGAAGCCACTAAAGAAATCTCAGTCACTGAAATTCCAGGGTTTGTGAAGCCCTCGGCGATCGGGCATGGTGGCACATTAAAAAGCGTCACTGTCGGCAAATCACGGGTGCTGTTGCTCACAGGCCGCACTCATCTTTACGAAGGCCACGGTGTGAACTCGGTTGTGCACGCAGTTCGCACTGCTGCCTTTGCCGGTTGCAAAACTGTTGTCTTAACAAACGCCGCAGGCTGTTTGCGCGAAGATTGGGGCGTTGGTGCAACGGCAATAATTTCTGATCACATCAACCTGACCGGATTCTCGCCCTTGACTGGTGCTGATGCACCTGCACCATTGCATGGGCGATTCGTAGACCTGACCGATGCATACAGTCAGCGACTTCGTACAATCGCCAAACGCGTTGACCCAACTCTTCATGAAGGTGTGTACATGGGATTTCATGGTCCGCATTTTGAAACCCCCGCAGAAATTCGCGCCGCCCGAGTTTGGGGCGCTGACCTCGTGGGTATGTCAACCGTGATGGAAACTATCGCCGCGCGTCACATGGGTCTAGAAGTTCTTGCGCTTTCACTAGCAACAAATCTTGCCGCCGGCATCTCGGGCGAAAAACTCTCTGGTGACGAAGTGATTGCAATCGGCAAAGCCTCGGCGTCGCGCGTTGGTGGCCTGCTTGCCGAAATTCTCAAACAAATAGATCTTGAAACCGAAAAGCGATAACTATGTCAACCAACACACAAGACCGAGTGGCAATAGTTAATGCGCAAATCGTGACCGTAGATAAATCTGCTTCAGTCATCGAAAACGGCTCTTTAGTTATTGGTGGCGACGGTTCAATTCGTGCAATTTCTTCAACATCAATCGCCAACAACGCATCAGAGACAATTGACGCCAATGGCGCGATCGTGATGCCAGGTTTGATCAATGCGCACACGCATCTCGGCATGACACTATTTCGCGGTCTTGGCGACGACATGAGCCTTGAAGACTTCCTTGCTCGGCTAATGCCAGCCGAAGTGCGAGTACTCAACTATGACGCCGTGCACTCCGGCACCGAACTTGCCGCACTTGAGTCTCTGCTCGGTGGCATTACAACTTCGCTCGACATGTATTACCTGCCTGATGCGGCCCTTGCCGTGGCGAAATCAAGTGGTATGCGACTGCAGACTGGTCCAAACTTTTTAGAGTCCGACGGCCCTGAGCCACTCAAGTTTGCAGATCGCTTGAAGTGGGCTACGAAGTGGCTTGAAGCACCGCGAGACACAATCGGCACAACAGGTTGGGTTGCACCTCACAGCACATATTTGCTTAGCGAAGAGCAACTGCGCGTGCTCGCCGACCTAGCAGCAAGATTCGAGGCACGAATTCATGTGCATGCGTCAGAGACGGTTGGCGAGATGCAACTAGTCGCCAAGCGCCATGGTGGTCGCACTCCGATTCAAGTTCTCGACGATACAAAATTATTGCGTCGCGCTGTGCTTGCCCACGGTGTGCATCTAAGCGACCACGACATCGAACTAATCGCGCAAAACTCAGCGACAGTCGTCCATTGTCCTGCATCAAATTTCAAACTCGCTAGTGGCGTTGCCAGAATTTTAGATCTGCAGCGCGCAGGCGTAAACGTCGCACTTGGCACCGATGGTCCGGCATCTGGTAACGACATCGATTTATGGATTGCGATTCGTCTCGCTGGGTACATGCAAAAAACATTCTCGAAGAACCCTGCTATGTTGCCTGCAGTCGAACTAGTGCGCATGGCAACAATTAATGGCGCCCGCGCGTTGCAGCTTGATCACATGATCGGTTCTCTCGAAGTCGGCAAGCGCGCTGACATCATTATTCTTGATGCCGACTCGCCATCGCTGACGCCAAACTTTGACCCGCATACAACTATTGCAACTTGCGTGACTCGGGCAGATGTGCGTCATGTGCTCGTCGATGGCAACGTCGTGGTGCGCGATCGCAAATGTCTGACAATCGACCACAAATCTGCCGTCAACAAAGTTAAATTGCTCGGCAAACAAGTATTGGCAAGCGTCAACAATAACTAGAACTGCGTTTCGCACTACTCTTGCCTACATCATGACAAAATCAATCGACTGGGCATTGTTAAGAAGCACTGCTTTGGCCGTCGCAAAAAATGCATATGCGCCATATTCGAAGTTCAAAGTTGGTGCTGCAGCGCTTGTAGATGATGGTCGCATCATCACCGGATGCAACGTCGAAAATGCTTCTTACGGCATGACACTTTGCGCAGAGTGCGGCATTGTCAGCGAGTTGGCACGCTCGGGTGGCGGACGCCTGGTCGCCATCTGCACGGTCGGCAACGATGAGCCAGTGACTCCGTGTGGTCGCTGCCGGCAATTGCTTTGGGAGCACGGCGGAGCAAACATGCTGCTCGAAGTGAACGGCGAACCACGCAAACTCAGCGAAATGTTGCCGGTCGCGTTTCCCGAAGAGTCGGTTTTTGTCAACCCGAAGGCTGATTAAACCCAATGATCACCCAAGAAGGTTTGACCACGTCACAAGCCGAATTTTTCAATCAAAACGGATACCTCGTTCTGCCGAATTTTGTCGACGACGACGCTTGTTTGAAACTTCGCGAGCAGGCAATGATCTTGGCCGAAAAATACTGCCCGTCACCACAAGAAGCAACCGTGTTTACGGCTGATGGTACCGCTGTTCATGCTTCAGACGATTATTTCTTGACCAGCGGTGACAAGATTCGTTGCTTTTTTGAAAAAGATGCGTTCGATGAACATGGCAAGTTGCGCCAAGACGCCCATCTTTGCCTCAACAAACTCGGTCATGCCATGCATGATCTTGACCCCGTGTTTAAAAATTTTAGTCACTCAACTCGTTTGGCGGCAGTTGCCGATTCGGTCGGCTTGAAACAACCACAACTTTTGCAATCGATGTACATCTTTAAACAGCCGCGAATTGGTGGCGAAGTCACTTGCCATGTTGACCACACCTATTTATGGACCGATCCACAGTCGGTGGTCGGTTTTTGGTTCGCAATTGATGACGCGACTACTCAGAACGGATGCATGTGGGCTCTTCCTGGCGGGCACCGCATACCTGTCAAGGCTCGCAATCGCCTGACACCTGATCGCAAATCAACGTTCAACGAAGTTTTTGATCCGACGCCATACCCAACCGAAGGTCTCGTACCACTTGAGGCGGAACGCGGCACTCTTATTTTGCTCAATGGCACTTTGCCCCATCGATCAGGCGCAAACACGAGCGACAAACCTCGGCATGCGTACACGATTCATGTCATTGACAGAACCGCGCACTACCCCGATGACAACTGGCTGCAACGAAAGTCGTTGCCCATGACTGGCTTTCTTAATTAGCCAGCCAAAATTGCGCCGGTCGCTGACGTTCCGAGCCGTGATGCGCCAGCCTTAATCATTTCGAGTGCCAGTTCGCGAGTGCGAATACCACCACTTGCTTTGACGCCGATCGAATTGCCAACAGTTGCCCGCATCAATTGCACAGCGTGCACACTTGCGCCACCACACTTATGAAAACCTGTCGATGTTTTCACGAAATCAGCACCGTGAGCAACTGCAACTCGACATGACATAACTATTTGCTCGTCTGTAAGTGCAGCCGACTCGATAATCACTTTCAGTTTGGTTGAACCTGAGATGCTTTTGCGTACCGCCGAAATTTCATCACCGAGTTCTAACCACATCGAGTCAAAGACAAAACCCAAATTCGCGACCATGTCTATTTCGGTCGCGCCGTTTTCGACTGCTGTTGTGGCTTCGAATGCTTTGGTGGCGGCATTATGTGCACCTGATGGAAAGCCTGTCACACATGCGAGTGCAATTTCGCCCGACAATAATCCGTTTGGTATCGGCAAAAGTGACGGCGAAATACAAACTGCCGCAACTTGCATCGCATTGGCCTCTTCGCAAAGTTTGATCACGTCTCGAGTTGTCGTTTCAGGCGCCAGCAAAGTGTGATCAATATATTTCGCAAGCTCAAAAGGCGTCATTACGCACTTACCTTAATTCGTCGCCGCGCTTTTTAGATAGCTACAAAAACGAGGTAGCGTTTCGCCCTGAGATGGCAACACTGCGGTTCAACTACGGCACCATGGGTTCTGGAAAGAGCACGCTCGCTCTACAAATCAACCACAATTTAACAACTCGTGGTTTGGCCGGTTTATTGCTGACAAAACTTGATCGTGACGGTGGTCAAGTGACGAGCCGGCTTGGTGTATCGACACCAGCGATCGAAATGGATCCGGGACTAAATCTTTACGAATTGGCTCTCTCGAGAATGCCGTTGCAATTTATTGTTTGTGACGAGGCTCAGTTCTGCACGACCGAGCAATGCGACCAACTTGCGCTTATCGTCGACGAATTGCATGTCGATGTCTATGCGTTTGGACTAATCACCGACTTCAAGGGATTACTTTTTGAAGGAACTCGAAGACTGCTTGAAATTGCTGATCAACGAATTGAGATGCAAGTTGAAGCCCGCTGCTGGTGCGGCGCGCGAGCGACTAACAATGCGCGTTTGGTCAACGACAAGGTTGTGCTTGAAGGTGAAACCGTAATGGTCGGCGATACCGACAAGAACACGATTGCACCGTTATTCGGCGATGTTGTGCGCTACGAGTTGCTATGCCGCAATCACTATCGCAAAAAACAAGTCTCGGCTGACTAAAAAACGTTCAGCAGATCAACAACGAACACAAGTGTCTCGTTGCCTTTGATCACGCCACCAGCACCGCGACTGCCATAGCCCATATCTGGCGGAATCGTCAGTTTGCGACGACCACCGACTTTCATACCTGCAACGCCCTTGTCCCAGCCAGCGATCACTTGACTTGCGCCAAGACCAAATTCAAACGGTTCGTTGCGATCCCACGAGGCATCAAATTGCGTTGAAGTACTCCACGCCACGCCGACATAGTGAACTGAAACGTTTTTTCCGCTAACTGCCTCTTGACCATCACCAACCGTGATGTCTTCAATCACTAAATCGGTTGGTGCAGGAGTATTCGGAATTTCAACTTTTGGTTTTGAATTTGACATGCCTGCACGCTACTCAAGAATTCTTAAAGATTTGCAATAAGTTTTGGTGTCTTGTTGCCGAGTTGACCAGCCAAATATTCGTCAACCATTCGGTCATTGAAAAAATCATAATTAACACGCAAATGTTGTGGCTCAAAGTCACGAGTCAAAAACAGCCGACCATTAGTGGTCTGCGGGGTAAAACTAAGTTCTGTGCCAGAAAGAATTTTCTTCAATGCATTTACTAAATCGTTCGCACCTTGAAGCACCGTTGCAACCCCAACATCGTGAATGCCCATTCCTTTTTTCAGGATTGGCACTGACTGATGAAGTACCTCGCCCGCATCTGCGGCAGCGACAATTTTATGAATTGTGATTCCAGAGCATTGTGGCTCCATAAAATAAAACGGCCAAAACAAGGTCGCCGATCCCTTGTACCAAGGTGATAGACCCAAATGGAAATTCAGAGAGAGCGCAGGCAGTGCCCGCAAGAGATCTCCTTTGATCAAGTCGCAGCCAAAAACGATACAGACATCGTTGACTTCTTGCTTAACAAAGTCGACAGTTTCTCTCGCGTTCAGACTTTTTGGACCACAGACAAACATGTCAGTTCCTCTAAAGGTGGCTCCAAACGACAATTCACCGAAGGCGGCAGTCTCGACTTTCAAGCGATTATTAAAGTGCAAGTCAAAATTTGCTCGATCGTGATCGCCGATACTGGTTGGGGGTTCTGGCATTACAGACTCACGTTCCATCACCACAACTCGAAAATCGGCATCGAGTTGTAGCAGCTTGGACAGTACAAATAAATGCCGCGAGTGCGACCCAGAAAACAGTAAGACTCGCACTTTAAATCTCTCTCAGCATATTTTTCGTTACCAATATTTGACAAACATCTTCAATACTTTTCAGGTCAACTTTAAGAGTCGTCGCAATTTCAGATGTTGGCAGCAAACCGTCCGACAAAAACAACACAGATAGCACTAGATCTAAATCGGCAATATTTGAATTCGGTAGTAATGAACCACCAAAAATTTCATACAGCCCGTGCTTTGAGAGCATCGGCTCACCATGCGGATTAACTCGCTCGTAGATTTTAAGTTTCTCTATTTCTTCAATTATTTGAACATACAAATCAAAAGTTTCAGCTATTTGCCGACCATTCACAAAGTCCAGATTGTCAAGCGACGTGTGATACTGCGGATAGGTGTAGTAAATGTCTTTAGCAAGTGTGGTCATATTTATTCTGAAGCCGGGAGATGAATACTGTCGTTCATCACTGCCATGAATATCAAACTTTTTGATCTCATAATTTTTTTGACTGCAAGACAAAACGTCACTAACAATCGAATTCACGAAGTGCGTCGGATCAAACGACTCTTTTACCTGAAAATTACCTTGGCCCCCTACGGTTGTAATCTGCAAACCAAAATCAATTAATTTCATTTTTTCTTCGTTGAATTTAAGATAAGCAATCGCTCCAATAGTTTCGGGGACAAAAACTATTCGATATGTCCACTTTCGATCACTCTTTGAGCTTAAGTGCCTCGCCAGCATTGCCGTAAGTAATACACCACTGAGAGAGTCATTGGCCATTGCCGGATGGCAAATATATGAAGAAATCAAAACCTCTCGACTCGACCTACCAGTTAAGATTTTTTCCCCATAACTCATCGAGCCATTTTTGAATTCAGAATCAATTACTAGATGTAAAGGTTGTTTGGCTGATTGCAACTTTTTTAGCTGTTGGCTATTCACACAAAAAGCCCAGTCAGCTTTGTAGTAAAGCGTTCTATACGGTATTGCTTCAGGCAAATTCTCGTGAGTATGAATTCGCGATGATGCTTCATCAAATGAGCACCTTAAATTGCAGGGCTGGCTATACGACGCAACATGAAGAGGACTGTCTTTGATGTCGATTATCCGATCGCCTTTTGCGTCGTCAATGAATCCTTGAGATATCTTCCACTCTTGTGGCACAATCCAATCAAAAACTTTCGTTCCAGACGCAATTTCGAAGATCTCTAAATCGATGATGTCTTTCAGGCCGTTGAGTGTCTGACGGTTATTTTCTCCGGCTAGTGAACGGTTTAGTCCAAAAAGTGACTCAAGCTTTTGCTGTATTTCGAGTGAAATCTTCGCCATAATTATCTCTTCAAACGTTGAATCAACATTTAGATTTGATGACTCAACAAGTTGAGTCAATGATTCGAAGTCGTCTGGTGTGTCGAGATCAAATCTGAGATATGGATACGACATGCTGGGTCTTGCCTGCATGCCTCGAATACGACTGCTGCCTAAAGTGAGAAATGCGAGTGTTAGGTGCTCACGCATTTTTTTGTCAGAGATGCTTGAACTTAACTTTTGCAGTGTCTCGACCGAAAATAATTCGGCACCAGCGCCATCAGGGTAGTCACAAGTGCCATCTGGTCGGTGATTGAAGTGATAGTCAACTGGATTTGCTTCGAAGTCTGAAATCAAAATATCTATTTCTTTTCCGCTAACAAAAGGATTGTCGGCACACACTCGAACCACGACATCGGCAGGAAACTTCTGTGCAGCACCAGCAAATCTTGCGAGCACATCGTCTTCTTCTCCTCTGAAAACCTCGATACCCAATGCTCTGGCCAAGTCGCACAGTCGGTCGTCTGCAGATCTAGTGGTTGTCGCCAAAACCATTCGTGACAATTTCTGACTTGTTTGAACACGACTAATCACCCACTCCAAAATTGAGTGATCTCCCAATTTCAAAAGAGCCTTACCTGGAAGTCGTTTGGACTCCATTCTTGCTTGAATTAGGCAAAGCGAATTCAACTGAGTCATGATTTGGTGAGATCGTCCCAAGTCAGAATGTGATCTTCGGGCAAATCGCGCGACACAGTCTTGCCAATCACATCTTGCCAATTCATTGGACTGATGCCGGTTCCCGGGCGTTTGGCGATGAGATCTTGCTCGCTGAGTTTGTGGCCCGATTTCAAGTCTCGCGTTAGAACGATGCTGCGTCGGGCATTCAATCGCGAAATTTCTTCAGTTGCGATCGGAGCCTTGGCTCGCGAAGGGCCCAGCAACTCGTGAACTTGTTTCACATTTTTTTGAAATCGCAGCAGGTCTTTTTCGTCCATTGCGTGATAGTGATCGTTGCCAGGCAGTGTCTTATCGAGGGTGAAATGTTTTTCAAGCACGACTGCACCAAGAAGGTGCGCCGAAACCAAACTTGTCATTTCTTCGTTTGGCAAAGTGTGGTCTGAGTATCCGAGCAACAATTCTGGATACCGATTTCGCAAGTCGATCAACATACCCAGGTGCGCATTTTCGTTGCGCGTCGGATAATTCAGAATGCAGTGCATCAAACAGATCTCTTTGGCACCAGCACTTCGCAAGATCGCCAATGCTGCGTCAATTTCACCAATGTTTGAGGCGCCAGAAGACAAAATGACCGGTTTGCCAGTGGCAGCAACTTTTTTCAACAAAGGCGGATTCGTGATATCAGCAGATGCGATTTTGAAATAACGCACCAGCGGATTCAGCATGTCAACTGCGCCTAAGTCGAACGGTGTCGAGACGAACTCGATCTGGTGTTTCTTGCAGTGGGCTGCTAACTCTTTATATTCGGCTTCACCAAAAGCGTCATATTTAGTGAACAATTCGAACTGGCTGGTTGTTGGCTCTTTGCTCGTATCCCAATACGAGGGCGAGAACTTTGACGCAATCAAGCCCGCCTTATAGGTCTGGAACTTTGCTGCATCTGCGCCGCCGCGTTTTGCTGACTCGATCAATAGCTTTGCAGTCGCAACTGAGCCTTCATGGTTGACGCCAATTTCGGCTATTACATATGGCAAATCGCTTTGGCCAACAACACGATCACCGAATTTTATTTGCGGCGTCACTTTGTCGACTCGCTACCGTGCTTTTCAATTATGCGTTGACGGTGATGCTCCATTGCGGCGGCATCATTCGTCGCGTTGTTTTCATGACGTCGATATCGATACAGAGGCAATTCAAGTCGGTGAATTTGATACTTCTTTGTGAACCGCAACCGAAGATCTGTCTCTTCGTGAAGCAAGAAGGTTTCGTCGTATAAACCGATATCGATCAGATGCTCTGTGCGAAACATGATTCCGCACGCAATCGGCTCGGTGAGGCAGTTTTTTCGACCCAACACTTCTTCTTGTTCGTCCACTAACAAATAATCACACGCAATTGCATCCATGTATTTGTTTTCTCTCAAGAACTCATGTAACAAGTGCAAGAATTCAGCATTCACATAATCGTCGGCGTCAACGCGCACCACAAATGGCGCTCTCGCCCGACGAATCGCTTTGTTCAATGATGCCGGTAGGCCGATATTTTTGTCATTGTCAATCAGCACAATCTCGTTGGCAAATTCGTTGAGTACTGATGCACTGCGGTCGGTGCTGCCGTCATTGATAACAACGATCTCGAATTTATCGCGCGAGATTGTCTGAGAAATCAATGAACGAAGACATCGTGAAATGTATTTTTCTTGGTTATATGAAGCGATAATCACAGAGATGACAGGCGAAGTCATGATGATTACCGTAAAACTTTCGACAGCGCTTTATGCAGCCTCGCAGGCACTGCTTCATCCATTTTCACGACTACTGGCAGAGATACTGCACGTTCAAGTCTTGCTCGCGAACTCGAGAATGCCCTCGATAAGTCGCCGCCGTGGCGTGCAACAAGTTCGGGCATGTGAGTCCAAGTGCCGGCAAAATGCCAAGTTACAGCCTCGGGCAGAATCTTGGTTGACAACCCTTCGGCTACGAGGGCATCTCGACATTGGCGAGCAGTCGTATTGTCTTTGACACTAAACACCAAAGCATCTGCAGTCTCGTATGAACCCACTGGCACTTCGCGGGCAGTGATGCCTGGCAGACCATTGATCGCTGCCCACATTGCATCTCGATTTTTGCGTTGCGCTGAAACCACCGTTGCAAGTTTTTTCAGTTGGGCCAAGCCAACGGCGCCCTGCATTTCGGTCATCCGAAAGTTGAACCCACTGCTTGCGCGGGTGTCTTCCCAACGTGGCACGGCAGGATTATTTTCATGCCCGTGGTCGTGCCATGCGGCGGCGGCTTTGTAGTCTTTTTCGTTTTGAAAAACAACCATGCCACCTTCACCTGTTGTCATGGTTTTTGCAAAGTCAAAACTAAACGTACCCATGCGACCCCAGGCACCCAGTGGCCGACTATCAAGAGAACCACCGCAACCCCATGCCGCATCTTCAATCAAAGTGATTTTGTTGTCAAGACATATTTTTTCAATCTCAAACAGATTGGCAGGGGTGCCCAACATATGCACAGCAATCACTGCTTTTGTTTTTGGTGTGATCAGTTTTTTCAACGAGTCTGGATCTAAATTCAACGTGCCATCAATATCGGCACACACGGGTATCGCACCCGATTCGATAATCGCCTCTACCGTGGCAACAAAAGTAAAACTCTGCGTTATTACTTCGTCGCCTGGTTGCAGATCTAAGACGGCTAGCGCTATGCGAAGTGCGGCCGTGCCCGACGTAACTGCAAGTGCATGAGGCACACCCAGCGACTTCGCGAACGCCTGCTCAAAGTCACGAACCTTCCATCTGTCTTGTCTGATCGCATCAAACGAGTGCCTGAACAAGACTCCACCGTGTTGAAAAATATCGTCGACTTCAGCCTGTTCTTCAGCACCAATTAGCTCGTATCCAGGCATGTATTGATTTTACTCTGAGATCTTTACATCTTCTCGAACAGCGAGATGATCCTTGCGTCGGTAAGTGTTGCGCGGAAGTCGCTGCCAAGCGCATTCGTCAGTGGTTTTTCATGTTTGATCGTTGCAGCAATCAGAGCGGCACGCAAGTCGTCTGTGAGGTTTGCGCAAACACCACTTGGCAATTCAACTTTTTGCAATTCAATCATCTTGCGAAATTCGGCATGTCCTTCTGGGTAGAACTCACCCAAAGCATTCAGAACGATGCAGTTGGCCACACAATGATGCAGACCAAACACGACACTTAACGCAGCAGAGAATGGGTGCACCACGCCGACATAACTTGTGGCGATTGCACATCCGCCGAGATAGCTCGCAACCATTAGATCGCTTCGGCGCTCATCGGTCATCATGTCGTTGCTCAAAAATACATTGCGACACAAGTTCACCGTCTCGCGAGAGTATGCGTCGCCAATTGCGTTGCGATAAGAGCCAGCGAGCGCTTCAATGCAATGAATGTAAGCATCCATGCCTGTATAAAAATATTGGTTGCGCGGTACCGTGCGCGTCAAATTTGGGTCGAGCACTACATGGTCAAAAACTGTGAAGTCACTGTTCATGCCCAACTTCAAACCAGTATCAATATTTGTCATCACACATGTTCGTGTTGCTTCTGACCCAGTGCCCGAGATTGTTGGCACGCCAATCTTGTGCACGCCAGGCACTCGCACTAAATCCCAGCCTTGATAGTCGGCGGCCTTACCGCCGTTTGTCAACAAATTAGAAATTGCCTTTGCCGTATCGAGCGTGATGCCACCACCAAAGCCGACGATTGTTGCCGGTTCGCTGTGACCAGATTTCTTCAATTCGATAACTAACTCATCAATGCCTTGAGTTGTTGGTTCTTCAACCGTGCTGACGAAATGTACGGCATCAATTGGTTTTACCCCAAGCGAACTAGCGATGTAGTACTCGTCTTTAAAATAGTCATCTATCAAAAACACGGCGTGCGAAGATTTTTCATTTCGCTTTGCGGCAACTAGATCGGCCACCCCAGTTACGGCGCCGTCGCCAAAAGTAAAACGTCCGACATTGCGAACAATTTTTACACCAGTGTCAAGAATCGTCATGCGAGACCACGCATTTTGTCAAACATCGTCACTGAAACATCAAATTTGTTGTTACTCGCTACAACTGTGCAAGGTTCGCTATGAATGCCTTCTGGCAAATTGACGCCTTCTAACTCAAAAGTGCCGCCCGCGCCGTTAACAATCGCCAAGCCAGCGGCAATATCCCAAAACATAATGTTGTGTTCAGCATAAACATCAGCACTGCCTGTGGCCACTAATGCGAGCGATGCACAGGCCGACCCAATCATTCGCACTTTGCCAAAACTTGTGAGAATTTCGGCGAAACTCGACACTGCTTTTGCATCACTGATCGGAAATCGGCTCGGAAACCCAGTTGCTAACGTCGCCTGACCACGATCTGTGCGGTCTGAAACTGTTACAGGATTTTTGCCAAGATGAGCACCAATTTGCGGCCCGCCAAAAATCATCTGCTTGGTCACCAAGTTAAACATCACGCCCAAAATCGGCTCGTTCGCGTCCCAAAGTGCAACTGAAATCATCGATGGTCCAAGACTGCGGCTGAAGTTATAGCTGCCATCAAGTGGATCAATCACCCACAAAAGTGCGGGCAACGATTTGCCGGGGATGAAACCCGTCTCTTCGCTCAGAATTGCGATACCGGTAGGAGCCAAACCTTTGATCAGTTCTTTTTCGAGCATCGTGTCGGCTTCAAGTTTGATCTCACGCCCACCAATTTGAAGATCAGTTACATTTTTTGCTGCAACATTATTTGTGCGGATAAATTTTTTGCCAACTTTTTCGACTAGCTCCGTCACTAAGACCGTAAAGCCGTGAACATCATTTATTGTGATAGTTGTCATTATCCGACCTCTGGATTTTCAATTTTAAATTGATCTCGCCAGATTGGGTCGGCATAATAAATTTTGTAAACAAGTTTCATGGTGCGATACGCATCTTGCGAAGTGCCACTCTGCACTGGTTCATTGCCGAGTATGCACTGAGTGAACGTCGCGATCTCACGATCCCATGACGGGTCATCGTTGTATTCAAAAAGTTCTTCTTTAGGGTCGCCGTTATCTCGATCTGGATCAGCCGTAACGAGAGTCATCGTCTCGTTGCCATAACTTTTTGACCCAGTCAAAATGCCGCGCAAAATAACGCCGCCGCGTTGCATATTTATATCCAAACTGAACTGATGCCGCCACTGAGTTGCCGAACTATTGAGCATCGCCACAACACCTTGCTCGGTGCGCATCAGCGCATAAGCATTGTCTTCAACGTTGTAACCCCAATGACCGTTTGAAACAAAACTTTGTACGTCCACAAATTCGCCAGCGATCAATCGCATTAAATCAACCATGTGGATGCCTTGGTCTAAAAGAACTCCGCCGCCAGCGATCTCTCGCTTCGCGCGCCAGTCAGCCTGATTGAAAGTAATCAATTTTGACTTGCCGTAAACACCGCGCATATTGATGATGTTTCCATAGCGACCGCTACGAATAATTTTCATCGCATCTTGCACTGAGTCGTGGTATCGATGATTGAAGCCGTACATCAGTCGGCATTGCGGATTCTTCTTCTCGGTCGCAATCACACTCGCGATATCGCTCATGTCTCGGCCTGGTGGTTTCTCGCAAAAAACATGCAGGCCTAGATTCAGACCAGCCATAGTTACTTCAGCCGCAATGTCGTTTGTCATGCAAACGATCAGCACGTCCAGATCTTGTTGCAGTAATTGTTGATATGTCCGAAAGTGAGCAACGCCATTTGGCAAGACTCCGTCGCTCGTAAAAACACGGTCACAAACCGCGACAAGTTTCAAATTTGGATGACGTTCAACACAATCACCACGGCGCTTGCCGACGACGCCATAGCCCGCAATGCCAACTTTTAATACTTTTGCGGTCATTCGTCTAGTTTAAATTCTCAATCACTTGGGCGCGGTTGCGCTGTGATTCAAAAAGACCGTATCTACGCCGTAAGCAATAAAGGTGTAGCCCTCGTTGATTCTCTGCTCAAGCATTTTTGTGTCGGGTTGCACCACGTGAATGCCACATGCCATCTTTTGCTTGGCGCAAACTTCAAGAATCTTGCTCAGCACGTCTTTATATTTTTGATTTTCAAAGTCGCCAGTTATGCCAAGTGAGGCCGACAAGTCGTATGGCCCGACCATGATCGCGTCAAGACCTTCGACTTTGACAATTGAATCAAGATTGTTAACCGCATCAATGTGTTCAATTTGCGCGATCACCAACGACTCTTGTGCTTCTTGCATATAAGCATCAAAAAATTTGCCGAAAACATTCGCGCGTTGAAACCCAACACCGCGACGACCGCGCGGTGGCCAATGACATTCGCTGATGATCGATTGCAATTGCGCAGCCGAAGAAATCATCGGCACAACCACGCCTGCCGCACCCTGGTCGAGTGCTTGCCGGCAATTAATCGGCAAAGGGCTGGCAACTCGAGCTAGTGGCAGCGTGCCGCCAAGTTCAAGTGCACGAAAAATATCTGGAAGTTGGTTTACAGCAACCGGACCGTGCTCCATGTCGATAGCCACCCACTGATAACCAGCGCGTCCCATAATTTCGGCAATATTTGAATCTGGAATTTGCATCCAGCTGCCAATGGTTGGGATTCCGCTTCGAAGCGCTGTGCGAACTGATCGCACTTGTTCAAGTCTGTTCATTGTTACCTCGATGAGCGAAAGTGATGACTAGCAACTTACAGAGAATTGGTGGCGGGGGTAGGATTTGAACCTACGACCTTTGGGTTATGAGCCCAACGAGCTACCGGACTGCTCCACCCCGCGTCGTGCCACTCAGGCTACCAGCGACATGACATAATCGCTGATGCGATGCCACTCTTCAAACGAACACCCAAGGCGACACAGTCAGACCTCGAACTTTTGAAGAACGAACTTGCAGAGCTTCGCAGCGAACTTACAAAACGAACGAACGCGCTCTCATTGGTGACTGCTGCAACAAATGGTCTTGACCAGAAAATAACAATCATTGATGCGCGACTCAAGACGATGACAACCGAGTTGTCACATCAACTTCACGAACTTGGTACAGAAATTGAGTCACTCGCTAAAACAGCCGACGAGTCAGCATCACGCGAAGCACTCGAACAACTTCGCACAAATCAAATTCGTATTGCCAATGAGCAAGCACGCTACGAAATTGCGTTTCGGCAAGACCTCGCCGAAATTATTGAACAAATCAGACGAACAAAGTAACGAAAAATTAATTGCCAACGAGAGCAATTGCGCGACTAACCAATTCACGTGCTTCGGCCAAGCGCTTTTGATAAAGCGCAAAGTCAGGTGGGGTGCTGCCAAGCGCCGCATCTGCTTGTGCGAACAACTCTTCTGCTCTAGCGAGCAACGCAGCCGGAGTATCGAGATCCACTGAACTACCACCGCTCGATGGCAAGGTTGACGATGTCGATGAATCTGTAGAGTCGCCAGACGAATCTGGCAACACTTCGACCGAGCCGTCATCAATGCGGTCACCAAGGTCTTTGTCGAACCCAGGGAACAACTTAGAAATTGCAGTTGTTAGATCATCAGCCATTACAACCCGATTGTTGTAAGAAGCAAAAAACTTTCGAACGAAAATTTGTTTCGCACTCGGGTCGTCAGGTCGCACAAACAGTGGTCGAACATAGACCAGACCTTTGCCGACGTTAATTATCTGCAGGTCACCATAAATAACTCGTGACCCTCTTTGGTCGAGCAATGTAATTTGCTGCGAGACCACGGGATCGCTACCGATTTCTGCTGCAACAGTTGCCGGTCCTTCGGGCAGAGGTTCAGCAACTTTGTAAATCGTCAATTGCCCATAGGTCTTTGGGTCGCTCGATACGACCATGAACGCACGCAGTTCTTTTCGAGCGTTGTCAGCCGAGAACGGCACAAACGGTCGCAACATCGAAAACACACCCGTCTTCTCGCTCGAACGTGGTTCGTGAAACATCGTGTAATAAGGCTCGAATCGCGCCACGCTTGCATCTCGTACTTCGCCAGTGTTCGCAGCATTCAAATCGGTCGTGAAATCTCCGGCAACAACACCGGTCAAACCCTCAGGTTCAGTTGCAGGTGCCTGAGCGACGCTCCAAGCCGCATTGCGATTAAAAAACAGAGTTGCATCTTCAAACTGATAGCGACCATAAGTATTTGTCTGCACTCTGAACAAATCTTCTGGATACCTAAAGTGATTTACTAATTCTTTCGGCGCAAGATCAACCGAGGTAAACAATTTCGGAAACACCGCCTGCCAAGTCTTGATAATCGGATCATTTTGATCGACAACATAAAAAGTCATCGAGCCGTCGTAGGCATCTACCGCGATTTTCACGCTGTTGCGAACATAGTTAAACGAAGTATTTAAACCACTGCCAAGCGTTAGTTGATCGATGTTGGCCTGCTGGGCGTATGGATAGCGGTTCGTAATAGTGAACGCGTCAATAACCCATTGAACTTTTGAATCGACAACAACGGGATAAGGGTCGGCATCAAGTCGCAAAAATGGTGCAACTTTGGCAACGCGTTCTTTGATGTTACGAATGAAGACAATTTGTGATTGGTCATCCAAGAGAGATGAACCGAACAAGTTGTATTCACCAAAGTGAACCGCAAAGGCAACTCGACGCACGAGTGATGAAAGTTCAACGCCACCTTTGGCTGCATATTTCTGCGATTTTGTATTCGCGCAAGCCTGTTCAGCTTCACCAGTCTTAACCAACGCATACGAGTCAAGACCTTCACCGAAATAGAGTTCTGGTCGATCAATTTCTAGATCTGTGTAGATCGGACGACCGTCAACGGTTACTTTGCTCGCAGGAGCTGCAATCAAACCGCAACCGTGTGTATATAGAAGGTGTCGTGAAACCCACGTGCGGTTCGGAATACCTGCCGTATTGAGTTCGCGCGCAGCCACCAAGACTTGTTGTTCGCGGCCATCAATTTCGTAACGATCAACGTCTAGATCTCGAATTGCATAAAAAGAGGTCTGACCTTCATCTAGTACAAATCGGTCTCGCATTTGAATTGGGTCAAGTTGGCGAACATCAGAAAGCGGCTCTGAGTCACTAGCGACATCAGCGCTTGTGATCTGCTCGTATTCAACTTCGACACTTCTGACCGAATCTAGACCCATCGCATTTTTGGTCGCCAACAGGTTGCGCTCGATAAATGGCAATTCTTTGGTGCTGACGTTTGGCTGCACCGAAAACCGCTGAACGATCGCTGGGTAGATCTGCCCGGCTACCAAAGCCACGACGATCCAAAGAACTGTCGCAAGAACCGGCAATCTCCAACTCTTTTGCCAGACATTCCATAAAAACAGTGCCGCAACCGCAAGTGAAACCAAAATCATCAAACTCGTCGCAGGCAATTGTGCATTTACATCTGTAAATGTTGCACCTTGCACTACACCACGAGTCGAAATTGTCAGTTCAAAGCGTCCAAACCAGTAGCTCACGGCTCTTGAAACGGCGATCAACGCGAACAAGACCGAAATGTGTGCTTTGGCTTGAGGTGTGACATGACGACCCTGTGTCTGCAATTGAATCGCACCATTTAAATAGTGTGCGATGAACGTGACGAGCGAAATTAAAATCAGCGCCGCAAGAGACCAACTAATCAAAAACTGGATAAACGGCAACTTAAACACATAGAAACTGACATCACGATCAAAAAGTGGATCTTTTAAGTCGAACGACTGTGCGTTTCTGAACAACAACCAGTCCTGCCATTGCGAAGACGCGGGCAAACCGACTAACAGACCAAGAACGAACGAAATAACGACACGAACCAGCCACTGACGCGTTGCTACAAGTTGGCGATATCCCGCAAGAGCGCGTTGCTCAAGTGAAATTGGCACATCGCTCGGCGCCAATCGATCAGCCAACCATAAATTGATCAGCGCTGCCAAAGTGAAAATAGCTACGAATACTGCACCTAGAACGACTTTGGTGGTCAACACGCCCCAAAAAACATCTGATCGACCAACCAAGTTGTGCCAAAGTACATCGACATAAAATCCGGCCAAACTTCGGATCGAAATTCCGCCAACGACGAACACTGCCAAAATTGCTGACCAAATTGTTCGCCCACGTTTGAAAGAACTCAGCGAAAATCCGCCACCACCTGAACGCGGGCTGCGTGGATTACGGGGTAAGTCGGAGGGGTTCCGCACGCAGCAAAGACTATCGCGGCGCTGGCACTACAAGACATTTACATCCCGAGTGAATAACGGGGTGCTCATGTCCTGTAGGAAATTTTTCACCGCACGCGACTTGGCCAGCGAGCGAATTGTCTTCAGCATCAGAACATGGTGGTCCGTTTGGGTCAACCATCCAACAAACTTTTGTTCCCGACTCTAAAACCAAATATGCACCTCGGCTATATGCGAGGCGCGAAACATCTCCAACAAGCTTGTCGATTTGTTGCATCTTCCATTCGCGATAAACAGTGCGGATCAAACTCGACATTTCGCCTGCGTTGCCCGCGCTGCTCTCCACGCACTTTTGAATGCGTTCACGAAGTGGATAAACGATGTCATCAGCGAGTTTTTTCGACATCACTTGCATCACAGTCGTGTTGCTGATTTTCTTGCGCAAGTCGGCTTTCAAACTCTTCGAAAGTGACTGGGCGCCGGACATTGCGGCTTCAATTAGCTCTTTACTTGTTGCCTCAACATAATTTTGCAGCTGATTCTCAACGCTTGGCAGCACTTTTTCAAGGGCAACTTGCGCTTTCTTCGATTGCAGGTAATTCAGCATTGCATTTTCTTCATCGGCAAGCACTCGTTTCAACTTTTTGGCAACAGCCTCATCGACTGCGACCAAGGCAGCATCTCGGCGTTCGAACATTTTCAAATCTGGCTCGATTGGCGTCGGCACTTTCGCTTTTTTCTCAGGAGATTTTTCTTTTTTTGTCGGGGTTTTTGTGTTCTTTACCGAACTTGCAACGCTTTCGGCTCCGGCCTCACGCAATCTGGCAAAAAGATCGTCAACGCTTGTCTTTTTAAGAGTCGGCTCGGGCTCTTGAGCAATCTCAACTTTCTCTGGCGAGGAGATCTCTTGTGTTTCTACTTCTGGTTTATCGGTCGAAGGGTGCAGGCGACGCGAGGTACGACCAAACATCTGCACAATGTTTGCTCGATGACCATTATCTGGCTCTTCGTCTTTGCTTTGACTCTCTTCAACAATTTCTGGCGCTGATTCTTCGCTTACGGGTTGAATCTGTTGCTCAACATCATCTTCAAATTTCTCGCGATCAAACGGCAAGACATTTGACGTCTCAACTTCTTGAGGCTTGACGTCACTAATCGGCGTAGTTTCTTCGACAACCGGCACAGCCTGTTGAAACTCTTCTGCTGCAGCATCAAAATCTGTCAAATCACCGACTGCGCCGCTGGCTGCCAAACTCGCTCGCTCAAATGCTTCTTTCAATCGGTCGCGATGTCGAATCAGTTCTTCGATCTGCTGTCTTGCAAGTTCGCGTCGGTTCGCAAGTTCGGCAAGAAGTTTTTCACGATACGCGCGAGCCTCATTGACCATCTCGCGACCTTGTTGTTTTGCGAGTTCAATCTCGGCCTCACTGTCAGACGACGCGTCGCTTCGACGTCGCGAGGCTTCGATTTCTGCTTCTTCACGCATTCTTGCAACTTCACTTGCCGCTTCGCGAACAATTCGCTCGGCTGTTTCTGCAGCACGATCTCGCATCTGTTGTGCGGCTTCACGGGCGACAGACAAAACACGCGCCGTTTCTTCTCCTAATAATGTCGTAACCGTCGCTTCGTCGAGCACACCGGGGTCTGAAAGCCCACGAGTCTGCATCGCACGCATTTCGCTTTCTAAAAACTTCTCCCGCTCTTGCAAACGCGCCAGTTCAGCCGATACCATTCGCAAAAAATCGCGAACCTCGCCTTGGTCAAATCCTCGTCGCGAGACATTGAATTGAGCAGATCCGACTGCGGCTGGCGATGAGGGGTCGGGTTTAGAGAAGCTAATCGCCATTAGGCAAGATTAAACCCTATTTATAGTTCGATTGCGTCATTGCTTATGACGGCGCCACCCAACTCTTCTAAAACTTTGAGTGCTTCACCAAGATTTGCAACTGGAACGATGCGCAACTTTGAACCAGCAACTCGACGCGCAGCACTTAACTCTTCGGGTGTTTGGGCACTCGGCACAAAAAACACTGTTGCTCCCGATGCTTTCACCGCAACAGTTTTTTGGCGCAACGCACCAATCGCGCCGACACTTTCGTCGCCATCAATCGTGCCGGTCGCCGCTACCTTCACCCCACCTGTAAGTTCGCCAGCGGTCAACTCATCAAGAAGCGCGAGAGTGAACGACAAACCAGCCGACGGACCGCCAATCGAATCTGTATCAATATCAACTTCAAATGGCAGATCGACTGTGCGCGTATCGGCGGGCCACACCCCGATGATCGTTCTGTCTGGATCGTCTGGACTGACCATTAACTCGATTTTTTTCTTGACGCTGTCGGTTGTTTTGTGCGGGGTGATCGTCACTTCAATCACATCACCTGGTGAATAATCAGCGATGATTGGCATCAAATCTGAGAGCGTTGGTATTTCAATGCCATCAAATGCAGTGATCGTGTCGCCGGGGTTGAGTTGCAAGCACGCACTTAGCGGTCGCGGTGCATCTTCACATACAAGCCTCTCAATAATCAACTTGCCATATGCGATTGAAACGTCGTAACCAAGACGATTGAGCGCTACATATTCGGCAATCTGTTTCGCCGAAGCCATCGCCTGAAAACCAAGACGTCTTTGCTCGCTCGGAGTTATGGTGCCGAACTTTTCTTCACGATTCAAAACATCGACATCTGGGTCAAGCACACCCACGAGTGCGTCGAGTGCACTCAACTTTGATCCATATGCGGTAACAAACAATATTGGTGCCGATGTCTTATAACGGGTGACTTGGCTCAGCGCGTTTTTGTCAAATGAAAATCGTGATGCAACTTCTTCGGCTGACCCTGGGGCTACTTCCCAATAATTTATTTTCACTAACGACGAGGTGATTAGTGCTCCAGTCACAAGCCAAACAATTGTCAAAAGTGGAAGTGCCCACCACATGTTGCGTTGACGCGGTGCAATAACGGTTTCCTGCTCGCCCGCGACCGTCGGCGATACGCTGGAAGGAGTTGTGGTTGTGTCGATACTCATGTCACTCACCGTCTTTGATGTTACGGTCAGGTCAAGCGCAATCATCGTGCTGAGCATGATCGCATTTTGGTTTACTAATCGCGGTCGCACTAAGGGTCAAAACAAACCTCTAATGGTTCGGGTTGACAACAAACACACCAACTTCTATCAATCTTCGACCAAAGATCAGACGCTGCGGTCTGCCGGGTTTTTAGGTTTGGGCACCCTCGCCATCGGCATTTTTGCTGCCGTCATAGTCTCGGTTGTTGTCGCATTTATATTTTCTACTCTCACAAGTTCACTAGGAAACTAGCTAATGAAAATTCTTGTCACCGGCGCTGATGGTTTTATCGGCTCGCACGTTGTCGAAACACTGGTCAAGAGTGGTCACGAAGTTCGAGCCTTCGTTTTATATAACTCTTTCAACTCTTGGGGCTGGCTTGATGAGTCTGAACAATCGATTCGAGACAGCATTGATGTTTTTGCTGGCGATATTCGTGACCCACACGGTGTCGATAAAGCGGTTGAAAAACAAGACGTAGTTTTGAACTTGGCAGCCCTAATCGCAATTCCGTATTCATATCACTCGCCAGATACATATATAGATACAAACATCAAGGGCACCTTAAATATTTTGCAGGCGGCACGACGGCACAATGTCGAGCGGATCGTTCAGACTTCAACCAGTGAGGTTTACGGGACTGCACAATACATTCCGATTGACGAAGTACATCCGTTGCATCCACAGTCGCCGTACGCCGCGACAAAAGTTGGCGCAGACCAACTTGCATTGAGTTTTCATGCATCGTTTGACGTGCCGGTGGGTATTTTGCGTCCATTTAATACGTATGGTCCGCGACAGTCGGCACGTGCTGTAATTCCGACAATAATCAGCCAACTAGCCAACAAATCAAAAGTCAAACTGGGTTCGCTTTCGCCCACGCGTGATTTTTCTTTCGTTCAAGACACAGCAAATGGTTTTCTTGCAGCCGCACAAAGCGATGCAATTATTGGGCAAACCATCAACCTCGGCAGCGGATTTGAGATTTCGATCAAAGAAACTGCTGAGACAATTGCCAAACTAATGAATACCGAACTCGAACTCGTCGACGATGAACAGCGTGTTCGACCAGAGAACTCTGAAGTTGAGCGTTTGCATGCCTCGATCGAGAAGGCCAAAGCTTTACTTGGCTGGCAACCCGAATTGAAAGGTCTCGCTGGCTTCGAAACTGGACTCAAAAAGACGATCGAATGGTTCTTGAACCCAAAGAATCTCTCGCGATACAAGGCTGATCGGTACAACCTCTAAATAGATGACCACCTCTAATCTTTCCAAGCAAGAGTTTCTTGCAGTTTTAAAATCGGTGCTTGGAGAATCTGGCAGTTCGCCTATTGCACTGCACGAGCCGAACATTGGTATACGCGAAAACGAGTTGGTATCAAAGTGTCTTGCATCTGGTTGGGTTTCGTCGGTCGGTGAATACATTTCAGAATTCGAACAAGGACTGGCCCGGTTCA
>JBIKVV010000059.1:0-6533 GCA_044356655.1 Ilumatobacteraceae bacterium
ATGACCAGCATCATTCGCTGGATAACAAGCACACCAATCGACAAACTAAGTAACTCGTGACGAGATTTCAGTAATTTCAAGATGTTTTTTCGACGCGACTAAATCACGAATTTTGGCAAAACCGTCGAATACCTCGACATAACTAGTTGCTAACGGCGAGATTGCCAACCTTATGCAATCAGGCTGTCGATAATCGCCGATCACATTGCCAAAAATTCTCATCGCTTCAGAAATTTGACGGGCATATTGATGGCGCACAGAGATATGGCCACCTCGTCGAGTGGCATCACGCGGTGTGACAACTGAAAATCCGAGCGGCGCCAGCCATGCATCATGCAGAGCAATCATCAAGTCGGTGCCAACGGCCGCCTTCTTGGCAATTGCTGGTAGCCCCGCTCTCTCAATCATCGAGATTGCAGTTTCGACACATCGCATACCGATAATGCTTGGGCTGGCGATTTGAAAACCCCGCATATCTTGTGAGCGGTCAAAACCTTGACCCATCGCAAATTGGTCACGTTGGGCGAACCACCCCTGTATTGGCACTTGCAACTCAGATTGCACCAACTTGCTGACGTAAAGCCACGCCGGCGAGCCCGGCCCTGAGTTGCAATATTTATAAGTGCAACCAACTGCAAGATCAACTTTGTCACGCTCAAATTGCATCGGCACAACGCCGACAGCATGACTTGCATCCCAAACAAAAAGTGCACCTGCGTCACGCGCGAGTTGAGTCAGTTTGGCGATGTCATGCAAAACGCCTGAGCGATACTGAATAACCGACAAAGTTACGAGTGCAACATCATCGTTGAGCACAGCAGCAAGCATTTCTGGTGAGACATACTCTTCACCTGAATCGTCGTCTACCAAAATCAGTTTCAGACCACGTTGCCTACAAATACCTTCCAAAATGTATCGATCAGTCGGAAAGTTCGCCGTGTCGGTGATTACCGTTTTGCGATTCGGTCTCGCGTCAACCGCTGCGCTACACAGTTGATAAAAATTGACACTCGTCGTGTCGACACAAAGTGTTTGGCCACCTGAAACACCAAGAGTTGTGCGACCCACGAGATCGCCGACAGTTTGTGCTTCGTCGATCCAATCTGACCAACCAGTTACAAGTTTTGTACCCCACTCGTCTTGCAAATAAGCTTCAACAACTTTGGCCGTCGCCTTTGGCATTCGTCCGAGCGAATTGCCGTCAAGATAACTAAGTTCAAGGTCTGTAATGACAAATTCTCCACGAAACGCCGACAATGGGTCTTTGGCATCAAGTTCTTCGGCGTAACTTCGCGAAGTTAAATCTTTTGGCATACGCTCACCGTATATGACTTCTGGGGAAAATACGAAAAAATTTGACTCGGCTATCACATATTCGTCATATCTCAAGGTTGATGAACTTTTGCAACTACAGAACCCGCGCTCGACTGGGCCAGAGCATGACGAAATGTTGTTCATCATCGTTCATCAGACTTATGAACTGTGGTTCAAATGTGTTTTGCACGAACTATCTCGTGCCCAACAATTGCTTGAACTCGGCGATACACATGCTTCGCTACCTGTATTGGGCCGTGTGCGTACAATTTTTAAAGTTTTAGTCAGCCAAGTCGACATTTTAGAGACAATGACGCCACTGCAATTCAATTCTTTTCGCGATCGACTTGAAGCAGCAAGTGGTTTTCAGTCAGTTCAATTTCGTGAACTTGAAGCAGTGCTCGGTAGGCGCGACGTGACGATCGTTGACCACCTCGAACCAAATAGCGAGCCGCAACGCCGAGTGCAGAACGCGATGAATCGCCCTGCATTGTTCGACTCGGTATTGGTTTATCTGACCAAACGCAACCACAAGATGCCAATTGAAGTGATGCAACGCAATTTCAGTGAGACTTATTCGGCTAACGAACTCGTGCAAGATTCGTTGGCGAATGTATATCGCAATGACCCCGAGGCAGCGATGCTGCTCGAGAAACTGATCGACATCGACGAAGGTCTTCAAGAATGGCGTTATCGCCACGTCAAAATGGTCGAGCGCACAATCGGCATGAAGCATGGCACCGGTGGTTCAAGTGGTGCTGCCTATTTGGCATCAACTCTGTTTAAGCCAGTGTTCCCCGATCTTTGGGCAGTTCGTTCGCGCTTTTAGAACTTCGCCTCGCACAGGTTTAGGTCAGTAGCGTTGTCACCCAATGGGCACCGTACGTCGTCATACTTTTGTCGATTGCAATGCCGACAAGGTTTGGTCTTTCGTCGGTGCACCCGAACGCTTGCACGAGTGGTTTCCGATTACCGAATGTCGCGTTGAAGGTAACAAACGATGGATAACTTTGGCCGCGGGCATCGTGTTTGAGGAAGACATAATCACTCTCGATCAAGACTTGCATAGATTTCAGTACAAAATCGTCAATAATTCGTTAATCAAATTTCATTTAGGCACAGTTGACGTCATCCCTGACGGCGATAACAGATGTTTAGTGATGTACTCAACCGATATGGATCCTGAAGTGTTGGCGCTTCCGATCGCTGGTGCTGCAAGCCTCGGCCTAGAAAAAATTAAGCAAATGTTCGACGGCAAATAAACATGGGACGCAAAATTTTGTTTATCACCACCGACCAGCAGCGTTACGATGCGCTCGGCTGTAACGGCGGCAAGATCGCACGCACGCCAAACATTGACGCGCTAAGTCAAGCAGGCATCACTTTTGATCGCGCTCACCCGCAAAACGTTGTGTGCATGCCATCGCGCAGCACGATGATCACTGGTCAACATGTAAGCACACACGGCGTGTGGATGAATGGAGTTCCACTACCTGAAGACGCGCCGAGCATTGCAAGTGACCTACGTCGAGCCGGCTACACGACCGCATTGATCGGCAAAGCGCATTTCGAGCCGCTGCTTGATCCTTTTTTGAGATTCACCGAAAATCGAATCGGTAACCAACGCAAGACGACAAATAATCCTGCTGACCCGCATCGCGGCTTCGACCATATGGAGCTCTCGACGCACGGCCCAGTTGGTCAACTGCATTATGCAAATTGGATGCGCGACAATCATGCTGAAGCAATTGCTGGTTTCTACAGCGTTCTTGACCACGAGTTGCAAGTAAATGCCGAAGGCGGTGGCGACACAAGTGCGCCGCAGTTAAAAGTCAATCCGATTCCAGCAGAGTGGTACCACACGAATTGGATTGCTCAACAAACCATCAACTGGTTGAACTCACTGCCCGCAGATAAAGACTGGTTTTGTTGGATGAGTTTTCCCGATCCGCACCATCCGTGGGATCCACCGGCGTCTGAGTTGCATCGCGTTCCGTGGCGCGAAGTCGATCTTCCGGCTGGCTACATCGAAGACAAATCAAAACGCGAAAAAATAATTGACGACAAGTTGCGCCACTGGCGTGGTTGGTACGACGGAACATTCGTTTCTAATTACGAAGCACCAGCCAGGTGGGTTCCGGCAACGCTCACTGCTGATCAAGTTCGTGAAGTAAACGCTTTCACACACGTAGAAAACGAATTGATTGACGACGCGATTGGCGACGTGCTCAAGGCGATTAATGCGCGCGGTTGGTCGAGCGATCTTGATGTTGTTTATACGACCGATCACGGCGAGTTTCAGGGCGACTTTGGCTTGTTGTTCAAGGGCCCGTATCACGTCGATTCGTTGATGCGTTTGCCCCTCATCTGGCGACCAGCACCGAATGCGAAAACTGCCCCAGCGCGAGTTAGCGCACCAGTTGGTTTGGTTTCGCTAGCTGCAACATTTGCCCACATCGCCGGCATCGAACGGCCGAAATATACAGAGGCGCCTCGATTACCGACATCTAATGACGATGCAACAAGTCTGGGGCACGAACGTGTACTTACAGAATGGGACAGCGTGCTGTTTGGCAAGATCGTGCACCTTCGTACGATTTGTCGTGACAACTGGGTTTGCACTGCTGCGCTCGACGGCACGATGAACAAATTTGGTGACGGCGAACTTTACGATTTAACAAATGACCCGTTGCAACATGTCAACCGCTGGAATGACGAATCAGTTCGTGCAATGCGCGACGATTTGCTGTCTGACTTATGGGCCAATCTGCCAGCGCAAGTGTTGCCACTGCGCAATATGGACGCCCCCGTTTAACGATTAAACAACGGGTACTTGTTGGGTGATGCAATGAATGCCACCGCCGCCGCGAGCAAGAATTTCGCCGATCTCAAGACCGACAATGTCGTGACTCGGAATGAATTCACCGAGTAGGGCCAACATTTCACTGTCGGCATGGTGGCCACAAACTGGCACGATCACTGCGTCGTTGCAAAAATAAAAATTCAGATACGGCACTGCTGCACGAATTGAATCAGTAACAACGAACGGCAACACAGGTATTTCGTGCACAGTTAAACCTGCATCTTTTGCCACGGCGACGTTTGTCGCACACCGCACAAAGTCTTCTTCGTTTTTATCGTCGCAACCTTGCATTATCACGGTCTTTGGCCCGATGAACGCAGCCACATTGTCAACATGACCATCAGTGTCGTCATCGAGTGCCAAACCAAACGGCAGCCACACGACTTGCTGCTGGCCCAATTCGTTGCACAACCGATTTTCAATTTGTTCGCGTGACAGATTTGGGTTGCGATTCGGATTAAGCAAACATTGCTCTGTAGTTATAAGTGTGCCGGCGCCGTCTACATTTATCGAGCCACCCTCAAGCACCATGTCAATCATCTGAGATTTATGGCCAGCATGTTTTGCCCAACGCGAAGCAATCGTCGCATCTTTGTCGTACGGCACAAATTTCTCGCCCCATCCGTTGAATTGCCAACAAGTGGCCACGAGTTCATTGTTTTCAACTACATAGTTAGGCCCTGAGTCTCGAAACCAAGCATCATCAATTTCGAGTGCGACAATTTCAATATTTTCGGCGCACGCTTGACGAGCACTCGCCACATCGCTCGGGTTGGCGATTACCGACACAGGTTCGTAACCCGAAATCGTGTTGGCGAGTGCGGCGTGTGCAGTCTGCGCCTCAGCGAGACGCGAGCCATAAATTTCTGACCGCGCCGGCCAACAAATCACAGTTCGCTCGTGCCGAGAAAACTCGGCCGGCATGCTCACTGATCGAACCCGTCAAGACTTAATAGCGGTTTATATAACTCTGGTCGGCGATCGCGAAACAATCCCCAAAAAGTTCGCGCAAGTTTTTGAGCTTCAAGATCGAAACTTGCCAGCAAAACGGCTTCTTCAGTGCGATTCGCTTCAGCCACTTTCTCGCCGGTTGCATCACAGATGAACGAACATCCGTAAAAAGTGATTTCAGTTGCCCGGCCAACTTCGCGACCCGTGCGATTTGCTGCCATCACCGGTATCAAGTTGCTGGCCGCATGACCTTGCATCGCGCGTTGCCAATGGCCAGAAGAATCGAGTTCAGAGTTAGATGGTTCACTGCCAATGGCAGTCGGGTAAAGCAAAATTTCGGCACCACGCAAAGACATCACGCGTGCGGCCTCAGGAAACCATTGATCCCAACAAATGCCGACGCCGATCTTGGCATATTTCGTTTGCCAAACTTTAAAACCCGTGTCACCCGGACTGAAGTAAAACTTTTCGTTGTACCCAGGGCCATCAGGAATGTGGCTCTTACGATATGTGCCGAGCACCTTGCCGTCGGCGTCAACTATCGCCACCGAATTAAACAACGAATTATTAGCACGCTCATAAACACTGATTGGCAAAACAACACTAAGTTCTTTGGCGACTTTTGCGAAATGTGCGACAGTCGGGTGCGACGACATTTCTAGTGCCCGATTCAAATCTTCGGTCGTTTGATCTTTGCAAAAGTAATGACCCTCGAAAAGTTCAGGGATCAAAATTATTTGCGCCCCTTGCTTTGCAGCACTACGGACAAGTCTCTCGGCTGTGGCTATGTTTGCTGCAACCTCTGTCGACATTGACATTTGTAAAGCGGCAACTTTAACGGTACGCATAAATTATTTACCCAATTGCTCTTTGATTGCATTGACTACTTCTGGTGCGTCTGGTGCAACAGTTGGATTAAATCGAAAAACGACTTTGCCGTCACGGCCGACCAAAAACTTTTCAAAGTTCCAACGAATGTCGCCCGAGTGACCTTCTGCGTCGGCCACAACTGTCAGGGTGTTGTACAACTCGTGACGCCCAGCACCATTAACTTCAATTTTTTCAGACATCGGAAACGTCACCCCATAATTTGTGGAGCAAAAAGTCTCGATTTCGCTTGCCGAGCCTGGTTCTTGTGCACCAAATTGATTGCACGGCACACCGAGAACCGAAAAACCCTGCGCCGAATACTGCTCGTACAGTGCCTCGAGCGCCGTGTACTGCGGCGTCAAGCCACATTTCGAGGCAACATTAACGACGAGCGTCACTGATCCCTTCAAAGAACTAAGCAAGTCTTCTTGGCCAGATAACCCGGCAATTTTTGTGTTGTAAACCGACATTTTGTCTCGTCTCTACGATGAATTTTTTCTCGTGTGGCAAGACTACTCAAATACCTGCTACACAA
>JBIKVV010000024.1:0-23252 GCA_044356655.1 Ilumatobacteraceae bacterium
ACGGCAAGAAATCTATCCCCGTGATTGTGTTCGATGATGACTCTCACCTGACTGAGCCGACCAATGCTCAACTCGCCGAGAAGCTTGGATTATTGAGCTAGTTCGCTGGCGAGTTCGGTTAGCGGCGACAGCACGCTCGGGTCAAGATCGCCGTCTGGTGTGATCAACGAATTGATTTTTGGAAACAGCAACTCGGGCCCGACGAGAGTTGCGCCGAGCAACGGCACGATGTTTCGCAGATATTCGACTGCGGCTTTGCCGCCGCGCTCGCCTGGTGCACAGCCGAACACACCGATGCGACGACCGATTAGGCAATGCTTGGCGAAGGGTCGCGATGCCCAATCGATGACGTTTTTTAATCCGCCTGGCACGTTGTAGTTGTATTCGGGTGTGCCGATGATGATCGCATGGGCCTCGCTCATTTCGCGACGAAAGTCGACAACAACTGCAGGCGGAGTTTCTGAATCTAAATCGCCGTCATAGTGCGGCAGTTCGCGAACATAGTCGCGCAACACAAACTCGATTTTGTTGCCGGCTGAGGCTTTTTGGGTTTCGTTCATCTCTTTAACCAGTGCGCGACAGACGGCAGTAGTGAACGAGGCTTTGCGCAGGCTGCCCGAAATGACAATTATTTGTTTATTAATGACGTTGAGGCTAGTGGCGCTAATGGCGCTAACCGTAGGAAATAGACTGCAGCCATGACTTGGTTATCTGATCCTGATGCATGGTCGGCGCTGGCCGCACTGCTCGCCCTCGAGATTGTGCTCGGCGTTGACAACGTAATATTCATTTCAATCCTTGCTTCTAAATTGCCTGCCGATCAACAAGGCAAAGCGCGACGCATCGGTCTGTTGGCTGCGGGTGGCATGCGACTGTTGTTGTTGTTGGCTGTCGGCTGGGTGATCAGCCTCAAAAAAGAGTTGTTCACGATTGGCGATCTCGGATTCAGCGGCAAAGAGTTGATTCTGCTCGCGGGCGGCGTATTTCTTATATATAAGGCGACAAAAGAAATTCACCACAAACTCGAGGGCGAAGTCGAACACGCGTCGTCGCGCACCGCGCCAACTTTTGGTGCTGTTATTGCTCAGGTGCTGATTCTCGACACGGTATTTTCGATCGACTCGGTAATCACCGCTGTTGGCATGACGTCTTATGTGCCGGTGATGGTTATTGCGATCGCTGCTGCCGTTGGCGTGATGCTCGTGGCGTCGGGCCCGATATATCAGTTCGTTAATCGTCACCCGTCGGTGAAGGTGTTGGCACTCGCCTTCTTGTTGTTGATCGGCACGACACTGATCGCCGAAGGTTTCGGACAGAAGATACCCAAGGGTTATATCTACGGCAGCATGGCGTTTTCGATTTTTGTCGAGGCGCTCAACATTGGTGCTCGGCGCAAAAAGTCGACGCCACCAGTGCAATTGCACGACACGATGCACGACTCTGCGCATGGCTCGGCGCAACCCAGCGCTAAATAGTCGAGCAACACCGCTCTATGGCTGAAACTACGAAGGTCTTTGTGCATGGCAACCCAGAGACTTCTGCTATTTGGGACTCGTTGGTCGATGAGTTGCAGCGCGGTGGGGTCGCCAAGATTGTTCGGCTGTCGCCGCCGGGTTTTGGTGCGCCGACACCTGCGGGTTGGGGTGCCACTGTTGTCGAATATCGCGATTGGTTGATTGGCGAACTCGAAAAGATTGACGGCGAAATTGATTTAGTCGCCCACGACTGGGGTGCGGGGCACGTGTTTAATGCACTCGCTGCGCGACCGAACTTGGTGCGCTCGTGGGCTGCAGACTGTGTCGGGTTAATGCACCCTGACTATGAGTGGCACACAAACGCAAAAGAATGGCAGACGCCAGATGTTGGCGAAAAGGCAGTGGCTGGCATGGTGGCGATTAGCGAAAGTGATTTCGTCGCGTTTTTTAGTTCGCTCGGTATGACGGCAGATATTGCCAGGCAAGTTAAGCGTGGCATCAATGACGAAATGGCGCGATGCATTCTTGTGCTTTATCGTGATGCGGTACAACCACGAATGGCCGAGTTAGGAAAGCAATTTATTGCCGCAGCACCAGCGAATGGTTTGGTGATTGTTGCTACTAACGATCACTTCGCGGGCCCAGCTGCGAACATGACGCAGATCGCGGGGCAAGTTAACGCCAAGACTGCAACGATTGCCGACGCAGGCCACTGGTGGATGTGCGAGCAACCGCAATTTGCCGCCTCAATGTTGATGCAGCACTGGAGTTCAGTCGCTAACTGAGTCTGCGCTGGGTCGGCGTTAGCCGATGACGACGGCGGTGACTAAGTCGTTGGTCACCGAAACTGTGACGCGTTGTTGTGAATAGTCGGCGGTTAGGGCGAAACCTTCACCATCGCGCTCGCCCACTCGAAATGCCCAACCGAGTCTTAGTGCGCACGACTCGGCCTCAGACTCTGTGAAACCGATCAGCATGTCGGCGCGTTCTTGGGTTATTGCTGTTGCGTCGGCTGTGTCAGGTTGCGGACAATCTGCTGTCGCACTTTCGCTGTCGCTATCAGCGCTCTCTTCGGCCCCAGCCCCACACCCCGCCAACATCAACACCGCTAGTGCGCTGGCGGTAATTGCGGAGAACTTTTTCATCACTGCAGATCACACTACGTCAGTGGGCCCGGCGCCTGGCCCGGGCGCGGGTGGGGGTTGGCGCGCGCAGGTGCATCCCTATCTACACCTATATATACGTATGCGGGTGGTGCCTAATATTTAGCGATGGCGACGATTGGTGACCAAATCGATTTGGCGAAATATCCGCTTGATACGCCTGGGTCAGAAAAATGGAATGCGCTCGTTGCACAATGCCGAAATGATCTCGACGCGAAGGGAATGTTCGAATTGCCGGGGTTCTTGAGCGCCGATGCCCTGCGCGAGTCGACGGCGACGATTTTGCCGCGGATGGCCAACGAGTCAGTTGAGATTCGTCGCGAACACAACATTTATTTTCTCGACAAAGTTGATGGGCTCGCCGACGACCACCCCGCGCTCAAAAAGATTATGACGATCAATCACACTTTGTGCGGAGATCAATTGGTTGATACGCCTGTGACGACGGTTTATGAGTGGCCGCACTTTCGCAAGTTTGTTGCCGCGACGATGGGCTTGCCCGAATTGCATTTGATGGATGACGAGTTGGCGCGGGTCAATGTTTTGAGTTATCGCCCTGGCGAGGCGCTGAATTGGCACTTCGATCGGTCAGAGTTCACGATCACGATTTTGTTGCAGCGTGCTGAGGCTGGCGGCATTTTTGAATATCGTCGCGAGTTGCGCACCGACGACGACCCGAATTATGACGGTGTTGGCCGAATGATCGCGGGCAACGACCCCGAGGTGATCAGTGTCGATGTAGCGCCGGGTGCGTTAAATGTTTTTCGTGGACATAACACTGCCCATCGCGTGACGACTGTCGGCGGCGACAAAGAGCGCATGGTCGCTGTGTTGTCGCTTTATGAAAAGCCGGGCGTGCGGTTTAGCGATTCGGAGAAGATGGGTTTTTACCACCGGGTCTGAGGCGCGCTTTCGCTATCCCCCTTGAATTTTGGTGGTATCTGAAAAAACAACTAGTCTCAGGCGCAACAACTAAAGGGGGTTGCGAAATGAAAAAGTTGAGGAATTCATTTGCCGCATTAGCGCTAGCAGGAATTGTGCTAGCCGCATGCGGTGGTAACAGTGGAAGTAGCGATGAATCAAGCGAGAGTGACGGCGTATTAAGCGTCGTTGCCGCTTATTCATCGGTAATTGAAGAACCGTGGGACGGAGTAATTCACGAGGCGCTGCAAGAAATGGCAGACGCTGGCGAAATTACATACAAGTACATTGACGGCATCGGTTACGCCTCTGGCGCTTTCGAGCGTGCAGCACGACAGATCGCCGAAGAAGACAAACCAGACATCATCATGGGTGACTCATTCGGCAACGAAGAATCAGCTCGCAAGGTTGCGCTTGACTACCCAGACATTGCATGGGTTATGGGTTCAGGTGGCGGACCTGCTGAGCCAAACTTCTCGGTGTTCGATAACTGGATTCACGAGCCTGCATACGTTTCAGGAATCTTGGCCGGCAGTTTGACCAAGACGAATATCATCGGCATCGTCGGTGGCATTCCAGTGCCTGAAGTGAATCGCATTGTCAACGCATTCATTGCTGGTGCACAATCGGTTAATCCGAAAGTTGAAGCGAAAGTCGCTTTCATCAACTCGTGGTTTGACCCTGCGGCTGCCAAAGAAGCGGCGCTCTCGCAAATTTCAGCAGGTGCTGACATTATGTTCGCTGAGCGTGCTGGCGTAATTGAAGCAGCAGCAGAAAAGGGCTTGTTGTCGTTTGGTAACCAGATGGATCAAAAGAGCATTGCGCCACAGTCGGTTGTGACTTCAAACGTTTGGAACATGCGTCCGACCGTTAAGTACATTCTCAACCAAGTCAAGGCTGGGTCATACACGTCGCAAGACTTGAAAGACTTCAGCATGGTGGCTAAGGGTGGTGCACTCTTGGCAGAAATCAATACTGGTGTGACTGGCGGCATTCCAGCCGAAGTAGTTGCCAAGGCCGAAGCGGCGATGGCAGCAATCAAAGCAGGAACTTTGCGCGTTGACATCAACGAGGCAGTTCCAGCTGGTTCGGTGACTAAATAATTTTCGACCTTAAAGTCGAAATTTAAATTATGAATTTGGTTGAGGGGGTTGCCATCGCATCTCGCGGTGGCGCCCCCTCAATTTTTTTGCGCAACATCACCAAGGCATATGGTGAGACGATTGCGTTGAGTGATGTTTCACTTGATTTGCGTGCGGGTGAAGTGCACGCTCTTCTCGGTGAAAATGGGGCGGGCAAAACCACCCTGATGAAAATCTTGTACGGGCTTTCGCAACCCGACTCTGGCCAGATTGAAGCCGATGGTGTCGTTTTAAAGATTGAATCTCCGCGCGATGCACGTGCCGCGGGCATCGGCATGGTCACGCAGCACTTTTCGTTGGTCAAAAATATGACTGTTATTGAAAATATTGCACTCGCGAGTGCAAAAACATTTGCAATCAATCTGGCCGAGGTGCGTGCCGAAATCGTCGCGGCTTCGACACGTTTCGGTCTTGATGTGCCGCCAGATGCAATTGTCTCATCACTGCCAATCGCCTTACAGCAACGAGTTGAAATTTTGAAGGCGCTGATGTCGGGCTGCTCTTATTTAATTTTGGATGAACCGACTGCGGTACTCGGCCCAAACGACATCGAATCGCTGCTCGAAGTCATTCGCCGATTGCGCTCAGATGCGGGTATCGGCATCGTTTTAATCAGCCACAAGATGGCCGAGATCGAAAAAGTCGCCGATCGCGTGTCGGTTTTGCGGCGCGGTCAGGTCGTGTCGAGTTCTCTGGCAAACGGCATTACATCGAAAGAATTGGTCACGCTGATGGTCGGCGAACAACAGTCGGGCGCCGAACAACGCCAGCGCAGTGCGAGCCCGAGTCAGAGCCCAATTTTGGTGCTCGAGTCTGTTGGGGTTACTCAAGAAATCGGTGGTCTAAGTGACGTCAGTTTTGCGGTTCGACCTGGCGAGATTTTGGGTATTGCCGGTGTTTCGGGCAACGGGCAGACAGAACTCGTCAATGTTTTGAGTGGTACAACTCAAATTGACAGCGGCACGATCGAAGTCGAAGGTCGACAACTGGGCAGCAATACTCCCCAATCGCTGATGCGCGCCGGCGTCGGCATTTTGGGCGAAGACCGCCATGCATCTGCGGTGCATGCTTTGCAGGTTGTCGAGAACTTAATACTCGATTGTGTCGAAAAGTTCACCGGCAAGTTTCAATTGCGGCGCAAAGAGATGCTCAGTCACTGCGAATCGGCGATCACTCAATTTGAGATCAAGGCAAATCCTAAACAGGCTTTCGGCACTCTTTCGGGTGGCAACATGCAAAAAGTTCTACTCGCAAGATTATTTAGCCGCAACCCCAAGGTCGCAATCATTTCGCAACCAACCCGTGGTCTTGACGTGATGGCAACCAACTATGTTCGATCTTTAATCGCCCAGGCGAGCAAACAAGGCACCGCAGTGGTTCTCGTCAGCGAAGACCTCGACGAGATTCTTGAACTCGCCGACAGAGTTGCTGTGATGTACCGCGGCTCGGTGGTCGGCATCGTTAATCATTCTGAAGCATCACGCGAATCGATTGGTGAGTTAATGGCTGGTATCGCGAAATGAAAGCTCGTTTCGTTCTTCGCGCATCGACACCGTGGTGGCGCGGGCCGTTGTTGGTTGGTGCGGCAGCGCTGTTAACGATTCTCATTTCGGCAATCATGATTCGTTGGGCTGGCGGTGCGCCAATACCTGCGGTTCGCTACATGTTCATCTCACCTTTGCAATCGCGATTTGGTTTCACTGAATCACTTTTGTCGGCGACGCCACTTGTTTTCACTGGTGCCGCGGTGGCGATTGCATTTCGTGCCGGTTATTGGAATATCGGCGCCGAAGGACAACTGCTCGCAGGCACAATTGGTGCCACCTGGGTCGGTCTCCATGCCGAATCACTGCCGCGAATTGTTGGCGTGCCATTGATCTTGTTGGCTGGCATGCTCTTTGGTGCACTGTGGGCGCTCACACCCGCACTTTTGCGAACACGACTCGGCATCGATGAAGTCGTCACGACTTTGTTGCTCAACCCCGTGGCATTACTGATAATTACTGGGCTTCTTAACGGACCATGGCGCAACAGCGAATCTGGTTTCCCCGATTCAGATGTCATCGCCGACTCGACGAAACTTTGGATTATTTGGCCCAACACTCGCGTTCACTTTGGTCTTGCACTTGGCGTTGTCGTTATCGGCTTGTGTTGGTGGTTTGTCGGCAAAATGTCAGGTGGCTTGAAACTGCGCGCAGTCGGTCTCGCACCGAACGCCGCACGAATCGCCGGACTTCCTGTTGAGCGCACTCTCCTCATAACGGCACTTGTCAGTGGTGGCATCGCGGGGCTCGGTGGCGCAAGTGAAATCGCCGGTGTTTCTCATCAACTGACAACTGGCATCAGCAATAATTTTGGCTACACGGGGGTGATCGTGGCGACACTCGCTGCATTGAGTTTCATCGGGGCTCTGCTCGTGGCTCTGATGTTTGGCGTAATTACGGTCGGCTCATTTTCGGCGAGTCGCGCCCTTGAAATACCTTCGCAGATTGGTCAACTAGTTCAGGCAGTGTTGCTGATCACGGTTGTCAGTGCCTTAGTTATTCAAAAGTATCGCGTCGTCTGGTCAATAAAGAGAAGCGAGGGTCGAAAATGATTGACGTCACCGAAGAAATTATTAGTTCAAGCCTGCGCATCGCTACCCCGCTCGCGCTCGCCGCACTCGGTGAACTTGTCACCGAAAAATCTGGAGTGCTCAACTTAGGCGTCGAGGGCATCATGTATGGCAGTGCGTTTGTCGGCATTGCGACTGCGGCTCAAACAGGCAGCCTGACAGCTGGCCTAATTGCCGCGCTGGTCAGTGGCGCTCTTGCCGGCTTAATTTTTGCGTTCACGACCGTAACGCTGGGCGTTAATCAACATGTTGCGGGTCTTGGTTTGACACTTTTGATGATCAGTCTTTGCAACACAGCAAATCGCATCATGTTTACAGCCGATGGTGGTCAAGTGCGAGTCGACCCGTGGCAACCACTTAATTTTGGTGGCCCGATTTTCAGTCAATACTGGCTGACTTATGCAACATTTTTAATCGCCGTGCCATTCGTGTGGTGGTTGCTATGGAAGTCTGGACTTGGACTAAAAATTCGTGCAGTTGGCGAGAACCCCGAGGCTGCCGATGTCGCGGGCATTGGTGTCGCTAAAACTCGATACACGGCAATCATCATCGGCTCGCTTTTCATGGCTCTCGGCGGTGCGTTCATCACCCTTGCATTCGTCGGCACTTTCACGGTCAACATAATTAACGGCCGTGGTTGGGTCGCACTCGCATTAGTAATCTTTGGTCGCTGGACAATCGGTCGACTTCTGATTGGCGCTGCGTTGTTCTCGCTTGTCAACGCTGGGCAATTACAACTGAGATTGTTGCCGTCGTTTGCCGACGTGCCGTTTGAAATTTTACTGGCGTTGCCATTTTTGGCAGTCATAGTTGGTTTGGCAATTTCAGGACGAAACGTTCCGTACCCGGGCGCATATCTCAAGCCATATAAACGACTGTAAAACTAACAAAACCAACGAATCCAACGAAACCAAAGGGCACCAAATGAGCGACAAAGACAACTATCAATTTGCATTAACTGAAGCCAAGAAAGGTCGCGCTGCCGGTGGAATACCAATCGGTGGCGCTCTAGTTGTCGACGGAAAAGTGATCGCAGTTGGCCACAACCAGCGAGTACAACAAGGCAGCGCGATTCATCACGCCGAAATGAACTGCCTCGAAAATGCGGGACGACTTCCGGCAACTGTCTATCAACGCGCGACGATGTACACGACTCTCAGCCCGTGCGACATGTGCACCGGAGCAATTTTGCTCTACAAAATTCCGCGAGTCGTGATCGGTGAAAATCGAACTTTCTTGGGCGGCGAAGCACTTCTCAAGTCGCGCGGAGTCGAAGTCATCGTTCTCGATGACGCTGAAAGTTACAAACTGATGCAAGATTTCATCGTCGCCGAACCAACTTTATGGAACGAAGACATCGGCGAAGAAGACTAAACAACACGTGGCGCGCTACCAAGCTGCGCTAATCCCCGTGCGGTAAAAGCATATATTTGGCTCTGCGAATTCGCATCTGCGTTAGTGCCGCAAATAGCAAAAGCGACAGGTCTGCCCGCCGCGAGAATTATGGGCGCTTGATTAGAACAGTGTCGCCGGCGCTCGACGCACTCGTGACACTCACAGTGATGCCCTCAACCGTGACACTTTCACCCACCGCGCGCGGCGCCCGCAGATATCGCGGATCAGTCGACACCGAACTCGGATAAATCTTCACTGGCCCATAACCCGACTGCAAACTCGAATCAACAATGTAAACAAGCGCACCGGTTTTTGCAATGTTTTTATCGATACCGATCGCACGTCGACTCTCGACAACGAGCGCCTTAGTGCGACTCAACGGCACGATAACCGCCTTGATGCCACCGGCCGACTGCACCGGCGTTACCAACTGCGAAATTTCTTTTGCCGACGAGCAGACGATCTGCGAATCTTCTAACCAACCAAGATTCCATCGCTCGAAGGCAAACAAACCTGGCGCGTTGCCCTCAAAACTCGAAAAACCCATGTAACTAAATTCGCCAACATAACGATGGCCGTCATAACTGTTCGCCGCGTTTTCGCGCGTTGCCGCATAGACATCAACAAGCCCCATCGCGTGAGTGATTTCGTGGTTCAACCAAATCGACTTCCAATAATTCAGGTCATACGCGGACGTCGTGCCGTTCGAAATATATTTTCCGTCCAGAGTTAGGCCGTTGCCTCTGATCGCAGCGAACGCGGGGCCAGCCATGCCTAGCCCGCGAGCATCTGGATTCGACAAAATCACGATGTTGTCTGTCGAACTGAAATCAACTTCAGAATCTGCAAGCGCCGCAGCCTCGGCGATATACGCGCGATGAGTTAAAAACGATTGAGTAAGCGGAGCATATTGCGTTGACGGTTTGCTCATTCGATACCACTTATATTGCGGATTAAATGCGTAGTTCAACTGGCCATACGAGACTTCACTAAATGTCGCAGTCGCACCGCTGATTTTCGCGAACGCCGCTTGAGGAGTCATCGTGGCTGGTGCGTCTGAGAAGTCGACCATGATTACGGTTGCATTCACAGTGCCTGTTGTTTTTGAGCGCTCAGTGATTCGCGGCCATCCGCCAATCGAAACATCGCCGCGCCCGTCAGCCACAGGAAGTTTGCACTCTGCTGTTGGCGTATTGCTTAACGCTGGTGTAGTTGTTGTGCTGCTTGTTGTCGGCACACTTGAAGTGGTGCTAGTCGCCGGCGAGGTTGACGTGCTGCTTGTTCTCGGCGCAGTCGTCACCGTGCTCGTGCTTGCACTCTTGCCCGCTGCGCTCTTTGCCCACACCAACTTGCTGCCAGTTTTCTTACATATATAAGAGACACCTTTGGTCTTTTGTGTTTGACCAACTTTGCTGCATTTGCCACCTGCTGTTGCTGCATTAACAACCGTTGCCGAGCCCACCATCGCCGCCCCGGCGCACACCGCCAACACCGCCGTGACTAGTGCAATACGATTTAGTGGCTTCATTTCAATCCTTTAATGGCCTAGAGCAGTCGCGCTATTTCTTAACTTTGACGGTCACATACTTTGTGCCACCAGATTCAACGCTGAGTCTCACGCTATATGTGCCAGCTTTTCCGAAGGTCAGCGCTGGCAATGTCAACACACCAGATTTGTCGACTTCTTGAGTTGGCAGCGTGCGCCACGTATTGCCAACTTTTATTTTTCCAGAAACATCAGCGCCCGCAGGCAGCGACGGCACCGACACGATGACAACTTGATTTGCCTTGGCGTCAACACCTGGCGCCTTTTTCTCTGAAGTAGAAGGCGCTGCAGAAGTTGCTTCAGAAATAACTTTGCCGCCCGTACCAATGCTTAAACCACCAGACGATGCCGACGAAGTTGATGTAACTGGTATCACTGCGTTCGCTGCTGGAGCTTTCGCTGGATTCCAATCGGTGCTGTCAACTTTGTCGGGTGTCGGATCTGGCGCAGACGCCGGCGGCACAACAATCGTCATCGAAGCACTTTCGGTTTTGCCTTCAAACTTGCCGTAGCCAACAATTTTGTATGTTCCTGCTTGCACATATATATGTGATGTCGGAAAAGATGTAAGCGAACGCAGACTTGCCGAACTTCCATAACCAGTGCCGTCACCGTAATCAAAATAGAAAATTTCTAACGCAGCGTATTTGCCGAGTGCCTTAATCAATGCCGAATAACTGAAAGTTGTCGCGCTACGCGCCGCACCAACCACAACCGACATATCAGGCAGGTTGTCTAGGTCTAAATTTTCGAACTCGTCTGCCGGGTCACCTTGACCAGGAAGCCAAGAACACTGTTTTGGCACCACACCATTTTTCGGTGTGCAATCAATCGCCCCAGCCGGCATAGCTGGACATGGGTTGCCATCAGGGCAAATCATCACTCCCGATTTTTTGCCGGTGTCGTCGTCTTTTGACGCCTGAGCGCCGCCAGTTGCGAAGACGAGAAAACCCACGACCAAAGCCAACATCACTAATACTCGCTCGATGACATAACCAGTGGAATTTGATTTCTTATTCATCGTCGTCACCCCACTTTTTGAAGACCTCAAGTACCAGAAGACTACCGCTAAAAATGAACCTGCGATCAACTCTGTCGCAAACATCAACTAGCTATGCGGGTGGTGATGACCTTCGACGTCGATCTTCGGCAACAACTTGTTGATCCACTCTGGCAACCACCAGTTGCGATCACCGAGCAACTCCATCGTGGCCGGCACCAAAACCATACGCACGATCGTTGCATCAATGAAAACTGCAACAGCCAAACCCAAACCGAAAAGTTTTAGGTCGCGGTCCCAGCCGAGAACGAAAGCGCCGAACACAAACACCATGATCAATGCAGCAGCAGTGATGACACGCGCAGTTGCGGTCAAACCATCAGCAACCGCAGTCGCGTTATCGCCCGTGCGGTCGTATTCTTCTTTGACGCGCGAAAGCAAAAACACTTCGTAGTCCATTGACAAACCGAACACGATCGCAAACAACATCATCGGAGCCCACGATTCAATCGGGCCCTCTTTGCCGACGCCGATCAGGCTGATGCCCCACCCCCACTGAAACACCGCGACGAGCACGCCGTATGCCGCACCAATCGACAACAAGTTCATGATCACTGCTTTCAGTGGCACCAACAAACTGCGAAACACCGCCATCAACAACAAAAACGAAAGCGACAACACACCGATAAACAAATAAGGCATTCGCGAACCGAGCGCAGTCGCAAAATCAGAACCAGCCGCGGTGAAACCGCCAACTTTTGCATCAACGCCGGTTGCGGGCACAACATCACTGCGCAAAAATTTGACGAGATCATAAGTCGCCTCGTCTTGCGGCGCCGTTTTCGGATAAGCAATGACTAGCGACAACGACCCATCGGCAGACGCGGGCACCGCCTGCGCATACGCCACGCCCTCGGTCGCGCTAATCGTTTCAACAAACGCCTGCAATTTTTCTGGTTGCCCAGCCGTCTCGCCTTGCACCGTTATATATAGGGGTCCGTTAAAACCCGGACCAAAACCCGCAGCGATCAAGTCATATGCCTTTCGCACCGTCGACTCTTCGGGGTCGTTGCCTGTGTCGCCAAAACCAAGTCGAATCGACGCCAACGGCGCTGACAAAACAAGTAAAACTGCAGTTGCACTAATTGCCGCTGTCCACGGGCGACGCTGAATAAAGCGACTCCAGCGATACCAGAAGGTCAGTTCTTTGGCTTTCTTTGCGCGATGTTTGATCGGCTGACGTAACGGCTTGATCACAAAACTCAACATCATGATCACAACAGTTGCGATTATGCCCGCGAAAAATATTCGCAAATTGTGTTGCAGCAGGGCGACAAACGCGAACGTGACAAACGCAATCAACGCAATTAGCGCCGCACGAGTCGTTGTATCAACCCGATGCTTTACCATCGCCAACAGCGCGGGCAAAAATGTGATCGAAGCAACGATCATGAACAAAACGCCGATGACTGCGCCGATTGCTAAACCGCGCGCAAAGGCTAATCCCATAACAAACAACCCAAGCAACGAAATGATTACCGTGATGCCGGCAAAAATAACCGCGCGACCCGAGGTGTCGACTGCTTCAACGACCGAATCTTCGACACTCAGACCATCGGCAAGACATTCGCGATAACGCGTAACTATAAATAGTGCATAATCAATGCCGACACCAAGACCGATCATCGCCACGAGCGAAGTCGTGAAGTCAGGCATGCTCACGAGTTGGCTGACGATGCTGACTGTCGACACGCCAACACCAAGACCGAGAATCGCTGTGCCGATTGGCAGACCCATCGCCAACACCGAACCGAATGCGAGAACCAAAATCACGATCGCTGCGAGCAAACCGTATGCCTCGCTTTCAGGAAGTTCGAACGCTGCAAAAATATCACCGCCGTATTCGACTTGCAGACCATCTACTGTGAACTTCGTTTCGAGATCTTGAATCTTCTCGCTGAGATCGATCATTTCTTGTTGCGAGCGAATCGAAATGTCGATTACTGCGAACGCAGTCTTGCCTGACTGATCAATCTGCCCCGGGGTTTCAAATGGGCTCGCGATGTTTACACCGTCGAGTTTTGTGACTTCGGCGAAAAATGCCGTCATTGTCGACTTGACTTTGTCAGTGGTGACGCCGTCTTGCGATGCGAAAACGATTTGGCCGCTGTAACCGGCGCGATCTGAACTATTTGCTTCGAGAAGTTTCTGAACGTCATTCGACTCGCTGGCTGGCAATTCAAATTCTGTGGCGAAATTGGTGCCGACAGAGTTTGAAATTGCGCCGAGCACGACGACTAAAAGCACCCAAAAACCGACCATCATGCGTCGATGTTTGACGCTGAACTTTGCGAGTTTGACCAACATATGACTTCACTAATTTAATTTGCGCGCGCTAGCCCCCACCACTCATTCTCCGTGACTTTCGCCCCACCCCAAAAACAAAACCGGCAGGTTTCCCTGCCGGCTCTGACTACTAGAAATGTCCTTAGGCCGTCAACCCTAAGTAAGAGGTAACTCGAGCATCTCTTCGTTCGTTTTAGCGGAGCCCCAAGCCGGGATCGAACCGGCACATTTCTGTGCCGCCCTTGTCATTCATGAGGTCTACCAAATTGCTTTGGCCACGTTTCGTCAAGTCAAAGTGTACCGAGTGCCAGCGATGCGGCAAACGGTCGCGCGAGTTAAACGGCGGGCGCGAGTGAAACGGCGAAAGCTAAAACTTCACCATGCACTTGCGGGGGCCGTGCACTTGACCGCCGACCCAAGTAACCGTCGACTGATCGACAAGTTCAAACTCAGGAATTCGATCTAACCAAGTCTGCAACGCGACACGAACTTCGAGTCGCGCCAAGTTGCTGCCCGCACAACGGTGAATGCCCGAACCAAACGCGACATGTCGATTGTTCTGACGATCAAGAATTACTTCATCAGGATTCTCGAATTGTCGCGGGTCACGATTCGCTGCCGGAAACGCCATCAACACACGATCGCCTGCCTTCATCGGACAACCTTGAAACTCAGTGTCATGATCGACGATTCGCGCCATGGTCACCGGCGCATAAACACGCAACAACTCTTCAATCGCAGTCGGCCACAAATCTGGATTCTCGCGCAACTGCTTGCGATGCTCAGGATGCTGGGCCATGTGCCACATGCACGAACCAATCGCCGACCAAGTCGTGTCAATGCCCGCGACCAACATCAACTGACAAACGCCGAGCACATATTCAATCGGCACTTTCTTGCCCTCAACCTCGGCATTCATCAACTCGGTGATCAAATCGTTTTCGCGAGGGTTTTTCTTTCGATCCTCAATTTGTCCCATGAAAAACTGCACAATATTCATGAACGCTTTTATTCGCGCTTCTTTATCGGTCATATTTTCGAGCACGCCGCGCACCCACTCGGTGAACTCAGGCTCCATCTCAAGGGGCACACCGAGCATTGTTGCAATTACTCGCACCGGAATATGTTGCGCATAATCTGCAGCCGCATCTGCCGTGCCCTTGTCGATGAACTCGTCGATCAACGCGTTACACAAATCGCGGGTGCCTTGCTCATATTTTGCGACCGACTGCGGCGAGAAAACCGGCAAGATTAATCGACGATGCCAATGATGATCAGGTGGATCACTTGTGATCGGCGGCGCCGCGACACCCGCATACGCGCCTTCACTTCGACCTTCGACGGGTGGCATCACCAAAATTTGCCGCGAGGTGAAAGTTTCAAACTCTTGGGCGATTGCGACAACATCTTCATATCGCGTTGGCAACCACGAACCCTGATAGCGATCAGTGTGTGCAATCGGGCACTGCGACTCGCGAATCTCGCTATAGCCCGGATACGGGTTTTTCACGAACTCTGGGTCAAAAATGTCGTAGTCGGTTAGCAAATCGCTCACCGGTTTGTGTGTGTCAGTCATTTCCGCCTCGTTTCGCTCTATTCGGTGATTGTGATTGCACGTTCAGGACAATTCGACTCTGCGCGACGAGCCTTACCATGCAAAGACTCAGGCAAGTCGCCGGTGATCAAGATTTTCGCATTGCCGATTTCGTCACTGCCGAAAATTTCTGGCGCAGCAATCGCGCACATTTGGTGACCATGGCACGAGTCATAATCAAGCGAAACTTTCACAACTTCAGACTAGTTCTGTGGCGACCCGTGTTACGAGCCAAGCAAATGTGTTTATTCTTGTTTGACGCGTTCGAGACGAACAGTAAAAAATGTGCTGTACTCCCACATCAGATTCTGACCATCAAACCAACGCTTAATTTCGACACCCTCTAGGCCGCGCGGACGTAAAACTAAAACACTTTTTTCAAATGTTGCCGAGACCGAAATCGGCGTAACAAAATCTGCGGCCATCACATCGTTGACACCGTTTTCAAAGGTGCCGTCTGCATACATGTCATGCACCACACCACCAGCAGTGATCACAACACGATTGCCAGCCTGCTCAATGCGCTCGACATGTTGCCAAACTTTTAATTGTGGTGGCGCAACTTCACCGTTGACTCGAATATCTATCGCCTGCCATAATCCACGAAAATCAGGAATATTTTTAGCGAGTGCGTCGGTGCAACCCGCTAAAACTGGCGCTGGCATTTCGGTGCCGTACCCACCCACCGGAGTAAACGACTTTGGAATCTCAAGCACACTCGGCATACGCCAACGCTATACCTGAGAAGCGCGGCCTGCCCAATATGGCGCACGCAGATCACGTTTCAAAATCTTGCCCGAACCGGTCTTAGGCAATTCGTCGATCCACGTAACTGAGCGCGGCACTTTGTAATTCGCCAAATGCGCACGCGCATAAGCATCAACATCGGCCTCGGTCAGCGTCGAACCTGGGCGACGAACGATCACCGCGTGCACCATCTCTCCCCACTCTTCATTCGGAATACCAAACACGGCAGCCTCGTAAATTTCGTCATGGTTTTCGAGCACGCCTTCAATCTCAGCCGGGTAGATATTCATGCCCGCCGAAATGATCATGTCTTTCTTGCGATCACATATATATAGGTAACCCTCTTCGTCGCGGTAGGCGATGTCGCCGACGGTTTGATATCCGTGCTTCTGGTCGGCAACATACTTGTCATGTTGCTTGTAATAATCGGCGAATACCGAAGGGCTCTTGACATACAACTCACCCGGGTATTGCGGGCCAAAACCCGTCACCTCATTGCCCTGATCATCGAACAATTTGACTTCAACAAGGGGCGATGGCTTGCCGCACGAACCAGGTTTGCGCAACTGATCTTCGGGCAGCAACACACAATTGACGCCAAGTTCGGTCGAACCGTAGATCTCATACAGCGAAATCGCAGGAAAATAATCAAGATACATTTTCTTGAGCGTCATGCTCCACGGTGCAGCATTGGCGACCATGCACCGCATCGACGAAACATCGTATTTCGTTTTAACATCGGCCGGCAGATTGCAGATCATTCGAATCGGTGTCGGTGCGCTAAAAGTAGTTGACGCTTTATATTTATCGACAAGTCGCAACCAATCTTGTGGATCAAATTTGTGCTGTGTGACAATCGTCTGACCGAACGCCAACGCCGAGTACATAAAACCGCCGGGTCCGCTGTGATACAGCGGACCAGTTGTCAGATAAATATCGTCTGGTATTGCGCCGAGCAACATTGCGAGCGCCAAACCCTGCTCAGGGCTGGTACGTGAGGTGCGCAAAGCACCTTTTGGTTTGCCTGTAGTGCCTGATGTGTAAATCATCATTGCGCCTGGATCACGATCTATCGGAATTTCGGGCTCAAGCGGTGATGCCTTCGCCATCAATGCGTCGCATGATTGCATTTTTTCTGGCGCTGCACCGTCGTAGACGAGAACCTGTTTTATTTTTGGAATGCGGTCCGCGATTCGTTGAAACATCGGCGCATAGTCGGCGTCGACATAAACAACCGTGGCATCACAGTGATCTGTGACATACGCGGCTTCGTCGTCGCTCAATCGATAATTGAGTGGCACTGCAGTGATGCCGAGTTTGCGCGCGGCATTCGTCATCACGACGACACCAGCAGAATTCGGACCACACCAAACAACTTTTTGTCCAGCCTCTGTTAAACCAGCATCTACCAAGACGTTTGCCAAACGATTTGATTCTTCGTTGAGTTGCTTCCATGTCAGCGTTCGAATTTGGCCGTTCGGTCGGTCATCGATCACCGCCATCTTGTCGGGTTGCGACTGCGCGTATCCCACCAAAAAATCAGCCATGCATGTCCAAGATAGTCAAGGTATGACTCGTAGCCTAAATGCCTGTGATTCTGATCGACGCCCAAGGGCTAAAAGCCTCGAGGCCGAACCGACCATTGTTCGACAATATTTCGTTGACTCTTAGCGACGGCGATCGCATCGGCGTCGTCGGACTAAACGGCTGCGGCAAAAGCACTCTGTTGCGAATTTTAAGTGGCGACTACTCGCCCGATTCGGGCGTCGTGCGATACGGTCGCGGCTCACGCATCGGCATGCTCGCCCAACAACCAGTTTTGCCAAAGGGTTCAGTTCGCGATGCAGTTTCTGCAGACTGGCGTGGCGAAGCGATGCTCGACCGTCTTGGCATGTCGGGTTTGATCGACGCGCAAACAAACGAACTCTCTGGCGGCCAACAAAAACGTGTTGCACTCGCCAAGTTGCTAGTCAGCGAATGGGATGCACTAATTCTCGACGAACCAACAAACCATTTAGATCTTGACGCCATCGCCTATCTCGAAGAATGGCTGGCCAATTTTCGCGGCGGTTTGATTTTGGTGACGCACGATCGTCACGTGCTTGATCGTGTGACAACAAAAGTTCTCGAGATCGATCGTGGCAAGGCATATCTGCATATTCCTGCAAATCGCAATGCTGGTTCGGGTTACGCCGCATATCTCGCAGCACGAATCGAACGCGAAGAACAAGCCGTGACCGCCGAACAAAAGCGCAAAAATTTGGCGCGAACCGAACTCGCATGGTTGCGTCGCGGCGCGCCGGCGAGAACAACAAAACCAAAAGCACGCATCGACGCCGCAACTGAACTTGTAAATCGTCGACCTGAAGCAGCAGCACGATCTGGTGAGATTGGTTTGTCACTCGGCAGTCAACGGCTCGGCTCAAAAGGCATCGAGCTTGTTGGCGTTGGCTTCTCGTGGCCTGCGGCAAAACCCGGCGCGAGCACCGGCGCGGGCGCGCTGGTTTTGAATCCGTTTAATCATTTGCTCGAACCCGGCGACCGCCTCGGCATCGTTGGACCAAACGGCGCGGGCAAAAGTACATTGCTCGACTTAATTTCGAGTCGACTCAAACCAACTCACGGTCACCTCGACATTGGCAGCACTGTCAAAATTGGTTACTACGACCAACTCGGTCGCGAACTGAACGTGAATCAGCGCGTGCGCGAAGCAGTTGCCGGCGACAAAGGTCAGCCATCAATTGAAGACAATCAATTGATGCGCCAATTTTGGTTTGACGGCGACACACAATATGCGCCGATTTCTACTTTGTCGGGTGGCGAGCGACGACGACTGCAACTTTTGTTAACGCTGATTGAACAGCCCAACGTTTTGCTGCTCGACGAACCGACAAACGATTTAGATCTCGACACTCTGCGCGCGCTCGAAGATTATTTGGATGAATGGCCTGGCATTGTTGTCGTCGTCAGTCACGACCGGGTTTTTCTCGATCGGACAGTGATTGATGTGTTGGCGCTCGACGGTGTCGGCGGCGCCGCAGTTGTACGTGGCGGTGTGGCGGGCTGGCTCAAGCAACGCAATGCTGCGCCAACAGAACAAATGTCTGGTGCACAACGCGGCAAATTGATTAGCACGCCCGATGTTGCGGCAGCTGAACTCGCGCAAAAACCAAAAACTTCAAAGTCATCAAAGAGTCCGAGCACTCTGCGACGAATGGTTGCACAATCTGAAACTGCACTCGCCAAAGCCACAGCAGAACTCGAAAAGATCACCGCGCAAATGGCTTCTGCTGGTAGTGATCACGTGAAGCTGGCAAAAATTAGCGAAGAACTCGCCAAGGCTCAAGCCAAAGTGAACAATGCCGAAGAAACGTGGCTCGCACTCGCTGCCGAAGCCGAATAGATATAAGATTCGGTTGATGATCGACAAAAATTCTTCACGACGTGCATTTCTTTCGGCAACCGTTGCATCGTTTGCCTGGTTGATCGTCGGCGACCGCGCTTCGGCTGCACCTGCAAATCTTGCCGGCACACCGTGCAAAGCCAAAGGTCGCGAGCGCACGGTTGATGGTGTCACTTTTGTCTGCCGCAACGCCAAAGGCAAACTCGTTTGGCGTCGCAAACCAGGTGAAGCAACCGCAAAAGTCGTAACAGTGCGTGTGCTCGAAAGTTCGGCACTTGAACTTGGTAGTACAAAAGTTGTAGATGCTCCAGCACCGAACGGTGGCACAGTCGGCATTGTTTTAACTCGCACGAGTGCAGGCATCACTGCGTTGCGAGTTAATTGCACTCACCAAGGGTTTCCGGTTGGTCGAGTTGGTGCTGTTCTCGAGTGTGAACTTCACGGGTCGCGATTTAATCCAGAAACTGGTGCCGTCATCAACGGGCCAGCCGCCCGCCCACTAACTCGCTATGACGCGAGCGAAACAAACGGCGGCATCTACGTGACTGTAACTAGCGCTTAAAGCGCAACTAACACCTCGCTACTAACGCGCGAACCGTACCAAAAACTCGAGCAAGCCGCGGTCGACGACAATAATTGACGAAATACTCGGGTCTGGTATCGACCAATCTGTAAACACAATCTCAATTGATCCATTCACTTCAATAACATCGTCAACTAATCGCGCGATAAGTGTGAGATCAATGTCTTTTGTGACACCCCGCAATGTGAGCGTGCCAGTTGTGTCGACACTGAAGTCACTGCCGGCCAGCGCCTCAGGCGTGAGTGTGATCGGTTCTTTCAGTGTGAACGTCGCAGTCGGAAATGTCTTTGTGTCAAGAATGCGCGTGTTCACCTGGCGGTCACGGCGCGTGCTGTCACTCACAAGCGTCGTCATATCTACTGTGAACTCAGCAGCAGTGACTTGCTCGTCGACAATCGTCAGCGAACCCGTTATCTCAGATGTTCGCCCGACGCCTTCGGTTTTTTGACCGACGATAGTTTCTTTGACGCGGTAACCGACGATCGAGTCAGCAACTACTTTCCAGTTGCCGTCAATGGTGCTCGCTGGCACAATTGTTGTTGTCGATTCGGCCGCAATCGATGTAGTTGATTCTGGCGCAATAGTTGTAGTCGATGGCTCAAGCGTCAACGCTTCAGGCGCCTGATCTTTGATCAAGTTGATGTACACCCACGGACCAGCCACTGCCCCGATCGCCACCACAACCACAAGAGCCACAATTTTGCGAACAATCGGTTTCATGACTACAAACACTAGACGAGTAACCAAATGTTCAGTTGCTGTTAACCAAAATCAACGATCTGCACTAAGGGCCTCAAGCACAATTAAATCGTGAAGCAATTGCGTCGCGCTACCACAGCGGTGCACGTGCGACGTCGCGACCTATTTAAGTACATCGACTTTCGTCGCGCAATTAGTGCCCAATTTTCGTCACAGATCGCCGATGCACTCACAACGATCACCTTGGCCAATGTGTTGGTCTTCAAATTTAGTGATGGTCCTTCGTTGCGCGCGATGGCTTCGACCTTAGTCGTGTCGCTGATTCCGTTGATTTTGGTCGGGCCGATTGCTGGCGATCTGACGGATCGTTTCGATCGCGTAAGACTTCTGAGCCGCGGACACATAGGACGTGCGATTTTTACCTTACTTGCAACACTTTCAGCGGTTGATGTGTTCGTCGGCGGGAGAGCTGTTGGCTATTTCTGCTTTTGTGTACTGCTCGGTCTGACTCGAATTCTTTACACGGCGCGCGCAACATCACTTTCGTTTTTGGTTCGACGCCATGAACTCGTTGCTGCCGACTCAAGTTCGTTAATTTTGAGCGTGATCGCAGGTGCATGCGGCAGCTCAATTTATTTTGCAGTTACTCATCGACTGCCCGCTGCAGGTTTCGTAGTTGCGGCATTACTACAACTCTTTGCCGCACGAAACTATGGTCGCATTGAAACAAAAATTGGTGGCGGTCGTCAAAGTTTCAACAAACTCAACTATCGCCGGCTATTCGAGCATCTGCGATCGCCCAAAACCCGTTTCGCAATGTCGGCAACTGCGACTCACCGCTTTTTACTTGGCATATGTATCGCCAGCATCGCCGTGATGATCGACAAATCATTCAACATGCAGACAACGGGCTATCTTGCCGTGCTGGGTTTTTCGGCTGCTGGTTCATTTCTTGGTTCAATCAGTGCCGAATGGATCTCAGAACACTTTCCACGACGATCAGTCACCGTCATCGCCTTTGCCCTTGCCAGTGTTGTTATCGGTATTGCCTCGACCTTTGCTCATCCACGAATTGCTCTTGGCAGTGTGTTGCTTTGTGCCTTCGCTTTTCAGAACTTGCGCGTTCGATCAGACGCGACTATTCAAGCCAACTCTCCTGCCACAAGTATCGGCAAAATTTTCGCCGCCTACGACGTGCTTTACAACACCGCTTATATTTCTGGTGGGGTTATCGGCATTGCTGCAACCAGCACGTTTAGTTATCGAGCGGTTCTCACAACTGCATGCGTAACATATTTTGCTGCGTCAATGTTTTTTGCGAAACTAAATGACGGAAAAGTCAGCAAAGTTTCGGTTGTCGCCACTCACCCATCGGGTCATCGCAGCATCACGCCAACCCCAGAAAGGCAATTCGCAAACTAGACCTGCGTAGAATAAGCAAGTGAAAGTTTGGCGATGAGCAAAGAACACGACGTTCTATTTCAGGCTGAGCGCCGACGCACATTCGCCATTATTTCGCACCCCGACGCGGGCAAAACGACGCTCACAGAGAAATTTTTGCTTTATGCGGGTGCAGTTCAAGAAGCCGGTGCAGTCAAGGCCCGGGCTGGTGCACGATCTTCAACTTCAGACTGGATGGCGCTCGAACGCGAGCGCGGCATTTCGATTTCGTCGACCGTGTTGCAGTTTCCTTATCGCGACCACGTGTTTAACCTGCTTGACACGCCAGGCCACAAAGACTTTTCTGAAGATACATATCGCGTGCTGGCGGCCGTCGATGCAGTCGTCATGGTGCTCGACATCGCCAAAGGTATCGAGTCGCAAACGCTGAAACTGTTTCAAGTTTGTCGATCGCGAAATCTGCCTGTGCTGACATTTTTCAACAAATACGATCGCCCCGGCCGCGACCCACTCGAGCTGCTCGACGAAGTTGAAAAACAAATTGGTTTGCGCCCGACGCCCGCGACCTGGCCAGTCGGCATACCCGGAGACTTTCGTGGCGTAATCGATCGTCGCACGAATGAATTCATCCGTTTCACACGCACTGCTCGCGGCGGTTCAGCAGCCCCAGAAGAAATCGTGCCGAACGATCGCGCCGCCATCGAAGAAGGCCCTGCGTGGCAAGCCGCACTTGAAGGTTGCGAACTGCTCAACGAGATCGGCGCAAATGTCGACCTCGACTCATTTCTCGCCGGAGAAACAACGCCGGTTTTTGTCGGCTCAGCGCTAACAAACTTTGGTGTGCGAATGTTGCTCGACGCAGTGATCGACCTTGCCCCTGCTGCAGTTGCACGACAAGATTTGGCGGGCGAACCACAATCACTCGACAATGCGTTCTCGGCGTTCGTCTTCAAGATTCAGGCGAACATGAACCCGCGACATCGTGACTTGTTGGCTTTTGCCCGCGTCTGCACGGGTCGCTTTGAACGCGGCATGGATGTAACTTGTTCGCGCACCGAAAAAGTCTTGAGCACGAAATACGCGACGTCTGCGTTTGGTTCTGATCGCACGATTATTCAAGATGCGTTTCCTGGCGACGTAATCGGTCTCATCAACGCGACTGGTCTCAAGATCGGAGACACGCTTTACACATCGCAACGCGTCGAATACCCAGCGGTGCCACG
>JBIKVV010000025.1:0-22871 GCA_044356655.1 Ilumatobacteraceae bacterium
GATGAGCGTCGATGATCTGCATGCCGCTTCGCGCGCGCTAGCAAAAGTGAAAATACCTGTATTGATGCTCGGTCGCGGTAGCAACATGCTGATTAGCAATAGCGGCTTTCGCGGTTTAGCGATCGCCTTAGGACCATTTGCCGAGCAGATCAACCTTCCGAGTTCAGACCAAGACCCAATAGTCGTTGTCGGCGCAATGTCGTCACTGCCGGTGATTGCAAGGCAAAGCGTTGCTGCAGGTCTGCGGGGTTTTGAATGGGCTGTAGGTGTGCCAGGTTCGATTGGCGGCGCAGTGCGCATGAATGCAGGTGGGCATGGTTCAGACATGATTGCGTCGTTGTTGAGCGTGCGCATATTTCACATCGAACGTGGTATCGAAGCCAATGTTTCGGCAGCAAATCTTGGGTTGCGTTTTCGTGGCTCTGATCTGAATGATCAACACATCGTTTTGTCGGCGACATTGCGACTCGCAAGGGGAGACAAGGCCGAAGGCGAGTCTCGACTTGCCGAAATTGTCAAGTGGCGTCGTGAGAATCAGCCAGGCGGACAAAACGCTGGTTCGGTTTTTGTCAATCCAGTTTCGGGCGCTTCGTCGGCTGGTGCTTTGATCGATGGTCTGGGTCTGCGCGGCCATCGAATCGGTACGGCTTCGATTTCCGACAAACACGCCAACTTTATTCAGGCTGACGAAGACGGCAATGCAGATGATGTGGTCGAACTTATGACTTTCGTTCGCCAACGTGTTGTCGAATCACATGGCTTAGAACTGCGTAGCGAAATTCGTTTAGTTGGTTTTTCGGCGGCTATCTCTCAAGAAGCAGGCGCGATTGATCAAGGTGCGGTTTCTCGTAACACGCAACTTGAATCGGCTTTTGGTTCGGCGAATAATACTGACTTGTCGATTCCGGTGCCATCGTTTTCTGAGCAACTTTCAGATGAAGTGTTAGCCGAACTCAAAGATGCCTTTGATGGTGACGCAACACCATCTGCAAATTTACGTGTCGTTTTACCAAATGACCTAGATAAGTCTCGCGACAAGTCTCGCGATCAGTCTCGCGACGAGACACGCGATGAATCACGAGACAACTCATCGGCGACGAATTCGTCGTTAACACTGAAAACTAATAATGGTCGAATCGTCATAGTTGATGAAGACCTTCGGTTACCCGTTGATTCAGACCACCCGATCGATGAAATGACCAGTTCAGTAAACATCGCTCCGACATCTGACCCAAGCAACATCATCCGTGATTCACGAATCGAAGATCGCGGTAAAGATGTAATTAGGGCGCTCGCTTCAAATCGCCGACGTCTGCTTGCTGCGGCTGGCTCTGTGATAGGTGTGGTAGCACTCGTTCTAATAGTGCTGGCATCGCCGATCGTCGGCGTTCGTAAAATCGAAATCGAAGGCGCTCGCTATGTCAGCGCTGACTTGTTGATCGCCGTTGAAAAATCTCTTGACGGTAAGTCAATTTTGACAGTTGATACACGGGCAGCCGAGCGACGGCTTGAGGGTGATCCTTGGGTTGAGTCTGTGCGGATCAAATCGTTTTTCCCGTCAAGACTGGTAATCGAAATCGTTGAGCGCAAGCCGGTGGCCTTTTATATAGGTGTAGATAATCGGTCACGGGTCGTTGATCCGCAAGGTCGTGTTTTGGCTGTTGAAATAGGTCAACCCACGCAATATCTGCAGATCACTGGTGTTGGCCCGAATCTTGCACCAGGGGCGAGTGCTGGCACCGTTTACAAGGCGGCCGCTCAGCTAGCCGCAGGCTTGCCCACCGAGTTGAGCGAACGAGTTTTGAACGTTGGTGTGGGTGGGCCAAATCAGCTGGTCATGACTCTGCGCACCGGAACTCTGATTAATTTTGGCCCGCCGATCGACTTGCAGAACAAGTTAATTTCACTGCTAGTGCTACTGCGCAGACAAGACGCGAAACAAATTATTGCTATCGACTTAACTGACCCACGAACGCCAACTGTAAAGTCGAAGTAGAGACTTTCTCTAAACCTTCCTGAACGTTTCGCTGATGTTTGGTGCTAGTTGGCCGATGTGGCAGAATAACTGCACTCACAAACAGTGAGCACAACAAGCGCAAGCAGCGGGGGTTAATCCTAAATGGTCGGTCAACCACAGAATTATTTGGCAGTTATCAAAGTCATCGGTGTAGGTGGTGGCGGCGTGAACGCAATTAATCGCATGATGGAGTCAGGCATGCGCGGTGTCGAGTTCATAGCGATCAACACTGACGCACAGGCACTGTTGTTGAGCGATGCAAGCGTAAAAATCGATATTGGTCGTGAGTTAACTCGCGGTCTTGGCGCAGGCGCTGACCCAGAGGTTGGTCGCGAAGCAGCCGAGCAACATCGTGACGAGATTCAAGAAGTTGTCGCTGGGGCTGACATGGTTTTCATTACTGCAGGTGAGGGTGGTGGCACTGGTACTGGTGCAGCGCCAGTAATCGCCGAAATTGCAAAAGCCGAAGGTGCATTGACGGTTGCGATTGTTACACGTCCGTTTGCATTCGAAGGTCGCCGTCGTTCGGTTCAGGCAGATGCCGGCATCGCAGCACTGAAAGAAAAAGTTGACACACTCGTCGTTATTCCTAACGAGCGACTGCTCACAATTTCGACCGACAAGACAACGATGCTTGACGCGTTCAAAAAAGCCGACGAAGTTTTGGTTCAAGGCGTTGCCGGCATCACAGGTTTGATCACAACGCCAGGCTTGATCAACACCGACTTCGCTGATGTCAAGACAGTGCTTTCAAATGCAGGCACTGCGCTTATGGGCACGGGCGCTGCAAGCGGCGATAACCGCGCGGTGTTGGCAGCGAATGCCGCAATTAACTCGCCATTGCTTGAAGCTTCGCTCGAGGGTGCCCGGGGCATTGTCGTCAACATCACTGGTCCTTCAGATGTTGGTCTGTTCGAAGTTACGAACGCCATGGAGATCGTGCGTGGCGTTGCGCATCAAGACGCCAACATCATTCACGGCTTGGTAATTGATGACGACGTCAACGATGAAGTTCGAGTCACAGTTGTGGCTGCAGGTTTTGAACGATGGGACAGTACTGCGCAACGTACCGCCACCCGCGGTGACGGTCGAAACACAGCCACATCTGGCACAGTTCGCCCAGATGCCAAAGGCGGACGATTGAAAGATTTGTTTGGCGGCGCGTCTGATCCATTGAGTGGTGCAGATGACGACGACGATCTTCCATCGTTTCTAAAATAAACTTTGCATGTCGGTGACGACATGACCTCAGTAGACGCATCGCAAGTTGCCTCGCGTGTAATTGAAATTCGCCAGCGCATCGTTGCGGCTGGCGGAGTAAATATCAAACTGATCGCTGTTACAAAAACATTTGATGTTGGCGCGATGGTTGCGGCGTTTGATGCGGGGTGTGATGGGGTGGGTGAAAACTACGCGCAAGAGTTGATTGCCAAATCAAGCGCACTGCCCACGGCAAAGCGCTTGCCAATACATTTCATCGGTCGTCTACAAAGCAACAAAGTTAAATCAATTGCAGAGTTGGTCGATGTTTGGCAAAGCGTCGATCGAGTAGACCTAATTAACGAGATCGCTAAGCGCTGTGTCAAGGCAGATTCTGATATCCGACCGAAAATAATGGTGCAGGTCAACGCCACTGAAGAGCCCGACAAAGGCGGATGCAATCCTCAAGAGGTGAGTCAGCTTTTAGATTTGGCAACGGCTAAAGGGCTTGAGGTTGTGGGTTTGATGACCGTCGGACCAACAAGCAATGAACCCCAACAAACGCAACGAGCATTTCGCTTGGCGCGAAAACTCGTTGACGACTTGGGGCTTAAGCAATGCAGCATGGGCATGACTGGTGATCTTGAAATCGCCATCGCCGAAGGATCGACAATGATCAGAATCGGCTCAGCCCTGTTCGGGCCACGCAGCTAGTTGCGTCAAGTCGCTACTCGTTATAGTCCGTATTTAGCCTCAAAATTTGAACTATCCTTGGCGTATGTCAATGTTTCGCCGAGCAATGGATTACTTGGGTTTAGGACCAGATGAGGCGTATGACGATTATGACGAATCAGTCGCAGTTGAACGCGATCGACGCATGCCGAGTCGAGGCCGTCAACGCGTAGAACGATTTGATGAACCAGAACCTGGTTATGACGACTACGACGATCGAGCCATAGGCGATGCGCGATCCAGTGGTATGCGTGCACAGCAGGCCCAACACGATTCTGGTGTGACTGTTCGTCCCGTTGCAGGGCGTCGCACTGAGGCAGTTGCGCGACCAGTTATGCCAGCGAGCGATCCTGTCACGATTCGTCCGACAAGTTATGAAGACGCAAAAGAAATCGCCGATCGATTTAAAGAAGGCAATCCTGTGATCATCAATGTGCAGTCAACTGACCCAAAAACGATGCGCAGAATTATCGATTTTGCAAGTGGCGTTTGCTATGCCAATAGCGGCACCATGGAGAAAATGAGTAATGGTGTTTTTATGATGAAGCCATTTGGCGCACGCATCACGCGCGGTTAGCGCAGATTGGGTTTTAATTCAATGACCGGAATACTTTGCAGCCTTGTACAAATCTTTATCTACATGATCATTGTTCGGGTGGTCTTGTCGTGGTTTCCTTCAACAAGTGGCGGGGTAGTTGCGCAAATTTCATACTTTGTTGGTCGTTTTACCGAGCCAGTTCTCGATTGGACGCGTCGGGTGATGCCTCGAACGGGCGCTCTTGATCTTTCACCTTTGGTTGTCTTGCTGTTTTTGCAAATTGTTGTGCAGCGCCTGATTCTGAATTGTTAATTAGTTTGTGTCTTACCCGCAGGTAGAACCACAACCGAACTTTCCATCACTTGAGAGCCAAGTTCTTGAATACTGGAAGACCGACGAGACCTTCGCTGCTTCAATAGAAATGCGCGACGCCGGAAAAAACGGCGAGAACGAGTTCGTTTTTTATGATGGTCCACCGTTCGCAAACGGTCTGCCTCACTATGGTCACTTGCTGACTGGTTTTGTTAAAGATGCCGTGCCTCGATATCGGACTATGCGAGGTCAGCGTGTAGAACGGCGCTTTGGTTGGGACTGTCATGGTCTGCCCGCCGAAGCCGAAGCCGAGCGTCAACTTGGTATCTCCGGTCGTCAAGCAATCACTAATTTTGGTATTGACAAGTTCAACGACTATTGCCGTACATCGGTCTTGCAATACACCAGCGACTGGGAGCGATATGTAACACGTCAAGCTCGGTGGGTTGACTTTCAAAACGATTACAAAACACTCGACACCCCATACATGGAGAGTGTCATGTGGGCGTTCAAAACTCTGTGGGATAAAGGTTTGATTTACGAAGGCTTCCGAGTGCTGCCATATTCATGGGCTCTCGAAACCCCGCTTTCAAACACAGAAACGCGAATGGACGATGCCTACAAACAAGTGCAAGACCCAGCGCTAACTGTCGGGTTTGAACTTTCATCTGGCGAACTCTTGCTGGCGTGGACAACCACTCCGTGGACATTGCCGTCAAACTTGGCACTCGCTGTGGCGTCTGATGTCGAATATGTAGTCATCGAACATGCAGATCGCAGATTAATTATTGCCGCCGAAAGATTGTCGGCATATGAGCGCGAGTTTCCTGAGCCGAAGATTCTTGAAACGATTATTGGTTCGCAGTTAGTCGGTCGAACATATAAACCGTTATTTAGTTATTTTGCTGACCATCCAAATGCCTTTCGAGTAATCGCCGGGGATTTCGTCACAACTGAAGACGGCACGGGTGTCGTGCATTTGGCACCAGGTTTTGGTGAAGACGACCAGCGCGTCTGTCAAGAAGCAGGTATTGAACTCGTCGTGCCCGTCGACTCGCGTGGACGATTCACTAGCGAAGTTGCTGATTTCGAAGGCCAACTCGTTTTTGACGCCAACCCGGCAATTATTCGTGTATTGAAAGAACGCGGTGTCGTTGTTCGTCATGAAACTTACGACCACGCGTATCCGCATTGCTGGCGCACTGGCAAGCCGTTGATTTACAAGGCAGTGGGTTCATGGTTCGTCAAGGTCACAGCAATCCGCGATCGCATGGTCGAGTTGAACGAACAAGTTCAATGGGTACCAGACCACCTGCAACACGGAAGTTTTGGCAAGTGGCTTGAGAACGCGCGCGACTGGACAATCAGTCGCAATCGATTTTGGGGTTCACCAATACCCGTTTGGCGCAGCGATGATCCGAATTATCCACGCATAGACGTCTACGGCAGCCTTGAAGAACTTCGTCGAGATTTTGGTGTTGATATTCAAGAATTGCATCGACCAACCATCGATAATCTGGTGCGACCGAACCCAGACGATCCAACTGGCAAGTCAATGATGCGCCGAGTGCCCGAAGTTTTGGACTGCTGGTTCGAAAGCGGCTCAATGCCGTTTGCCCAGGTGCATTATCCGTTTGAAAATCAAGAGTGGTTTGAAAATCACTATCCAGGTGACTTCATTGTCGAATATATCGGGCAAACTCGTGGTTGGTTTTACACCTTGCACGTTCTAGCAACAGCATTGTTCGATCGCCCCGCTTTTTCGAATTGCGTGAGTCATGGCATCGTCCTCGGTGAAGATGGCGCAAAAATGTCGAAGAGTCTCAGAAATTATCCAGACCCAATGAAAGTGTTTGACAGCCACGGCGCAGACGCGATGCGTTGGTATCTGCTTTCGTCTTCAATTTTACGTGGCTCAGATTTTGCTGTCACCGATGAAGGTATGCGTGACACCGTACGCCAAGTGATTCTTCCATTATGGAATAGTTGGTACTTCTTGTCGCTGTATGCAAACGCCGAATCGGTCTCAGGTTCGGTAGATGCCTCGAGCGAAAACGTCTTAGATCGTTACATAATTTCGAAACTTCATGGTTTGGTCGAATCTACAACCAAGAGCTTTGATGCATACGATTTGTTTGCGGCTTGTGCTGAGATTCGAACTTTTCTAGATGTTCTAACTAATTGGTATATCCGCCGAAGTAGAGATCGGTTCTGGAAGGGCGATGTTGCGGCAATCAACACATTGCACACTGTTCTTCATTATTTGACGCGCGTTGCTGCACCCGTGTTGCCACTTGTTGCCGAACAGATTTTTCGTGGGCTTACAGGCCAGCGCAGCGTACATCTCGAGTTGTGGCCAACAGTCGAGGGGTTGCGTCACGATGAGAGTTTGGTTTCGTCGATGGACCGTGTTCGTGATGTTTGTTCAACGACTTTGTCTCTGCGCAAGATTCATAGCCGGCGTGTGCGTCAGCCACTAGCAAGTTTGGTAATCGCCACCGAGAATTCTGGCGCGCTTGTCGCGTTTGAAGACATTATTAAAGATGAAGTAAATGTGCGGTCGTTAAGTTTTTCAGACGATGTCTCGTCTATCGCCGAGTTTGAGTTGCAAGTCGTGCCCAGCGTTGTCGGTCCGCGACTTGGGGCAAGCACGCAAACTGTCATCAAGGCGGTGAAGAAAGGCGATTGGGTGCGCAAAGGCGACATTGTGACGGCTGGTTCGGTCGACTTGCACCCTGGTGAATATCAACTCAAACTTGTGCCTAAGGCTTCGGGTGCTAGTGCTGCATTGGCAAGTTCTTCAGGTGTGGTCGTTCTTGATATCGAATTGACGCCCGAGCTCGAAGCCGAAGGCGCCGCCCGCGATGTGATTCGTTTGGTGCAGCAACACCGTCGCGACGCTGCACTCGATGTATCTGATCGAATCAAACTTCGACTGAATTTGCCCGAAAAACTATGCGAACAAATCTCGCCACATCATGAGACCATCAAGGCAGAGACTCTGGCTGTTGACTTCGAGGTCACGATTTTGACTGAGAAACAGTCGCCGAACGCCGATTTAGATGGTGTCGCGGTGTTTGTCGCGCTAAATCCGATATCGTAGCGCGATCATATAAGTGGGTTCTAAACAAGAACCACTTGAGAGGTGACAATGGCAACTGCTAAGCAGAAAAAGCAGGCAATGGCTAAAAAGAAGGTTGCGGCGCGCAAGAAAGCAGAGCTCAAAAAGAAGCTTGCTATGCGCAAAAAGCTTGAGATGCAAAAAAAATTGGCTCTGAAAAGGAAGCTTGAACTCAAGAAAAAGCTTGAAGCGAAGAAGAAACTTGAACTCAAGAAAAAACTTGATCTAAAAAAGAAGCTTGAATTAAAGAAAAAGCTTGAACTCAAGAAGAAACTTGAAGCCAAAAAGAAGCTTGAATTAAAGAAAAAGCTCGCCCAGATCAAGGCAGCAAAGAAGCAAAAAGAACTCGAAAAGCGAAAAGCGTTGACCGAGCGCAAGCGTCTGCAAAAAGAGAAGCAAAAAGAAGCACAGCGACTAGCCAAAGAGCGCGCAAAACTTAAAGCCCAACAACAAGCCGAGCGTTTGGCGTTGAAAGTCGCCAAAGAGAAACAGCGCCAAGAAGAAAAGCAGGCTCGCGAGGACGCAAAGGCCGCAAAGCTTGCAGCGCGTGAGGCTGCTCGTTTGGCTGAGATCGAAGCAAACCGCAAGCCTGTTGCTCCGCCGAAGCCACCAATTATTAAAGGTGTAATGCAAGATGGCATCACACCAACCAAAGAATTCAACATCGAATTTTTGATGTCGCAACGCGAACTATTGATAGTTGAGCGGCGCAATCTGCTTGGTCAGGCAGACCAACTCGAAAGCGAAGCAAATGCGATTGTCGAAAACTCAGAGATGGGCGACGTTCAATTCGATGACGAGGGCGGCGAGGGCGACACGATGGTCGTCGAGCGTGAGCGCGATCTGACTCTTTCTGCATCGGCGCGACAAACAGTCGAAGAAATCGATGAGGCACTCAAGCGACTCGAAACAGGTGACTACGGTTATTCGTCTCGATCAGGTTTGCCAATTCCGCGTGAACGTTTAAAGGCGATTCCGTGGACAACAGAATTAGTAATCGAGCGCGCAGGTGGCATTGGTTCTTACTAGATCGACTGGCCAAACGCCCAAGCTAATTATTGTTGCGATAGTTATTGCCGATCAGGCGACCAAGAACTGGGCGCTCAATTCGTTGAGTGATGGTCGAACAATTGATCTTGTCTGGACATTGCGGTTTAACTTGGTATTTAACTCTGGCATGGCATTCTCGCAGGGTCAAGGTATGGGGCGACTGATTGGTTTGTTGGCAATCGGCGTAGCGGTGTGGCTTTGGTTGAGCTTGAAGAAAGCAACTACTAGTTTGTCGCTAGTTGGCACTGCAATGTTGATTGGTGGCGCTCTTGGAAACGTCGTTGATCGATTGTTTCGCGGCGAAAAATGGCTTGCAGGTTCGGTAATCGACTTTATTGACTTGCAGTGGTTTCCGGTGTTCAACATCGCTGATTCTGCTGTCACACTTGGGGCTGCGATGTTGATTACTTCGTCTGTTGTGACGTCGCGTACAAAGTTGCAGTCATGAGTCAAGACAAATTCGCCAACGACGAGTCAGACAGGCGAGTGATCGACGAGTTCGTGCCTGCGGCTCTTGCTGGTCAAAGAGTCGATCGAATCGTTTCGCTTGTAGCAGATATTCCGCGAGCTGCAGCAGCCTCACTCATCGAGGCTGGTGCCGTCATCTTGGATGGTGTCGCAGTCAAAGCCGGGAAAATAAAAGCAACTGAGGGTCAACATCTAAAAGTTGAACTTGCATTGCTGCCAAAAAAACAATTGCCAATGGCTGAGCCAGATATCAATGTCGAAATTGTTTATGAAGACACCGACATTCTCGTAATTAACAAACATGCCGGCATTGTTGTGCACCCTGGGGCTGGCAATCCGACGGGCACGTTAGTGAATGCAATTTTGGCGAAATATCCAGATATTGCAAATGTTGGCGACCCATTTCGCCCAGGTGTCGTACATCGCCTAGATGCGGGCACTACTGGTTTGATGATGATGGCTAGAACGTCGCACGCCTACGAGTCTTTAGTTGATGCGCTCTCACATCGTCTGGTGACACGCCGATACTTGGCTTTGGTGTGGGGCCACATGAGTGCGGCCTCGGGTGTGATTGATGCTCCGCTTGGCAGAGATCAACGTGATCCTACAAAAATGGCGGTGTTGAGTGACGGCAAAGTTGCACGCACGACCTATGAAGTGCGACGAGCATTTAATATTCCTGTTGATTGTTCATTGATCGAGTGCGGACTTGAAACTGGTCGAACTCATCAAATTCGAGTACACCTTGCGACTCTCGGCCACAGTGTTGTCGGCGATGTTGTTTATGGTGGCGCGCGCAGCGTGTTGTCGTCGCCTCGACCGATGTTGCATGCCACGAGCCTGCACTTTAAGCATCCTGTCTCGGGTGAAGAAATGAAGTTTGCAGCTGAGTTGCCTCAAGACTTCGCCTCTGTATTAGCGAAGTGTTCGCAGCGCGTCGACTAGTTATTTTTTTGGCGAAGGCCAAGCGGCTTCGCCGTTTGAGATTGCAGCGATTTCTTCGAGTGTGTATTTGGCCAAGTGCTCGCGCATGTGTTCGCTGGCCAAGTTCCAGACGGCGAGCAAAACGCACTGGCCGTCATGATCACATGCACCATCTTTGTGTGGTTCGCCGAAGTCGCCAACTGTTATTGGTCCGTCAACTGCAGAAATAATTTCTGAGATGCGAATATCTCCGGCAGCCTTGGCCAAAATGTATCCGCCACCGACACCGCGTTTCGACTTGACCAAACCGGCGCCTTTGAGAGCCAAAAGAATTTGCTCTAAATAAGGTTGAGGCAGAGCGGTGCGCTCGGCGATATCTCGAACCGAGGTTGGTCCGTCTTCGTTGGCGTGTAAAACAAGCGAGAGCAACGCACGGCAGGCGTAGTCGCCTCGGGTAGAAATTCTCACATCTTTATACTAATGACACGCTTTTATGTGACTTTTACCTGGCTAATTTCGCCGAAGAATTGCGTGCCCAGGCGAACAAGCCTGAACTACTCTCAGGGGGCACAACATGGCGACTCCAACTACAACCGGTCCGCGACTTCCTGACTATAAAGATGGTTGCATAACGGGCATCATTCCGGCTTTGCTTGGTCCGCAAGGCACAAGAGAGATTCCAGATTGGATGCCGAGTTGCGTCAAAGGTGCGCGACAAGTTGTGCTGCTCGTCATCGATGGTCTTGGCTGGCACCAACTTCAAAAAAATCTTGCGCATTGTCCAACACTTGCTGCCATGCAGGGTTCGTCGATTACTACAGTCGCCCCAACAACAACTGTTAGCGCACTGACCTCGATAACGACAGGTCTCGCTCCAGCCGAACATGGTTTGGTGGGATATCGCATCGACATGGGTGCTCGCGTAATGCAAATGCTCAAGTGGGGCGACGAAAAGGGCGATCTACGAAATATGTATCCACCTGATTTGATTCAGCCGTGCCCGCCATTCATGGGGGCCAGCGTGCCAGTACTTAGCAAGGCAGAGCTCGAGGGTTCGGCTTTCACCGAGGCTCACCTTCGTGGTGTTCGCGCTCGAGGTTGGCGGGCAGCATCAAGCATCGCGGTCGAAGTTGGGCAACTGCTGCGAAGTGGTGAAAAATTCATCTATGCCTACTACGACGGTGTTGACAAAATTGCCCATGAGCGAGGCTTCGGCAGTTTTTATGAAGCAGAGTTGGCTAGTGCTGACGGCATAGTCAGAAAAATTCAAGAGACTCTTATTCCCGGCGCTGTTTTGATTGTTACAGCTGATCACGGTCAAGTGATGGTCGGCACAAACACAATGCCGCCACATCCTGAGGTGATGGCGATGGTTGCATATCAGTCTGGTGAAGGTCGTTTCAGGTGGCTGCATGCTCGCGATGGAGTTCAAGTCGAACTTTTGGCCCGGGCAACCGCACACCATTCTGGTGTCGCGTGGGTTGCCAGTAAAGAACAAGTTATTGATGAAAACTGGCTTGGGCCGCGACTGGGTTCTGCAACCCGAAAGCGCCTGGGTGATGTTGTGCTTGTGCCAAGAGAGCCAATTAGTTTTGATGATGCAGCCGATACCGGCCCGTTTATATTGCAGTGTCGCCATGGTGCTTTGACTGATGATGAACTAGATGTACCGTTGCTCGCAACAGCAGTTCAGTGATAAGTTTGGCGACCCACCATGAAAAAACCTGAAGATAAGCCAGCAGAAAAAAGCCAACCAGCAGAGATTGTCGAAGAGCAGAGCGAAACTACGCTCGAAACCGTTACCGCACCGGCAAAAGTTATGCGTATTGGTTCGATGATCAAGCAACTGCTCGACGAAGTTCACTCGATGACTCTCGATATACCGTCGCGCGAACGTTTGGCAGAGATCTACGAGCGGTCGATAGTTGAACTTGCCGAGGCACTTTCGCCAGACTTGCAAGAAGAACTGCGGATGTTGGCCTTGCCGTTTAATGATGGTGAAGTGCCGTCTGATGCTGAGTTGCGTGTGGCTAAAGCACAGCTGGTCGGCTGGCTCGAAGGCTTATTCCATGGCATTCAAGCCACGATGTTTGCTCAGCAGCTTTCAATGCGACAGCAAGCTGAGCAACGGCAAATTCAATCAGGTCAGGCTCCGATCGCTCAGCCAGGGGAACGTCCCGGAACTTACCTTTAATGGGTAAGTCGTTTACTCACCTTCACGTTCACACCGAGTTTTCGATGCTCGACGGGGCGTCGCGATTAGACGAACTCGTCGATCGTGCAGTCGGAGATGGTCAAACGGCTCTAGGCATTACCGATCACGGCAACATGTATGGCGTCATCGATTTTTATAAAGAGTGCACAAAGCGCGGCATCAAGCCAATTATTGGCACCGAGGCATACATGGCCTATGAAACTCGGTTCGAGCGTCCGACGCGTCGAGGTCGAGTCGACGACAGTGGTGGCGACACTGAAGCTGGCAAAAAACTTTACTATCACTTGACGCTTCTCGCTGAGAATAATGTCGGATACAAAAATCTGATTCAGTTGGCGAGTCTCGCGTTTCTCGAGGGTTACTACTATCAGCCGCGAATGGACTGGGAGTTACTGACAAAATACAGTGCTGGTCTAATCGCTACATCTGGTTGCTTGGGTGGTCATGTTTTGCAGGCGCTGAAGAATGGCAAAGACGAAGAGGCATTAAAAACAGCTGCACGACTGCAAGAAATTTTCGGCAAAGATAATTTCTTCATTGAACTACAAGATCACGGCATTCCATTGCAGATCGAAACAAATCCAAAGTTGATCGAGATTGCTAAAAAACTTGGGGCACCGTTATTGGCAACGAATGACTGTCACTACACACATCGCGAAGACAGCGCAGCGCATGATGCATTGTTGTGTGTGCAAACCGGATGCACAATTGCTGACCCAAATCGTCTCAAATTCGAAGGTCATGAGCACTATCTCAAGACAGCCGAAGAGATGCGTTGGCTTTTTCGTGAGCAACCAACATCTTGCGACAGCACTTTATGGATCGCCGAGCGGGCGAAAGTCGATATTCAATTCAATGTTCCGGTTCTGCCAAACTTTCCGATTCCCGAGGGTTTCGCCGACGATCACGCATACCTTGAGCATCTAACTTGGCTCGGCGCCAAGCAACGATGGGGTGAGAAACTCGCACCAGATGTTGTTGAGCGAGTTGCATACGAGTTATTGACTATCAAGACAATGGGTTTCAGTTCGTATTTTTTGATCGTCTGGGATCTTGTGCGTTATGCACACGAAAAATCAATTCGCGTTGGCCCTGGTCGTGGTTCGGCCGCCGGCTGCGCTGTTGCGTATTCGTTGCGAATTACAGATCTTGATCCGATCAAATACGATTTGTTGTTCGAGCGATTCTTAAACCCCGGTCGTCGATCGATGCCAGATATCGACATGGACTTCGACTCGCGATATCGCGATGAAATGATTCGCTACGCGTCTGAAAAATACGGTCGCGATCATGTCGCTCAAATCATCACTTTCGGCACGATCAAAGCCCGCAATGCTGTTCGAGACGCAGCCCGAGTTTTGGGTTTCCCGTATGGCTTGGGCGACAAGATCGCCAAGTCGATGCCACCAGTCGTGATGGGTCGAGACACACCGCTCAAGTACTGCTTTGAAGAGAACGAACAGCATGTTGACGGCTATCGCGCCGCGGGTGAGTTGCGGTCACTTTATGAGAGCGACCCAGATGTAAAAACGGTTGTCGATACTGCGCGCGGTCTCGAGGGTTTGAAACGCAGCGTCGGCATTCATGCTGCAGCTGTAGTGATTACAAAAGAGAAGTTGACCGAATACTTGCCGATTCAGCGAAAAGCCGAATCTGGTCAAGATGCAGATCTTGCACCGATTGTTACTCAATATGAAATGCACGCAGTCGAAGAGCTCGGTCTTTTGAAGATGGATATCTTGGGCTTGCGCAACCTTGACGTGATCACAGACGCGAACAAGATGATTCAAGAATTGAGTAACCCTGACTTTGACATCGACAAGACGCCATTTGACGACATAAAGACATTTGAACTGTTGCGTCGTGGTGACACAATCGGTGTTTTTCAACTTGAATCAACCAATATTCGAGCATTGGTTCGCAGTATGGTGCCGACAACGATCGACGACATCGCTGCGATCGTCGCTCTCTATCGACCAGGCCCGATGGGTGCGAATATGCACAACGACTATGCAGACTTCAAAAACGGCCGAAAGACACCGAAAATATTTCACCCCGACGCCCAAGATCTGCTGGGTGATACCCAAGGTTTGATGATTTATCAAGAGAGCATGATGCGTGTAGCCCAAAAGTTCGCAGGCTACAGCCTTGAAGAAGCTGATGACTTGCGCAAGGCCTGCGGCAAAAAAAATCGAGCCGACATGAAGAAGCAACGTGCAAGTTTCGAAAAAGGTTGTGTTGATCGTGGCTATGGTCAAGAACTTGGCGAGACACTTTTCGATTCAATCGAGAACTTTGCCGACTACGCATTCGGCAAAAGCCACGCTTACGGGTATGCGTTCATTGCCTATCAAACTGCGTTTCTCAAAGCCAATTATCCGTTCGAGTATCTTTCGTGTCTGCTCACAAGCGTTAAAGCAAGTTATGACCGCGCCGCAATTTTCTTAGCCGATGCTCGTGCGAGCAATATCACTGTCAAAACCCCAGACATTAATTCGTCGGGGGTCGACTTCGTACCGGTCGTCGAGGGCGATAACCGAGTAATCAGTTTCGGGCTTTCAGCAATTCGCAATGTCGGTGAGGCCGTTGTCAGTCAGATCGTTGAGTACCGACGAGCAAATGGTGCTTTTACTTCGTTCTACGACTTTGTTGATCGCGCACCGATTACAACGCTGAATAAACGCACCGTTGAGTCGTTGATCAAGGCGGGTGCTTTCGATTCTTTGGGTCATCCGCGCAAAGGATTGCTCTTGGTGTTCGAATCAATCATCGAGAACACTCTCAATCGACGCCGCGAACGTGATCAAGGAGTGATGAGCCTTTTTGATCAAGGCTCTGACTCGAGCTCAAGTTTCTCTGAGCAGATCGAGATACCGAACATAAATTATGAAAAGTCTGAGCAACTCAAAATTGAGCGCGAAATGCTCGGTTTATATGTATCTGATCATCCTTTGCGTGGCGTCGAGGGTCAGTTGCGACGTAAGGTCGAATGTTCTTTGGCTGACCTTGACGAAAGAAATGATGGTGCCTATCTGACTCTCGGCGGGGTTATCACGGTGGTCAATCGAAAGTTCACTCGCAAAGGCGACCAGATGGCGGTGCTTACGATTGAAGACCTGCAGGGCTCGGTTGAGGTCAACATTTTTCCAAAAACATATGCAAGTTATGGTCACTTGATTGATGAAGACACAATCATCACCGTTCGAGGCCGACTTGACAAGCGCGATGACTCACGAATTTCGTTCAATGCACAAGAAGTAAAAATCGTCGAGCCAATGCGGGCGAGCGACATGAGTTTGCACATCGAACTTACGGGTAGGTCGTTGTCGCAAGAAGACATTTGCAACTTGCAAGAATTGCTAAAAGATCACGGAGGGCAAACGCCAGTACAATTACATATGCCTGGCGGCAAAAGTTTGCGTTTGGCCCCCGAATTCAATGTTGATATTGACCGCGCTATTGGTGCTCTGCGCGCGTCGTATGGCAACAGTGTCTACATCGGCTGAGTGTCTCGTTAGATAATTGACAACGAGTTTTCTGAAGTAATTAACTTAGCCATCGGAAATTGACAGTTTTGCTGGCAGAATAGAAGAGCTATGCCGCTTGTTGTCAAAACTATAGATGCCTCAGCGCTAGTTGATTCAGACCTTGATGACCTTGCTGCAATGGGTGGTTCATTCGGCATTGGTGCGATCTCAAAAGCAAAAGAAGATTGGGTGCTGTTTGCCAGCGCGAAACTTGACGGCAAATTGCACGGCTTTATGTTTTCAACTCTCGAGCGCATTGGCGGCACGCCGTGTGTTTTGCTGGGCATGCTGAGCGTCAAACGAACTTCAAAGCGTGATCAAATTCTTAAGGGCTTGATGAGCGAGGCATATCACCGCGCACTGATGGCCTTTCCTGACGAAGATGTTGTCGTTGGGTCTCGATTCGTATCGGTTGATGCACTCGAGGCTTTCAAGTCATTAACAGAATTGATTCCTCGACCAGATCATCGTGCGGTTGGCGAAGAACGGGCTTGGGGTCGACGCCTGGCCAGACGTTTTGGTTGCGAATCGGCGTACGACGAGCAGTCTTTTACGATCAAGAGCAACGGTCAAAGCGGGTTCATAGATTTTGAGTCACTGAAGCCTGGCAAAGCACCAGCCGACGTTGCAACACTTTTTAAGAGCGTGTCAGCCAAGAAGTCTGGCTCGCTAGTTGTGCACGGTTGGACGATGACCGAAAACTTGCTGAAACTCGGCAAGCACTAAATATTTTGTTATGCAGTTCGCGGACTGCGTTCGCTCACGCAAAATGGTGCGTGCATTTCGCAAAGCGCCTGTTGATTCAGATCTCTTAGACAGAATTGTTGATCTTGCGTCACGGGCTCCGTCAGCCGGAAAAACTCAGGGCTGGCATTTATTGCTACTGCGCGATGAGCAAACTGCAAAATTTTGGAATCTTTCACTACCACGCGAAAAACGGTCAAGCTTTCGTTGGCAACATCTTCTAGACGCGCCAGTGATTGGTTTGGTTTTTGCCGACCCTCACGCCTATCTAGAGCGCTATAGCGAACCCGACAAGGCGAAAACGAAACTCGGTGACGAAACATCTGCGTGGCCAACGCCATTTTGGACAGTCGACGCATCTTTTGCGACGATGCAACTTTTGCTCGCCGCGCATGATGTTGGGCTCGGCGCGCTTTTCTTTGGGGTATTCAATGGCGAAGACCAGTTGCGGGCCGAATTCAAAGTTCCTGAGCAGATGCAGATGATCGGCGCAGTGGCAATCGGTTGGCCATTGTTAGACAAACCGACTGACCGTGGTGCTAGCGCTAAGCGTCCAAGGCGCAAACCATCAGAGATTATTCGTGAGGGCAGTTTTTAACCCAGAGAAGCAAGAGTCTCTCGCAATTGATCGACTGTCGACACTGGTGCACTGCAGACATAATTTTGGCAAACATAGGCAAACCCCGGTCGACGGTCTTTCCAAAGTGGTGATTCAAATGGCTCGCCGAAGGCGAGCACGATAGTCGGTAACCATCTCTGTTTGACCAACTCGACTAGTTCGAGTTTGTCTCCAGTTATCGCGATCTCAGTGACACCTTTGTTCGAGAGATAAACAGCGTGCAATAAATTGCCGAAAGCACTTGGCGCAGCCTCGGCGATTCGTGTGAAGAGTCGTAGTATTTCGTAGGCGTAGCGCGAGAATTTCTCGTCGCCAGTTAGGGCGCCGAGTCTTAGCAGAGCATTTGCAGCCACTGAGTTCGCAGATGGCGTGGCATTGTCAAGCAGGTCTTTTTGTCGCACAATTAGTTGCTCGGCGTCGGCTGCGACCGTAAAAAAGCCACCGTTTTTCTCATCCCAATAATCTGCAAGAAGCTGCTCGGCGACTTCGATGCTGCGCGATATCCATATTGCTTTGCCGGTTGCTTCTGCAAGGCGGGTAAATGCATCGACTAAATGTGCGAGATCGCAGGCGAGTGCCCGATGTCGAGCCTGTGGTTGACCATTTTGTTGCCAACTGCGCATCCATCTCGAAGAACCGGTTTCAAGATCGCTGATTCGTAATTCGCGAAACAGAAACTCACAGTTCTGTTCGGCTTTCTCGAGCCAGTCTTTGCGGCCCAGCAAGTTTGCTGCCTCAATCAGCGACGCAGCCATCATCGCGTTCCATTCTGTGAGAATTTTGTCATCTAGCAGGGGGCGCATTCGTTTGTTTCTTGCCTCGAAAATTAGCTTGCGTATCTCATCGATCTCTGGCGACCGCTTGAAGTTGCCTCGGTGGGTCAATCGGGTCGGGATATTCTTTCCTTCGAAGTTGCCTGCATCTGAGATTTCGTAATGGTCAAAAGCGAGTTCGACCAAATTCTGTGGCAGAATCTCGTGCAACTCAGTTGGTGTGAAGACATAAAAGTATCCCTCATGTGAATGACCATGATCATCGAGCGAATCTGCATCTTCTGCGCTGAAAAAACCTCCGTCTTGATTGCGTAAATCGCGCAGAACATACTCGACTATTTCTTCACAAATTTGTTGGTAATTCTCAGACTTGAAGACGGTGGCCGCGTGTGCATAGACGCGAAGAAGTAGGGCCTGGTCGTAGAGCATTTTTTCAAAATGAGGAACCAACCATTTTTCATCCACGCTGTAGCGCGAGAATCCGCCACCGATGTGGTCATACATTCCACCTGAGGCCATCGCGTCCAACGTTGTGACGATGATTGTTTTCAACGTTTCGCTAGGTTCTTCGATGTATCTTCGGAGCAGCAAATCAATGTTCATCGTGCTCGGAAACTTTGGCGCGCTGCCAAATCCACCCCATTGATGATCAAATGCTGCTTCGAGTTGCTCGCATGCTCGGGTCACTAAGTTGACATTTGGCAGCGAATCGTCTGGGGTGACGGCTGCGGTTCTCGAGAGTGATTCACCAAGGGCTGCAATGTTATTTTCGATGTCGGTGCGACGGTTCTGCCATGCATCGCTGACAGCGTTCATTAGTTTCATAAACGATGTTTTCGGAAAGTAAGTACCGCCATAAAAAGGGTGGCCATCTGGGCTCATAAATACGGTCATTGGCCAACCGCCACGTCCGGACATTGCCTGAACTGCATCCATATAGAGAGCGTCAATGTCTGGGCGCTCTTCACGATCGACTTTGATGTTCACAAAAAGTTCGTTCATTAAATTTGCAGTTTCTTGGTCTTCAAAACATTCGTGGGCCATGACGTGACACCAATGACAGGCCGAATAACCGACTGAGAGCAAAATAGGTACTCCTCGGCGCCGGGCTTCAGTGAATGCCTCGGTAGACCAACTAAACCAATCGACCGGATTGTCTTGATGTTGCCGAAGATATGGACTTGTTTCGAGAGCCAGTCGATTGCTCATCTAATTTGTTACTTCGTTCTTATCAACAATCTCAAGAACGACGGTTTGTGCCAAACCAGAGTATGGAGTTTTTGGCTCTGCGAAAATTCTGATCTTGCAGGTACCACTCAAATCTGCGATCAGAGATTGTCGGACAATTTTGCAAGGTCCTGAGACTACGCGCGCACTCGTCTTGCTTTTTGAAGCGCTGACTACCAAATCTTTGATCGGTGTTTTAGTGCCAACTTCTAGAGTTGAAATCGTCGTCCATATTGCTGAAACCTTTGGAGTAGTGGACGAAAATCGCATCTGTGGCGTACCGCCAACAGAAATCAAAGTGCCGAACCGCAAATACACTCCAATATCTTTTCGAGTTGGTGCGTAAACGTTTTTCTGTGCGCGTGAAATTGCCACGCAATCCAAAGGAATCACAAGCGTTGCATCGCCAGGTGATAAACAGCGGTACCACTGCAATCTTTCACTTTCTGGAATTTGCACCGTTCCGCCAACTGACTCTTGGCCAACTCGACCGAGAGATGAAACGGTTGGAAAGACGATTTGCTCAGGGAAGAATCCAAGAGCCTTAAAAATTGCGTAAGCGTCAATGAGTCCGGCACCAAATACTTCATCGCGCCCTGCTGCGCCGATGTCTTTTGCAGTTGCGATCATGACTTCGCGAACCTGAAGCGCACTAAAGTCAGGTCGCGCAGCAAAAATTAATGCAGCGACCCCGCTGACATGCGCGGTCGCCATGCTGGTGCCACTCATCGTTACGTAAGGTTCGTTTGCGCCTGCGCATCGGCGAGAGATATCGACAATGGCGTCAAGTCGAACGGTAGAGCAAATATTGATGCCAGGCGCCGAGATATCAATGTAGGCGCCTCGTTGATTGAACGATGGCGCATTGAGAGTTTGGTCGACTGCTGTCACAGCAATCGCCAAGTCATTGCCAGCTGGGTACGTGGTGCCTGCAGACGGACCACCATTGCCAGCCGCAGCTACGACCAATACATCTTTTTCGGCGGCATATTCGAGCGCAATTTGTAATCCGCCAGTTTGAACCGCTCCACCCAAAGACAGGTTTATGACTCGAGCACCTTGATCAACAGCGAAGCGAATTGCCTGGGCGAGGTCGACTTCTGAACCATCACCGCGCGAGTCAAGAATTCGAATCGGCAAGATTTTTGCGTCAGGTGCAATGCCGCTGATTCCGATTGCGTTGTCGCGTTGACCGGCGATGATGCCCGCCACATGCGTGCCATGACCGACTGGGTCGACATCTGTCGATGGCTCACTAATTCGACCGCGGACAATTGCCCGACCGGCGATTAGGTTTTGGTTCAGATCAGGGTTTGGACCAGAGCCAGAGTCGATTACTGCAACGGTGACACCCTTGCCGGTAGTCAAAGTCCAGATTTCGCTCGCATTTATTGCACTGATGCCCCATTGTGATTCGAAAGCCGGGTCATTTGACGCTTGAGCAATCGTTGCGCTAAAAATCGAAACCGAAAACGAGCAGATAATTGCGACGATGCCAAACGCGAGAGGATTCTTGCTCGAATTTTTCATCTGACCTTAAGCGCCAGTTGCGTGAAAACCACCGTCGACATGAATGATTTCGCCGGTTGTCGCCGGAAACCAATTGCCCAATAGTGCAACCGCACTGCGGGCGACAGGAGCAGAATTATTGACATCCCAACCCAGTGGTGCACGATCGCTCCAGATGTCTTCGAACGCGCTGAATGACGGAATCGACTTTGCTGCCATTGTGCGAATCGGTCCGGCCGCAATCAAGTTGCATCGAATATTTTTTGGTCCGAGTGCTTTGGCTAGATAGCGATTTGTGCTCTCTAAAGCAGATTTTGCCACACCCATCCAGTTGTATGCAGGCCAAGCAACCGTATTGTCGAAGTCGAGACCGACGATTGTGCCCCCTGAAGTCATTAGTGGCACGAAGGCATCGGCCAAAGTCTTGAGTGAGTAAGCCGAGATGTGCATTGCAGTAGATACGTCTTGCCATGTTGCGGCCATGAAGTCGTCACCAAGGCAGGCGGCGGGCGCAAAACCAATCGAGTGCAAGACGCCATCGACGCGTCCAAGAATCTTTTGAATCTCTTGACGGGCGGTGACGATGTGTTCTTCAACCGTGACATCAAATTCGACAACTTCGACAGGTGAATCAAGTTTCTTGGCTGCACGCTGAGTTATTGAGAGTCCGCGACCTGCGCCAGTCAGGACAATTGTCGCACCCTCTTGCTGAGCGAGTTGCGCAACTCCGAAAGCCAACGAAGCTTCGGTCAGTACGCCAGTAATAACAATATTTTTTCCGTTTAAAATGCCCACGTATTCAACGGTAGTTGGTTTAAGCAGGTTTTGTCCTGAGCAACGCCGTGCGATCGCTAGATGCCTTTTATAACTCGTATTCTTGCCCTACCGATAGGTAGCGTTGCCAAGTATGCGCATTGGCTTATTAGGCGGAACAGGTCCCGCGGGCAGTGCTTTGGGTCTGCGGTTGGCCTCGGTGGGTTATGAGGTTGTTCTTGGTTCTCGAGACGCTAAAAAAGCACAAGATGTTTGCGATGTTCTGATCAAAAAATGGCCCGACTACAAGTTGAATATTTCTGGCGGTGACAACGATCAGGCGGCCCACTGCGACTTGGTTGTCATCGCGACCCCATGGGATTCTGCGGCAACCGTTGTGAATGAACACACGCAAGACTTGGCCGGAAAAATCGTGGTAACGATGGCTAATGCGCTCGTGCGAGTTGGCAAAGAATTTCAACCCCTCGTTCCGCCGCGCGGAAGTATCGCCGCACATGTTCAGGCTGAGATTCCGCTGTCGCGAGTAGTGGCTGCATTTCAACATTTGCCTGCCACTGAACTAGGAAGACTCGGACATGAAGTTGACAGTGACGTATTGATTTGTTCTGATGATCCAGTTGCGACTGCGACGGTTAGCGAAATGGTTGCAAAAATTCCTGGGTGCCGTCCGTTAAATGCTGGCACGTTGTCGAATGCTTTGGCGATCGAGGCATTTACGGCTGTGTTGTTGCAACTAAATGTTCGATACAAAACCAGAGTCGCACCTCGGCTTACCGGAATACCAGAGCGTGGTGGTGCGGTTTGACGCTGAAGCTTTATGACACGGCGAAAAAGCGTGTCGTAGACTTCGTTGCTGATCAGCAGGTCTTGATGTATACGTGCGGCATCACACCGTACGACGCAACACATATCGGACATGCGTTTACTTTCATTACTTATGATGTGTTGCAACGAAGGTTGATAGACCTTGGGCACTCTGTGAAGTGTGTTCGCAATGTCACCGATGTCGACGACCCATTGTTTGCCAAGGCGCGTGAGTTAGGTGTTCATTATCTTGACCTCGCTGCCGGCGAAGAGGCGCGGTTCAACGCCGACATGAAGGCACTCAACGCTCTGGATGT
>JBIKVV010000026.1:0-22381 GCA_044356655.1 Ilumatobacteraceae bacterium
CCGACGTGGCGCATGTTGAGCAGTTGGTGCGCTCGACGGGTTTCTATCAGACGAAAGCCAAAAATTTGATTGGCATGGCGAGTCAGGTGATGTCGCGATTTGGCGGTGAAGTGCCGCGCGAAATTGAAGATCTGGTGACCTTGCCTGGGGTGGGTCGAAAGACGGCGAATGTTTTGCGCAGTGTTGTGTTTGGTTTGCCGGGATTGCCAGTCGACACGCATGTGGGTCGACTGTCGCGGCGACTCGGGCTGACGAAACTAGAAGACCCAGTGAAAGTTGAGTACGAACTTAATGCGATGTTGCCGCCACCAGAATGGGGTGAATTTAGTTTGCGATTGATTTTGCATGGTCGTCGTGTTTGCGATGCGCGCAAGCCGCGATGTGAAGAATGTTTGCTCGAATCGCTTTGCCCAAGTTCGATGCTGCCGACCAAAAAGCCGGCCGGCAAGGCTGCGGTAAAGAAGGCGGTAAAGGCGGCGACCGGCAAGACGGCGACTGGCAAGGCGGCGACGGGCAAGGCTGCGACCGGCAAGGCTGCGGCGAAGAAGCCGGCGAAGAAACGAGTCGCAAAGAAAACGAAAGCGAGAAAGAAGTGAGCGAGTCACCGAACCGAGCAAGTGCGTTGGCAGAGTTGGCTGCGCTGGCAGAAAATGTCGAGCGGTGCCGAGAGCGAATTGTTGCGCTGGCCGAGTCGCAACGACTGGCGATTTATGATCCGAAGAAACCAGAGAATAACGATGATGGCTTGTTGATGGCGATTTACGAAGCTGAGCGGGGTTTGATAAGCGCGGTGAGGTTGTTGCAACGCGCAGCGCGAAGTCGCTGAGCGCACAAAATATCGGGCAGAATGAATGAGTGTCAGCGACTAATACAGCGAGCAAACAAAACAAACCGCTCATTGCGGTGCTTGACTATGGCATCGGCAACTTGCGTTCGGCGCAAAAAGGGCTGCAGTTTGTTGGCGCCGACGCACAACTAACAAGTGACAAAAAACTTATTGCCGATGCCCAAGCAGTTGTCTTGCCAGGTGTCGGCAACTTTGGTGCTTGCATGTCGGCTCTTCGCCAAGCAGGTTTAGAAGAAAGCGTGCATCAAGCGATTGGTTCGGGGCGACCGTTTCTCGGAATTTGTGTGGGCATGCAGATGCTGTTTGACAGCAGTGAAGAGAGCCCCGGAGTTGCAGGTCTTGGCGTTGTCGCCGGCGAGATTAAGTGGCTACCCGAGGGTGTGCAACGCCCGCAGATGCAGTGGAATCGGCTGAATATAAAAAATCAAGACGATTTATTTGCCGGTTTAAGCGAGAATCCGTGGATGTATTTCGTGCACTCATTGTCAGCAGTTGCCAAAGATCAGTCTGTTGTTGCGGCGACTTGCAGTTACGGAAGTGAATTATTGGCGGCGCTTCGATTGCGAAATGTTTTTGCGACGCAGTTTCATCCTGAAAAATCGGCAACAGAGGGATTGCGAGTTTTGGAGAACTTCGTCAACAGTTGCACCGTAGCTGCGACTTCAAAATAAGTTGATGAAAATTTCGCCGACTCGGCAAGAGTTTCATGCATTAGCCAAAAACAACACGGTGATACCTGTGTGGGCCGAAGTTTTGGCAGATGTCGAAACCCCTGTTTCGGCTTACATCAAACTCGTCGGCGATAAACCAGGGTTCTTGCTTGAGTCAGTCGAGCACGGCGAACGATGGAGCAGATTTTCGTTTGTGGGTCGCGACCCGGTGGCGACGTTGGTGTTGCGCGACGGAAAAATAACAACAACGGGCACGGTGCCGAGCACGATGCCGCGCGACAAAGGAATTTTGGCTGCTATCGAGTCGTTGCTTGCGACGTACCGCGCGCCATTGCACCCAGACTTGCCGCCATTGCAAGGTGGCTTGATGGGTTTTCTCGGCTACGACGTTGTGCGTGAAATCGAAAATCTGCCGAACACGCCACACGAAGATCGGAACATGCCAGATGCGGTGATGAGCATGATCGGCTCGCTTGCAGCATTTGACCACTGGCGTCAACGTTGCTACATGATTGAAAGCGTGCCGGTGGCAGGTCTTGATGTTGCGGCGCGAGATGCGGCGTATGACGCGGCGATTATCCGTGTATATAAAGGTGTCGAAGATTTGTCGCGACCTGTTGTGCACGCCCCTGTTGAGCCGCCGTTGCGTGATGACACGCTGAGCGTTGAATCGTCGATGCCCAACGGCATGTATGAGCGCGCTGTCGAAGTTGCAAAAGATCACATTCGTGCAGGAGATATTTTTCAAGTTGTTTTGTCGCAGCGATTTGACGTGCAACTTGATGCTGACCCGTTCGATGTTTACCGCGTGTTGCGACAAATTAATCCGAGTCCTTACATGTATTACGTGAAACACGATGATGTGACGATTGTTGGCTCGTCGCCCGAGCCGATGGTGCAACTGCGCAACGGTCGCGTTGTGAGTCGACCGATTGCGGGCACACGCAAACGCGGAGTAGATGACGAGCAAGATCGCAAATTGGCAGGCGAATTGAAAGAGAACCCCAAAGAACGCGCCGAGCATGTGATGCTTGTTGACTTGGCGCGCAATGATGTTGGACGTGTTGCTGAATTTGGAACTATGAATGTCGATGAATTTATGACCCTTGAGCGATACAGCCATGTCATGCACCTGACTTCACAAGTCTCTGGCACATTGCGCGCGGGGCTCGGGCCAGTAGATGTATTGCGTGCAACTTTGCCGGCGGGCACCGTTAGTGGCGCGCCGAAGGTGCGAGCGATGCAAATTATTGATGCACTCGAACCGACAAAGCGGGGGCCATATGCAGGCGTTGTCGGCTATGTAGATTTTTCTGGCAACCTTGACACGGCGATTGCGATTCGCACGATGTTTGTCGGTGCGCACGGAGCGACGCTGCAGGCCGGCGCAGGAATAGTCGCTGACAGTATTGCAAACGAAGAAAATCTTGAATGTCGAAATAAAGCAGCAGCACTGATTGCGGCGATACCAGCGGCGCGGCGAATGACTAAGGCACGTGAGCAGGCTCGCGGGCAAGCACGAGAGACGAATGCTGTGCGCGCAAAATGACGGGTTTTTATTTTGAGCACGATCGCGATGTTTTGCAGGTGCGTGGCAGTGATGCGCGAAAGTTCTTGCACTCGCAATTGGCCAACGATGTTGCGGCGCTAAAAGTTGGCGAGTCGCAATACAGTCTGTTGCTTGAGCCCACGGGCAAGATCACATCTTTGTTGCGGGTGCGTTGTGAATCAGAAGAGAGCTTTGTTTTGGATTGCGATGCGGGTTTCGGCGAGATTTCGGCGAGTCGGTTGTCGCGATTCAAGATTCGTATCAAGTGTGAAATCTCAAGTGGTGCGCAAAGGTTCGTCGCGGTGAGAGGTTTATCCGTAAATGAATATGCCGAGTATTTGGCACGCGACTTGGGGTTGTCGGCGTGGCGTGAAAAAGACTTTGCTGTTGATTTTGATGCGAGCAATTTTGTCGCCGGCGATTTGCGTCAAGGCTCGATTGAAGATTTCGAATTAGCGCGCGTAATGGCGAAGTGGCCGACCATGGGCGCCGATATGACCAGTGACTCGATGCCCGCAGAAACGGGATTGACAGATTGCGCAGTGAGTTTTACGAAAGGTTGCTACCCGGGCCAAGAGCTAGTTGAGCGAATGGACTCACGCGGTGCGAAGGCGCCACGACAATTGCAATTGATTCGCGCAGACACCGGCGCGCGAGCAGGAGAGCCGGTGGTTTTGAACGGCGAAGAAATTGGTAGTTATACGAGTGTTTGCCAAGAATTTGCGTTGGCTTTGATCAAACGGTCGGCAGACAGCCGTTCAATCGAGATTGGCGCGTAAACTGCACTATGCCTTTTATCTTCGCATTTGATCACAAACACCGCCGCGCACCAATGAGCATGAAAGATTTGCTCGGTGGAAAGGGCGCGAACCTCGCCGAAATGATGAGTGTGTTGAAGTTGCCCGTGCCGCACGGTTTCACGGTCACCACAGATGCGTGTCGCGCATATATGAAAGGTGGCTGGCCAAAAACTCTTGACAAAGAATTGGCGACTCATGTTGCACAACTTGAAAAAAAGATGGGGGCCAAGCTCGGTGACCCGTTGAGTCCGCTGTTGGTGTCGGTGCGATCTGGGGCGAAGTTCTCGATGCCAGGCATGATGGACACAGTTTTGAATTTGGGTCTTAACGATCGAAGCGTGCAGGGTATAGCGAAGTCGACCAACGACGAGCGATTTGCATACGACAGCTATCGCCGATTCATTGCGATGTACGGCCGAATTGTGTTGGGCATTGATGGCGCGAAATTTGAGCATCCATTTGAAGATGCAAAGAAATCTGCTGGCGTCACGAGTGATGCGGCGTTGTCGGCGAGTTCGTTGAAGACGCTGTGCGAGACATTTAAGTCGGTAGTTAAAGCCGAAACGGGTAAAGAATTTCCGCAAGATCCAGTTAAGCAGTTGCGTGGCGCTGTTGAAGCGGTGTTTCGCTCTTGGAATGGCGCCCGGGCGATTGCATATCGCGTGCGCGAAAAGATTAGCCACGACCTTGGCACTGCGGTCAATGTGCAGGCGATGGTGTTCGGCAATCGCGACAACAACTCGGGTACGGGTGTTGGTTTTACGCGCAATGCGGCGACTGGCGAAAACAAACCATACGGTGACTATTTGATCAACGCGCAAGGCGAAGATGTTGTTGCTGGTATTCGCAACACTGAAGACCTTGATGCACTGAAGCGACAGTTTCCGAGTGTGCACAAAGAATTGCTGGCGATCTTCGATCGACTTGAGCGTCACTATCACGACATGTGCGACACCGAATTCACAATCGACCAGGGCAAGTTGTGGATGTTGCAGACTCGCGTGGGCAAGCGCACTGGTGCCGCAGCACTGAAGATGGCAGTTGATATGACCGCCGGAACGGGAAAAGGCAAACAGTCATGGAAGATCAGCAAAAAAGAAGCGCTGATGCGAGTGAACGCAGAACATTTAGATCAGGTTTTGCATCCGCAATTTACTAATAAGACAAAAGCCGTTGCTAAAGGTTTGGCGGCGTCGCCAGGTGCTGCTGTAGGCAAGGTTTATTTCACTGCCGATGATGCAGAAGCTGCTGCCAAAAGTGGTGAGGCAGTTATTTTGGTGCGCAGCGAGACTAGCCCAGAAGACGTGCACGGCATGATGGTCGCAAAAGGTATTTTGACTTCGCGTGGCGGACTCGTGAGTCACGCCGCAGTTGTCGCGCGCGGTTGGGGAACACCTGCAGTTGTTGGTGCTGATGCAGTGCAGATTGACGGCAAGACCTTTCGTGCCGGCGATGTAGTTGTGCGCGAGGGCGATGTGATTTCGCTCGACGGCACAACAGGTGAAGTCATGTTGGGCGCAATGCAGTTGACTGCTGCTGAGCCAACTAAAGAGTTTCAAACAATTTTGAAATGGGCCGACGAGATTCGTAAAGGCAAACTTGCGGTGCGTGCAAATGCCGACACTGCCGAAGATGCCTCAAAGGCACGTGAATATGGCGCAGAGGGCATTGGTTTGTGCCGCACTGAGCACATGTTCTTGGCGCCAGATCGACTGCCAGTTGTGCGTCGAATGATTTTGGCGAGCACGCCTGCTGAAGAAACTGCGGCGCTCGAAGAATTGCGTGCAGTGCAAAAAGAAGACTTTGCTTCGTTGTTGCGCGCGATGACTGGTTTGCCTGTAACCGTGCGACTGTTAGACCCACCATTGCACGAGTTTTTGCCGAACGTCGACGAACTCGAGATCAAAGCGGCGACGACTGGTCTCGATGAGCAAGAACGCAAGTTGTTGCGCGCGGCGCACGATTGGGCAGAGGTTAATCCGATGCTCGGCACTCGTGGTGTTCGACTTGGTGTGATCAAGCCCGGTCTTTATGCGATGCAGGTGCGTGCGTTGATGCAGGCCGCCGATCAAGTTGCTGATGAAGGTTACGAGCCGATTGTTGAAGTGATGATTCCGTTGACGGTGACTCGCGAAGAGTTGGCTCTCGCGCGATCGTGGGTTGAGGGTGTGCTCGTTGAGCACTCGGCTCGAATGAAAGACAAAGGTGCAGGTCTTGGTAAGCGTGGCGCGCGAGGCAAGAAGATCACGCGGCCGAAAGTCACGATCGGCACAATGATTGAGACGCCACGTGCGGCTCTGCGTGCAGACGAGCTGGCCGACCATGCTGATTTCTTTAGCTTTGGTACAAACGACTTGACGCAGATGACTTTTGGTTTTTCGCGCGACGATGTCGAGAGTCGAATGATGCCTGCGTATCTTGAAGCTGGTTTGTTAAAGCGAAACCCGTTCGAGACGATTGATCAGAGCGGTGTTGGCGAACTTGTTGAGATCGCGGCAAAGCGCGGTCGCAAGGCTAAGCGCAAGTTGAAACTGGGTGTTTGCGGTGAACATGGTGGCGACCCTGAGTCGATCGCTTTGTTCTATCGCGCAGGGCTTGATTATGTGTCTTGCTCGCCATATCGCATTCCGATTGCACGTCTTGCCGCCGCCCAATCAATAATCGGCGGCCTCAAAACCGAAACCAAATAACACGCGAATTTCACTTGCTCACTTTCGAGTGATTTTGGCGAGTTGATAAAGGGTCGCCGCGACTTGCTGGCGTGACTCGAGTGTGACTTGGGGTGAGTTAAAAGAAGGGTGGTTGGTGGCGGGGTGGTGGATGTTTTAGTATGTAGGCATAGCCCGACTTGCCAATTGGTAAGCGATCATCGGGGGAAGTAAAACCAAAACAAAAGTTGCGGTTCATCACCCGAAAGGTCCAGCTAGTTACACATGTTAAATATGTTGTTTGCCGCAGGTGCAGAAAAAGAAAATTTCGTTGACGTTGTAATCCCATCGTGGGGTTGGCCGATGTTGCTGGTGGTTATCGCCAGCGCGTTGTTGATTGATTTGTTGGTGTTTCATCGCAAAGCGCACGTCATCGGCATTCGTGAGGCAGCACTAGAGAGTGCCATTTGGATTGGGCTCGGTCTTGCGTTCACCGGCGTAATCGCTTGGATGTTCGCTGACCAAGGCGAGGGTACGTCATCTGCAGTCGAGTATCTCTCGGGCTATTTGATTGAAAAGAGTCTCTCAGTCGACAACGTTTTCGTTTGGGCGATGATTTTTGCTCACTTCAAAGTGCCGCGCGAATATCAGCACCGCACACTCTTTTGGGGAATTTTCGGCGCGCTCGTTTTGCGTTTCGTGTTCATCATCGTCGGCGTCGCAGTAATCACGCGGTTTCAATTCTTGTTGCTGGTTTTCGGATTGTTCCTTATCTATACAGGCGTAAAAATCTTTACGGCGGGTGACCATGAAGGCGACCCATCAGAGATGCGCACAATGAAGATATTTAGACGATTCGTGCCTTCGGTTGATCATTATGACGGGCAAAAAATGTTCACCCGTGTAAACGGAGTTCGAATGGCGACACCGCTACTAGCAGTTTTGGTGGTCATTGAAGTTTCTGACGTGATTTTCGCAGTCGACTCGGTGCCAGCAGTTCTGGCAGTTAGCCGTGAACAGTTCATTGTGTTTGCATCGAACGCCTTTGCGATTCTTGGTTTGCGCGCGCTGTACTTTTTGCTCGCCGACATGCGCGAACGATTCGTCTATATGCCCCACACAATTTCGTTGCTGTTGATTTATGTCGGCATCAAAATGTCGATCGCAATTTGGTATCACATTCCAGTGCCAATTTCGTTGGGCATAATCATCATGGTTTTGACCGTCGGTATCGTGGCTTCGATTATGAAAGACCGCAGCAAAAAGGCTTAAATAACACCGATGAACTAGCCTTCGCTCGTGGCGATTGCGGATACAGACATTGAGCGACTTCGTGAGTCGGTGTCGATAGTTGACTCGATTCAGGGCTATGTGCAGTTGCGTCGCGTCGGGCGTAATTGGGTTGGGCTTTGTCCGTTTCACGCCGAGAAATCAGGCTCGTTTAATGTTCGCGAGGAAACTCGCCGCTACAAGTGTTTTGGCTGTGGAGCATCGGGGGATGTTTTCAAATTCATTCAAGAAATCGAGCACCTTGACTTTGTCGGCGCCATCGAGCACATTGCGGGCAAGGCTGGCTATCAGCTGACTTATACGTCGGGCGGCCAAAGCAAAGACAGACAGCGCTCGAAAAAACTGACCGAAATAATGTCGCAGGCTGTCGAGTGGTATCACAACCGGCTTTTGACCGCACCTGATGCGCGAGTGGCCCGCGATTATCTACGCGAGCGTGGTTTGTCTGGCGATATTGCGCGTGAATTCAAACTCGGTTGGGCGCCCGATGATTGGGACGCATTGTCGCGCGACCTCGGTGTATCGATCGACTTGTTGCGCGAAACGGGTTTGGGTTTCATCAACAAGCGCGGCAAAGCACAAGATTCGTTCAGGGCGCGCGTGATGTTTCCGATTTTTCGTGATTCGGGCGAGCCTGTTGCTTTTGGCGGACGAATTCTGCCCGGCAGCAAAGATCCCGCGAAGTACAAAAATTCTCCCGAGACTGCGATTTATGCCAAGAGCAAAACTCTTTATGGTTTGAACTGGGCGAAAGCCGAAATCGTGACGGCTGACGAAGTGATCGTTTGCGAGGGCTACACAGACGTGATTGGTTTTCATCGCAGTGGTGTGCGACGCGCGGTTGCAACTTGCGGCACTGCGCTAACAGAGGACCACGTTCGTCTTTTGAAAAGGTTTGCAAAGAAAGTCGTCTTGGCATTTGATGCTGATAGCGCTGGTCAAGGCGCAGCAGCACGTTTTTACGAATGGGAGCAGCGGTACAAAGTTGAAGTTGGCGTGGCGCACTTTCCGCAAGGAAAAGACCCCGGTGATTTAGCCAATTCAGACCCCGGCGCGTTAGCAAAAGCAGTTGCAAGCGCCCAGCCGTTTTTGGGTTTTCGATTGCAGCGTGTTATTGATGCTGGCTCTGTGGCGTCACCAGAGGCGAGATCGCGAACTGCCGAGCAGGCGATGTCTGTAATCAACGAACATCCTGATACGAATGTGCGAAAAATTTATGCGGGTCAAGTTGCGACGCATGTTGGTATACCGGTTGTTGATCTGGTGAAGCTTGCCGAGCGCCGCACGCGAAACCCGTCGGTGACTATCTCGACGAACCCAACAAATCGCCTGAGCGAATCGGCCGAGTTTGTAGTGCTGGCGTTGATGTTTTCGCATTGGGATGAAATCGCTGACTGGTTGTCTGAAGCGCTCTTTTTAGACGACGTAAATCGCCGTGCCTATGTCGCAGCAGGTGCCGCACTTGGCGATGTTGCAAAAGCACTCGAACTTGCCGACCCTGAAGCACGCGAAGTTTTAGAGCGTGCGGCCGTTGCCGATGTTGAGTCGCAACCGGTCAGAGAAGCCTGGAATCTGCTCGCTGCCGCCGTTCGCCGCGAGTTAACGCATCGGGTTACTTTCAGCGATCCTGAGCAAATTCAGATTGATCGCGCCGCCCGACTTTTGCTTGAACAATTAGATGTGCAAAATATGGCAGAATCTGCAGCGGAGCAACTGCTGAGTTGGTTGAACATTCGCGTAGGGGAGCATGAGTGACAACATCTACGGCTAAAGACTCAATTGGGTCTGATTCAGTTCGCTTGTACTTAAGCGAAATCGGCCAAGTGCCTTTGCTGACTGCTGACGAAGAAAAAGACTTGGGTAAGAAAATCAAAGCAGGCATCGTCGCGCAAGCGAAATTGAATTCTTCGGATGGTGATTTGAGTTTTGCTGAGCGTCGTAAGTTGCAACGCACCGCAAAAGATGGCGAAAAAGCCAAAGATCACATGGTGCGAGCAAATCTTCGACTTGTTGTGTCTGTTGCTCGACGGTACGACAGAAAAGAGTTGCAACTTGCCGACTTGATTCAAGAGGGCAACATCGGCTTAATGCATGCAGCCGATAAATACGACTATGAAAAAGGTTTTAAGTTTTCGACATATGCAACGTGGTGGATTCGCCAGTCGATGACGAGAGCACTTGCCGATCAAGGGCGCAACATTCGAATTCCGGGGCACATGATGGAGGTTGTCAATCGTGTGCAACGTGCCGAGCGAGACTTGACCGCTGAACTCGGTCGTATGCCCACCCCAGAAGAAGTTGCACTGCGCAGCAGTTTGACCGTTGAAAAACTCTTGGACATCATGCAGTTGGCGATACCGACGACAAGTCTTGATGCGCCGGTTGGCTACAACACCGATGACTTGACAGTGGGCGACACGATTGCGAACACCGATGAAAATGATCCGATTAGTTCAACTGAAAGATCGCAATTGCGCGAAGCAGTCGAGAGAACACTTAAAGACCTGCCCGAGCGCGAACAAGAAATAGTCGCGATGCGCTTTGGTATCGGCCAATTTAACCGCATTTATACGCTTGAAGAAGTTGCCGACAAAATGAAAGTCACGCGAGAACGAGTGCGGCAAATCGAGCAGAAGACTCTTGCGAGATTGCGACACCCGCATAGCAACAACAATTTGCGATCATTTTTAGACGAAGAGTAACTATTTCGCCAGGTCGACTACTGGCTCCCATTTGCGCGACTCCCACGAGTTGATGAGCGCTTGTTGCACGCTGACGACATCAACGGCCTCTTTAAAGCCAGGTGAATAGCGCTCGCCGGTTGCCAAGCAATTCATGAAGTTGAGGTCTTCGATTGCGACTAAATCTTCGAAGCCAATTGCATTGGCCATGCCGGGGGCGAATGCGCCGTGAAACGGAAATCGATCGCCGCCGTAAATAGTTTTGTAGCCAGTGTTGACACCGTCTTCGCGTTTGTAGAACTGCAGTTCATTCAGTTTTTCGAGGTTCCATGAAAGTGCGCCTTCGGTGCCGTAGACCTCGAACGCATTTTGGCTTTCTGGGCCGACCATTGAGCGACTTGTTTCGAAAGTGCCCGTAGCGCCGTTCTTGAATGTGCAGAGCATCGAGGCGAAGTCTTCGTTTTCGACTTCACCTTTCGGGTCGGTGGGTTTGCCGCGGCCGTAATGACTGGCTGCGCCAGTCGGTAGAGGCCGATGAGTAATCGTGTTGTTTTTCATGCCGGTTACTTCGGCAATGTCGCCAACCAAGAAGTGGGCGAGCGAAACCGAGTGACTAAGAATGTCGCTGGTGACGCCGTAGCCAGCCTGCGCAAACTTGAATCGCCAAGTGAGCAGACCAAGTTCGTCGCTGCCATACATCGACAAGAAGCGACCGCGGTAGTGGGTCACTCTGCCGATTGCGCCGCTTGAAATTAATTCGCGCGCATGAATCACGAGCGGCGACCACAAATAGTTGTAACCCACACCAGTTGCGGTCGAATGTTTGGTTGCGATCTTGAATGCCTCGACGGTTTGTGCAGGTGTGCCACCGATTGGCTTCTCGCTGAAAATTGCTTTGCCTGCCGCCGCAGCGGCACTGATCATCGGTACATGCAACATGTTGGGTGCAGTCACCCACACGGCGTCGACATCTTTTGCCGAAACAGCCTCTTCGAAGCCTGGCACCGCACGCGCGAAACCAAAATCGTTAACGGCGCGATCGCGCCGACTCTGTTCAACGTCGGCGCAGACAACAAGTTCGGGTTTGAATTTTGCATCAGGAAAAAGCGAAGCGATGCGCAATGCGGCACGACTGTGCGCTTGACCCATCCATCCGAGACCTAAAACTGCGATGCCGATTCGTTTTTTCATTTGTTTCTCCGTTGATTGTGATTATGAATTATTAACGCGACCGTTTGCTGATGTCATCGGCACACGCGGATCTTGCTTTTGGGTTTTCCAGGCGTCACGAATCCAGTGGTGGCTTGGGTCGTCGCAAAAAGCCATTGTGCGATCTTGGGCGGGGCCTGCCAAAACATTTAGAAAGTACATCGGATACTCGGGCGCGGCGATTGACGGCCCGTGATAACCAGCGGGCAAAATGTAGACATCGCCGTCGCTCAGCGTGATTGTGTCATCAACTTTTTTGTCAACGGTGTAGGCGTGAAAGTAGCCGCGACCTTCGGCGTCACCGTGATCTGAGTTTTGTTTGCCAATTCTGAAATAGTAAATCTCTTCATTCATGTTTGGGCAGCCAGCGATGCCGTCGTGTCGATGAGGCGGCCACGACGACCAGTTGCCGCCGGGTGTCAGCACTTCGCAGATGATTATGCGGTCGGCAGCAGCAAATGAATCGGGCGTGGCGATGTTGTTTACCTGGCGAGTGGCAAACCCAGCACCGCGCGGCTCGACTGGCACCGAACTCGCCAGCCCGTGGTGAGGTGCAAACTCAGACGACGCAACGGCTGTGCACACAGCAACTTCGCCTGACTCTGCGGCGAGCGAAAACTTGGCTCCAACTGGGGCATAAAACCAATCTGCGACAGCCGCGAAAACACCCGGTCGGCCCGCGAGTTCGTATTTTTTGTCGCGGTGCTTGATTGTGACTGAGAGGCTTGACAGCGGCACAACAACTGCTTCTCGGTTGCCAAGATCAATTTCAACTTCTTTGTTTTTCGCAGAGAACGAATGAACGTCGATGCCGCAGTATGTCCAACCCGCACGCTTGACATCGAGCGCGAGTGGCTGGTTTTGTGCGCTGAGTGATCCGTTTGGAAAATACCAATTTGATGTTGCAGACATGATTTAGGCGCCCGATACGTGAACGAGTCTCGCGGCTCGATCAACTGATTTTTCGACGTCGTTATCGAATGGATACAAAAGTGGTCGACCAGCAACCAAGCCGATCACATTTGGTATTTGCAGCGCGCCACGCCACTCTTCGAATGTTGCGTCGAGATTTTCGCCCGGGTCGCCACCGAGCAGAAGTATCGGAAGAGTTGTTGACTCGCTCAGAGTGACGTGATTCGTCCATGACGGAAGTTTGAGCCAGGTGTAACTTGCCGATGAGCCAAAACCCGCGGTGATTGAAACGATTTTGTCGAGCCTGTCGGTTGATTTGTCGAGCATTGGCATGCCGTTTGCATCTTTTTTATACGGAAGCGGTTCGACAAGACAAACAATTTTTCGTTCGGTTAGCAAACGCATTGCTTCGACAACATATTCGATTGTTCGGCCGACGCCAATGTCGGTGTCTTCGAAACGAATTAATACTTTTCCGGCATCAAGACCAAGTTCAGCAATGCTGTCAGCGTCATATGCCGTCATCGGGTCGTCAAGACCCCATGTCGTGCCGAGGTAGCCGCCACGGTTCATTGTGCCGAATACAAGTTTTGATTCGAGGGCGCCAAGCCACGCTAATTCTTCGACGATGTCGGCGCTTGCCAATACTCCGTCAACATTTGGGTTGCTCAGACTGCGCAACAAACGATCAAGTAATAATCGGCGATTGGCGATGATGTATTTTTCATTGCCCGCCGAAATAATGCCTCGTGCGGTGTGATCTGCGGCAACGATTAGTAGGCGGCCATCTTTGCCAATTAGTTTTCGTCGTTTTCGATTGACTAATGCTTTTTTGAATGACTCTGGGCTTTTAAGTCGCGCCTGAATTAACTCGTTGTATTGCTTATCGGTGAGCGAAGAGGTCATGGTTGTATAAGCCTAAATTTTCTGCTGCTCGGCAATGAAGTCACGCAACATCGGCTCGGTCGGCATGGCATCAGCACAAGTTAGTTTTGTTGCGACATAGGCACCGGCGGCGTTAGCAAACTCACCGATCTGCTGAACTGGCCAATTGTGAATCAGGCCGTGGGCAAGAGCGCCACCGAACGCATCGCCCGAGCCCAAACCGCATACAAGTTTGATTTTGCAAGGCGCAATGCGAATTCGCTCGGTTGCAGTTGCCAACATGACGCCCTCAGCGCCAAGTTTGACGATGGCCAGCTCGACGCCGTCGGCCAAAAACTTGTCGGCAATCGCATTTGGGTCGGTTAAGCCAATTGCCATCTCGCATTCGGTGCGATTGCCCACGACAACGTTGCAATTGGCGATGGCTGCACGGGCGGCGGCGCCAGCTTCATCTATTGAAGACCAAAAACTTGGTCGATAGTCAAGATCGATAATCGTGTGGCGTTTTCGGTTGCGTTGTGTCAACCATTTAAGCGAAGACTTTGCGGTTTCGCCATGGCCAAGTGCGCAACCACTCATCCAAAAGACTGCACAGTTGTCAATCAGATCTTTTGGAATCAAATCTGAATTGATGGTCGTATCTGGCGCGTTTGGTTGGCGGTGAAAAATAAGTTTGGGATCTTCAGGTGGATCTAGTGCAGCAAGCACGACCGGAGTCAAACCATTTGATTCGGTTGAAACGTACTTAGTGTCGACACCCCAACTACTGAGTTTGTTGACTACGTATTGACCAAGCGGATCAGCGCCAACTTTTGTCAACAAGACGGCGTGATTGCCAAGTTTTGCTGCAGCGACCGCCACATTGCTTGGGCTGCCACCAACACTTTTAGAAAATGTCTGCTCGCTTGAAAATGCGGCGCCGGCTTCAACACCGTATAGATCGACACTGACTCGACCAACTGCGACGATCGTGTTATTCATCAGCATGAGTTTACGCTGGGCGCTCAACTTTATTGCCATTGATTGGGTCTACCGAGTAGTTTGCGTGCATGCGAATCGCGGTTTTTGGTGCTGGTCGAATGGCTGAAATTCGAATTGAAGACATGGTTCTCGACTCACGGATTACCGAGATTGCGGTCATCAATCGATCTGCGCAACGAGCCGAGGCACTGAGTGCAAAATTCGGCGTAAAAGTTTTGCCAGAAGAGAAATTCAAGCCTGAAGAATTTGACTCTTATGTAATAACGACGGGTACTTCGCATCACGCAACTGCGCTTGACCTTGTGATTGGATCGAAGCGCAAGATTTTTTGCGAAAAACCAATAGCGCTCGAGTTGAGTGAAACTGATCAGGTTTTAAAACGGCTGAGTGACTCGGGCGCCGAAATGCAGGTCGGTTTTCAGCGACGATTTGATCCACCGATTGCTAAAGCGAAGCAGCTGATCGACGCTGGAAAGATCGGCACTTTGTATCACCTCAGATTTATGTCGAACGATATTGAGCCGTCATCGCGCGAGTTTCTTGCGGGCAGTGGCGGTATTTTTCGCGACTTACATGTGCATGACTTTGATTTGGCAGAGTGGTTGTGTTCAGAGCAAATCGCCGAGGTTTATGCGACGCGTCGCGTGCGCGAATTTCAGCAGTATGCAGAGTTCGAAGATGGCGATGTGTCGCTGATTCATGCGATGACAAACTCTGGTGTGCAGATAAGTATTTCAGGCACTCGCCATGACCCGCGTGGCCACGATGTCAGATTTGAAATTTTCGGTTCAAAAGACTCGGTGAGTGCAGGTTTGGCGCCGCGCACACCATTGAACTTGCTTGACCCAGGCATTGCATTGAGCGAAAAGCCTTACTCGGGTTTTGTTGACAGATTTAGAGAAGCCTTTAGGCAAGAGACAAAGGCATATATCGAATGGCTCACTGGTAACGGACCGAACCCGTGCAGCCCAGACTCGGCACGTAGCGGAATCTGTATCGCGATTGCATGTGAGATCTCGGCGCGTGAAAAGCGTGTGGTCAAAGTTTCAGAGGTGCGGGGGTTGTGAGCCGACTGAAACTTGCATTGATCGGTTTAGGTCGCATGGGTCGCGTGCACGCACAAGCACTTGCGAAATCGAAGAATATTGAAGTTGTAGCGATAGCTGATCCATCAAGTCAATCAATTGAGTTTGCCGAAAACACTTTCAAAGACGCGGCGACGTTTGCTGACTATCGGCAAGCAATGCAGCATGCCGGCGTTGAAGCATGTTTAATTGCGTCACCCACACCGTTGCACGCAGAGATGGTTCAACATGCCCTGAGTGCAAAGCTGCATGTTTTATGTGAAAAGCCACTTGCGCTCGATGTTGAAGTTGCCAAGAAACTTGCAGATGATGCAGCTTCAAAGAAGTTGGTGCTTCAGATTGGACATTGGCGCAGATTTTCGCCGCCATGGCTGACCGCCAAAAGACTGCTCGACGAAGGCACAATTGGCGAACCCTTGATGATTCGGCTGTCACAGTGGGATGCGAATTCACCACCAGCAAGTTTTTGTGATGTGAAAGTAAGCGGTGGGTTGGCGATTGATTGTGGTGTGCACGAGTATGACTTGGCTGAGTGGTTCTTCGGAGAGCCAGCACGAGCAGTGCGCGCTTGGAACTTGCCTTTGGTTGAAAAGTCGCTTGAAGCGGTTGGCGATGTAGATAATTTGTGCGCTGTGCTTGAATTTGCTGAATCGCGAACTGCCATTGTCGATCTCTCGCGCAATTGTCGATATGGCGACGACGTTCGCACCGAGATTCTCGGCAGTAACGGCGCAATCTTTGTTGACCTTCTGCCGACCGGGCGCACGAGATTGGCAACCAAAGACGGCGTTGTCGAAGTTTTAGGTTCGCAAGCACAAGATGCGACAGCGGCTGGTATCGAAAATCAATTGGATGCTTTCGTGCAAGCGATCAAAGTCGGCGGCACGGGCGCTGTGCCGAGTGGTTACGACAGTGCAAGATCTACGAATATCGGCCATGCAGCAATTAGCGCGGCAAAGAGCGGCGAGAAAGTTCTTGTCTGAGATGTACGAGCAATTTGCTGAAAGTATTGTTCTGCATCAAGACGATGTCGGCATGTGTCATGGTGCAAACATTGCATTTTTAGAACTCTCACAGTTGGGCTCAATTACTAGTGGTTCGGTGATGGTGCCATGTCCATGGTTTGCTGAGGCAGCCTCAATGGCGGCATCTAACCCAGAACTCGATTTGGGTGTGCATCTGACTCTGACGGCCGAGAAAGAGTTTTATCGCTGGCGCCCAATCAGTGACACATCAAAGTCGACTGGCCTTGCTGATGAGCACGGGTTTATGTGGCGCGACGTATCTTCGGTGCGCAAACACGCCAATCTTGAAGCTGTAAAAGTCGAGTTGCGCATGCAAATCGAAACAGCGATCGCAAGCGGTTTCGATGTGACACACCTCGATGCACATATGGGGGTGACTTTGGCACCCGAGTTCTGTGAGATTTATCTTGATCTTGGTGTTGATTATCGACTACCCGTGTTGATCACTCGAAAACTCACGCACTACGGGCCGAACAATCACATTGTCGGTGTTAGTGACGATCAATTCGCGCCATTTGTCGAATCAGCGAAAGCAAAGAATCTACCTGTTTTCGAACGCGTGCTTGAGACGAACTTTGCGCGTCCGTCGTCAGTTGAATTGGCTGACGATGCGTATCAAGAAATGTTTAGTCAGAAACTCAACGGTTTGACTTTTGCAGCATTGCACCCAAATGCTCCGGGTGAAGTTGAAGTGATTGAGCCAAGGCAGTTTCATGTACGTACTCGCGAATATGAGATCTTTCGTTCGAAAAATTATCTGAATTGGTTGAAGCAGAAGCCAATTAAAGCGATCGGTATGCGAGTGATTCGCGACGCCATGCGCAATGCTGCTTGAAAGAAATTTCAGCTTTTAGTTTGTTACTGAAATATGTTTAGGCACACCAAAACTATTTGTGATTAGTTTTGTGGCGATAAAAACAGTGGCAGCGGTACACGCCAAAAATGTCGGAAACGTCCACGAACCAACACGTTCAAGAAACTGACCCGCCAACCATGGCAACGTGGTTGAACTCACACCTGCGGTACCGACAATTCGGGCGGTCATTTTGCCTGAGAGTGAAGTGCGGTTGCCGATGAACCCGAACATCAAAGGAAACTGCGGCGCGGCTGCGATGCCATAGATGATTGCGCATGGCAACAAAAGCGAATCGATTTGCAAGTAGAGCACGAGGCAGGCAGCGATATTGAGAAGGGCTCCGAGTTGAATAAACAGAATTCCGTGGCTTTTTCGAGCGAGAAAAACCGTGGCAAATCGACCAAGCATGAAGCCAATCCAGTAAGTCGATGTGAGAATCGCCGATTCATTTTTAGACAGTCCAGTTTTTATGCCGTAGGTGTATATCCAAGTAACAAAAACGACTTCAAGTGCGACATATGCCAAGAAAAACATCACGATCAACGCGATTTGCTTTTTAGAAATGTCGACTTCGGTTTCTCGTTTTTCGAGATGCGGGTCGGGGGGTGCTCGATGAAGCAAAACAACTGTCGCAACAGTGGCAATGGCCGCACTTGCGACCCAGTACGCAATCGCGGCGTCGCCACGAATTTCGTCTGAAGCGCGAACGATGAGCGGGCTAAGTATTGCACCGACTCCGAACATTGTGTGCATTAATGCGAGCCGTGGGCCAACTCTGTCTTTGAGTTCCCAAACGATCAGGGTGTTGCAGCCAACATCTGAAGTTGAAACAGCCGTGCCGAACATTAAAAAGACAATCGCCAAAACAATGCGCATCGAAACAAATGGCACGAGCGCAAACGACGATGCGGCAATAAGCAAGGCGCAACCAATAAGGCGGTTGCCGTAGCCGCGGTCATAGCCACGGGCAAATATTTGTGTGCCAAGAACGTAACCGAACCCGTAAGTGACGAGAACAATGCCGATTGAAGCAAGACTTGTGTTTGTTTGTTCGGCGAGAAGTGAGATTGACGGGCCAACTAGCCCAAACGACAAACCGACTACAAGAAAAACACCGAAGTATGCGCGGTGTGACCGTGTTGTTGTCGGTTCGATCGCAGTTGAATTCACCCTGTGCAGGCTAGGGCTTTGTTGTTGATGGCTGAAGCATTTGTTGAAGCTGCAGCAAGTAGTGCCGTGACGGCTTCACTTCGAGTCGCCCATGATCGATTTTTGACAACACGACTCGTCGACCAAACGATGCCAACTACATCTCCTGACTGATTTATTAACGGTCCGCCCGAATTTCCGACGCTTACCTCAAGTTCGACCTCAAGCCCAGGGCGAGATGTCTTGTTCTTCAAATAGATGTTTTGAGTATTGATTCTCAGTCGTCGCTTGATTTTCGCCTCACGGATGAACTGCTCTTGATCGTCAAACGCCACGAACGAGACCCGCTCGCCAGGTTTAGCCGCAGCCAAACGAAGTGGGGTTGAAAGCTGGCTTTCAGTTGCAAATTCGATTTTCAAAAGTGCGAGATCTAGATCGGTGTCAATTGCAGCGACTGTGGCTTCAAAAGTTTCGCCATTTACGGTCGTGATTTGATTGCGAGTTTGACCGGCGACACCATGGGCGACGGTCAAAATGAAGCCACCGTCAATAATTGTGCCCACCGTTCGAGTCTCGGCAGTTCGACAACCCGTTGACGTGATTAGAACAACAGGGTCAGTTTTGACGCGGTCGTTGCCCAATTGCGCAAAAGTGAACAGCGAAGCCGCAATAAGGCAAAGTGTCGCGAAAAGATAAAATTTTGCTCTGATTTATGAAAACAATAGTTGACAGGCCCGTTCTCTACTAGTTTGAATTTGCCGTAAAGAGAAGAAAGAAAATCAAATGTCTAAAACCAAAGTTTCAGTAGTTGACCGACTTGTCGGAAATCCAATTTCGTGGGGTGTGTGCGAAGTGCCCGACTGGGGTTTTCAGCTTGATGCGCGCACAGTTCTCGGTGAGATGAAAGCAGTCGGCTTGAAAGCAACCGAGCAAGGACCAGTTGGTTATCTCGGCAGCACGCCCGAAGAAGTTTCAAGTGTGGCTAATGAATTTGGTTTACCGATTGTCGGCGCATTTGTGCCTTTGGTGATGCACGATCTTGCGCAGCGCGAGACAATGCGCAAGGCCGCTCATTTCTCGGCAAACCTTTTGAGCAAAACAGGAAAAGGTTTTTTCATCACTGCTGTTGTAGTCGATGAAGGCTGGGGAAAGCGTTTCAAACTTTCAGACGCGCAGTGGCAGGCGATGTTTGATGGCTTCAAAGAAATCGACGAGATTTGTGCGGGTTACGGCATCAAGCAGGTTCTTCATCCGCACTTGAACACACTTGTTGAAACTCAAGATGACGTGAACCGAGTATTGGCTGGCTCAGATGTGCGCTGGTTGCTTGATACAGGTCATCTACAAATCGGCGGCACCGACCCTGTGAAGTTTGCACGAGAAAACTTTTCACGTATCGATCACTTTCATGTCAAAGACGTGAAGATGAGTGTGGCGGCGAAGTTTTTGGCAGGCGAAATCACATTGATGGAAGCAACTCGAGATGGCGTGTTCTGCGCCGCAGGTGACGGTGACGTGAAAATTGCCGAGGCAATCGATGTGATGGAGTCAAACGGCTACGAGGGTTGGTACGTGCTTGAGCAAGATATGGCAATCGTCGGCGATCAGCCGCGCGATGCAAAGATTTCAACTGCGGGCGTACGGCGCAGTATCAGTTATCTGTCGAAGCTCTAGTAGCTAAGACCCTGCCATCTGCAGGTGCCGTGAAGAGCCGAAATCTAAGAGGTTTCTGACCGTTCTGGTCGGGTTTGCCCAGCCATCTATTCGGCACTAACTTATTACAGGCAGGAAAATCCTGTGCGTTTAAAAACAACAATAAGGGGAGAAATTAATGAAGATTCGCAAAACATGGGGAGCCGTCCTCGGTGCATCAGCACTCTTGGCGCTCGCCGCTTGTGGCGGTTCATCAGACTCGTCAACCGAGACTGAAGAAGTTGCTGCGACAGAAGATTCAGCTGAAGTAACAGCTGGCGAAGACATCACAATCGCAGTTATCACCCACGGTGACGACGGCGTATTCTGGTCGGTAGCTCAAAAGGGTGCAGAGGCTGCAGGTGCAGCACTTGGTATCACAATGAATTACCAGGGTGCAAACAACAACGCACAAGATCAAGCACAAATGATTGAGCAAGCAGTGACTGACGGTGTAGACGGTATTGCCGTTTCACTTGCTGATCCAAAAGCTCTCGAAGGTGCACTTAAGAAAGTTGTTGATGCAGGTATTCCATTGATCACTCTTAACTCAGGTTCAGACTTGTTCAAGGGTCTCGGTGCAATCACTCACGTCGGTCAAGACGAGACAATTGCCGGCCGTGGTGCTGGTGAGCGTTTGAAGGCTGCAGGCGGAACTGTGCTTCTTTGCGCAAAGCAAGAGCAGAGCAACGTTGCGCTTGAAACTCGTTGCAACGCAGCAGCAGAGACATTCGGTGGCAAAGTTATCCAGATCACAACTTCAGGTGACGCAGACCGCGTTGCTCAGCAGGGTGAAATCAAGGCAGCGCTCGATGCAGATCCATCGATCAACGCATTCCTTGGTACTGGTCCAGTAATCGCAGTTGACGGCGCAAACGCAGCCGCTGAACTCGGTCGCACAATGCCAATGGGTGGTTTCGACCTCTCGACAGAAATCCTTGATTACATCAACGAAGACAAGTTGACCTTCACAATTGACCAACAGCAATTCCTTCAGGGATACCTTGCTGTTGTATTCCTCTACCTCAACGTGACGAACTCGAACACGGTCGGTGGCGGATTGCCAGTTATGACAGGCCCTGGATTTGTTGACAAGTCAAACGTTGTCGCAGTTCAAGAACTTGTTGGCAAGGGAACTCGCTAATTAGTTAGTTGTTCTAATCGGAAGTTGGTCCGTTCGCTCTTGTTTGAGCGGGCGGACCAACCCGGTTTGATTTTTTGTTTTTGATTTTTTGATTAGTTAGTTTTCGGGGGATAAGAGCGTGAGCGAAGTTGATGGCCTGACGCCAACCAAAACCGGTGATGAAAGAATCACCTATCGAGGGCCGATCAAGAGACTTTTGGTGTCACCCGAAATTGGTGCACTCATTGGTGCGGTGGTTGTTTGGGCATTTTTCTGGGGTAATGGTGACAAGTTCGGCACGGCCGGTAGCACCGCAAACTTTTTAGACGTTGCAGCGCCTCTCGGCATCATGGCCGTGACAGTTGCTTTGTTGATGATCGGTGGCGAGTTCGACTTGTCAGCCGGCGTAATGACTGGCGCAAGCGGTGTGACGATCGCGTTGATGGCTAAGTATTTCACCGATGGTGGCATATCGCTTTGGGTTTGTATACCTGCTGCGTTTTTGTTGGCGGGTTGTGTGGGTTGGTGGAACGGATTTTTGGTTAATAGAACTGGGCTACCTAGTTTCATCGTGACGCTCGGTTCGTTTTTCGTTATTAAGGGAGCAAACCTAGTTTTTTCGAAGCGAATTAATTCTCTCGTAAACGTTTCAGACGTCGACAAAGCACACGGTTATGGCTTTTTTAAGGCAGTGCTGGGTGGCGAAAACAAATTCGGTGACATGAAATATCGCGATGTTATTTTTCTTGTCGGTGGCTTGTTGTTCGGCGCTTTGATGATTCTTGGGTTCATGGAGCAGGCTCTTGTGCGCAGGGCGCAACGATCAAACACTGATTTTTTAATGGCCCTATTTGGTGTAGCCGCTGCAATTTTCGGTGTGCTTACACTGCATCGCACAGATTCGGTGAATGGCAACACTCTGGCTGGAGTTGTCGGCTTGATTGGCGTAGTCGTAGCGATCGTGTTTTATGCAAGAGC
>JBIKVV010000027.1:0-20179 GCA_044356655.1 Ilumatobacteraceae bacterium
ATGTCACCGATGTCGACGACCCATTGTTTGCCAAGGCGCGTGAGTTAGGTGTTCATTATCTTGACCTCGCTGCCGGCGAAGAGGCGCGGTTCAACGCCGACATGAAGGCACTCAACGCTCTGGATGTCTACAGCACGCCACGTGCATCTTCGGCAATATCTGACATTCGCGGGTTTATCGGCATGGTGATAGAAAAAGGTTTCGCCTATCAAGCGGGTCAGAGTGTTTATTTCGATGTCACCAAGTTTGGCTCGTTCGGCACTGTCTCGAATTACGACAACGACACGATGATGCGACTAGCCGCCGAACGCGGTGGCCACATCGAAGATCCGCACAAGCGTCATCCTCTTGATTTTGTATTGTGGCAACCGTCTGCCGCTGACGAACCAAGTTGGGACACTATTTGGGGCCCTGGTCGTCCTGGTTGGCATATTGAATGTTCGGCATTGGCGTTACGCGAACTTGGCTCAACAATTGATCTGCACGGCGGCGGAAGCGACTTGATATTTCCGCACCACGAGTGTGAGCGTGCGCAGTCTGAAGCAGCAACAGGCGAGTTGTTTGTCAAACACTGGATGCATGTAGCGATGGTGTTCATGAATGGAAGCAAAATGTCGAAGAGTCTTGGCAATCTTGAATTTGTAGATCGTTTACGCAAGCAACATGATCCGCGTGCGATTAGGTTGGCTTTGATCGCAAATCATTATCGACACGAATGGGAGTGGACACCCGAAGCGATGCCCGCCGCTCATAATCGCTTGCAGATGTGGTCGCAGGCTTTTGCTGGCGATGGCAGTGCGGGCATCGAACAAGTTCGCAACGCGCTTGACGATGACTTAAATGTTCCTGCCGCAATTGCTGTGCTTGATGACGCCGCAAAGTCTGGTCACAATGTTGCTTTGGGTGCTCGATTGTTGGGTGTCGAGGTTTAGACATGGCGCGGCGTAGAGCCAAAACTGCGAGAAAGTTTGATCCGTCAAAATTCGTTGGCGCAACCAAGTTTCAGACTCGCTTCAGACCATTCTGCAGATTTTTCTTCACGCGACTCTGGAAGTTTTCATTGGAGGGCTTCGAACAAATTCCATATACTGGCCCGGCGATTTTGTGTGCCAATCACATCAGTTTTCTAGATTCAGTGTTTTTGCTTACATACTCACCACGCAACATGTCGGTGGTTGGTAAAAGCGAGTACATGGACTCTTTCAAGACTCGTTGGTTGTTTACAAAAATAGGCATGATCCCTTTAGATCGCTCGGGCGGCGAAAACGCATCGGCGGCGATGGCCTCGGTTGAGACAGTGTTATCAAGGGGTGAACTTTTTGGGATCTTCCCTGAAGGTACAAGAAGTCGAGATGGGCGACTTTATAAAGGTCGAACAGGCGCGGCACGTTTGGCGCTGAAGTTTGGTTGCCCTGTTTTTCCGGTCGGCATAACTGGCACAAGCGAAATAATGAAACCAGACACAGTATTGCCAAAGTTTGGTAAGCATTGCAAGATTGTGGTTGGTGAGCCGATTGACACCCAGAAATATTTATCGCGTGCTGATTCTGCAGAAGTTTTGCGCGAACTCACCGATGAGATCATGGTGCGAATTCAGGCACTGACAAAGCAAGAGTATGTTTATGACTATGCGCCAAGGCGATCAAGCGTTAATCGAACCCATATCTAAAACCGCCGCAATCTAGACTGAAGGCGTGCCAAGTAATAGTTCTGTAATCAAAGTTCGACTGCCTGATGAATCGGTTAGAGAGTTGCCGGCTGGCTCTACTGGTATCGATCTCGCACAGTCAATCGGCAAGCGTTTGGCGCAGGCAGCGGTGGCAACAGTTGTAAACGGCGTCGAAACAGATCTAGGTGTGGCTCTTGCTGATGGGGCACAAGTTTCGATTGTTACTGCAGATTCGGACGCGGGTCGTCATGTTTTGCGGCACTCAACAGCACATGTTCTTGCGCAGGCGGTCGTTCAACTTTTTGAAGGCGCCAAGTTCTCGATTGGTCCGGCGATTGAAGATGGCTTTTACTACGACTTTGAGTTGCCGAATAACAAAACTTTTAGCGATGCCGACTTGGTGGCGATCACCGAGGCCATGCAGCAAATCGTCGCTGCTGATCAACCGTTTGTGCGTTCTGAAATGTCGGCAGACGATGCGCTCAAAGTTTTCAGAGATCAACCGTATAAATGCGAAATTATTCAGCGGGTAACAAAAGGAGATGCAGATTCAGTCGATGCACTCGAGGCCGGCAGCGCCGATGCGGTCAGCGTCTACCGAAACAGCGATAGTTTTGTTGACCTTTGTCGAGGGCCACACGTGCCGTCAACGAGTCGGCTCGGCCACTTTGCATTGATGAAAGTCGCCGGCGCATATTGGCGTGGAAACGAAAAGGGTCCGATGCTTCAGCGCATCTATGGCACCGCCTGGGAGTCAAAGTCGGCACTCGCTGAACACTTGCATCGACTTGAAGAAGCAGAGAAGCGAGATCATCGTCGCCTCGCAGTTGAAATGGATCTTTTGTCGTTTCCGCAAGAACTCGGCGGTGGGTTGGCGGTCTGGCACCCGAAGGGTGGCATCGTTCGAAAATTAATGGAAGATTACAGCCGCGAGCGACATCAAAATGGTGGCTACAAATTTGTTTTTACACCGCACTTGGCAAATTCGCATCTGTTTGAAACTTCGGGACATTTGCAGTTCTATAAAGACGGTATGTACCCACCAATGGAAATGGATAACGGCACTTATTATCCAAAACCGATGAACTGTCCAATGCATTGTTTGATCTATCGCGATCGTCAACGAAGTTATCGTGAGTTGCCGCTGCGATTATTTGAATTGGGCACCGTGTATCGCTACGAACGTGCCGGCACGCTGCACGGTCTGTTGCGAATTCGAGGTTTTACTCAAGACGACAGCCATATCTTTTGTACCGAAGAGCAAATGGCTGACGAAATTGCCTCGTTGCTCGATTTCGTGTTGAGTGTGTTGCGTCGTTTCGGTTTCAGCGACTTTGACTTCAAACTCAGCACACGCAACGCAGACAAGTCTGTTGGTTCGGACGAAATCTGGCAAAAATCAACAGACGCATTGCGCGAGGCGTTAAATCGACACGGCTTGCAATTTACTGTTGCTCCAGGTGACGCCGCTTTCTACGGACCAAAGATCGACATTGATGTGCGCGATGCAATTGGCAGAAAATGGCAATTGAGCACGATTCAATGCGATTTCAATCTGCCTGAGCGATTCGGTCTTGAATACATTGCAACTGATAATTCGCGAAAGCGTCCGATCATGTTGCATCGTGCATTGTTCGGCTCGATTGAGCGATTCTTTGGCGTGCTTCTCGAACATTACGGTGGGGCGTTTCCAACTTGGCTTGCGCCGGTTCAGGTAAGAGTTCTTGCCGTTGCTTCTGCGCACGAAGAATATGCGGCCAAAGTTGTTCAGCAGCTCGTCGAAGATGGATATCGCGTCGATCAACTTGTCGCTGACGAGCAACTCGGCAAGCGAATTCGTGCGTCGAAGCTCGAACGCATTCCTTATGTATTGGTTGTTGGCGATGATGATGTCGCTAATTCAACTGTCGGGGTCAATCCACGAGGCGGCGACGTGCGTCGCGATGTGCCAATGAACGAGTTTCTTCGACAGCTTTCAGCAGATGTAGGCGAGACAAGAATTGTTGCTTGATCAATTGATGGGCCAATCGTGTTAGAGCGCATCTGGAATGGCTGGCGAGCCGACTATGTAGTGCATGGCCAAGGAGCACAAAAGAAGTCTGACCAATCGGTTTTCACTCAGATTCTAAATAGCGACATGTCTGATGAGCAGTGTTACATAGTGCATCGAGGCGAAAAGGTTTTTGCGATTATGAATGCGTTTCCATACACCTCAGGGCATTTATTGGTCGTGCCATATCGTGAGGTTGCCGAACTTGAAGACTTGTCTCAAGACGAAACCTCAGAACTTTGGGCGACAGTAACTGATGCGGTAAAGGTCTTGAAATCGGTGTATAAACCAGAAGCAATGAATGTCGGCATCAACCTTGGTGCAGCCGCCGGCGGCAGCATCGCGCAACATTTGCACGTGCACATCGTGGGTCGATGGGGTGGAGACACAAATTTCATGGTCACGACGGCAAACACAAAAATTTTGCCTGAAGCGCTAGATGTAAGCGCAGATCGAATTCGAAAAGCATGGGAAGTTAAATGATGATCGTGACCTGTGATGTCTGACTCTTCTAACGAGATACGCGACGAATTGCCGAGCGATTTAAACGTCACAGCATTTGTAGGTCCATACAAGTTTCCCGACAACAGCAGGCGAAGAATTCCTGGCTTCATCTATTTGGTGATTGCGGCCTCGAGTTTTGCGTTGTGGGTTTTGCAGCGTGACAGCGAATTAGCGCTTGTCAGCGACGGTTTTCTTGGTGCAGCCTTATTGCTGGCCCTAGTCGGTCTGTTTTCTCTTTCGTCGTCTTGGCGAATGACGGTAGATGAAAAACTTGCTCTCGTACATGCAACTCGTGCAGTTGATTTTGCCGTGGGTCATGCTTCTGCGCAACAAGTTTGGCGTGGCTTTCGTAGTCGACCAACTTGGCGAGTGATGTGTTACAGCGCACAAGAACCGCCGTTGCAGCGCGGATTGGTTTTGATAGATGCCATAGATGCACGAATTGTCGAGTGTCTAGTTGAAACAAATCCAGAGAGTTAGGCTGGAAGCATGTTTGATGGCAGATTTCGCCACCAGGTAGAGCGTGTTGTTCGACCGGTTGGTGAGCAACTTCGCAAAACAAAAATCTCACCAGATCATTTGACGCTGTTGGGCTTGGTCGTCGCGTTTGGTGCGGCTGTGGCGATCGGGTTCGGCGCATTGCGACTCGGGTTGTTGTTGGTTGTTCTCGCCGCCTTGCCCGACTTACTAGACGGAGCCTTAGCTAAGGCATCTAACCAGAGCAGCCAACGCGGCGCTTTCTTTGACTCAACGATCGATCGAGTAACTGATGCCGTGTTGCTTGGTGGTGTTGCTTGGTTCTTGGGCTATCAAAGAGGCGCATACGCTTCGGTTTTGGTTTTTGCCGTGATGGCAGTTTCGTCTTTAATTTCTTATCAGCGGGCAAAAGCTGAGTCGCTTGGGTTGAACGCCAAAGGTGGTCTAATGGAGCGAGCAGAGCGAATAATTTTGCTCTGCGTAGGTTTACTCTTTGACGCTCTTTTATTTTGGGCAATGGTTCTGATGCTTGTTTTGGTCACGATGACAGCCGTACAGCGATTCATCAAAGTTTGGAATCAAGCGGCAGTTGCGCCCGCGACGGCCGACCGTGTCGCCTTGCGTCAGTCACGACGAGCGTCTCGTCGCGCCCAACGCGACGATCGACGACTTCGAGTGGCACGGCGTCGTCGTGTGCAGTGACGAATAATTCAAAGGCACAAATAACAGCATCGCGTACTGACGCTTTGACAATTTTTGGTTATAAAGTCGTCAGCCGTCTTGCCAGAATTATTCCGGCTTCGGCGATAGCAGTTGCAACCGCGGTCGTTGTGCCGATCGCTTGTGCTTTCATGCGAAAGCAGCGACCGATCGTTGCGCGCAATATGCGCAGAGTCAACCCAGAGTTGCAGGGTCACAAATTGCGTCACGCGGTGCGAAAGTCATACGAAAGTTACGCACGCTATTTCATCGAGACTTTTAGGTTGCCGATGTTGAGCAAAAAAGCCATTGATTCGAAAATCTCGATTACGGGTTTTGAGCACATCGAGAATGCATTGAAGCTCGGTAAAGGTGTGATCTTGGCGTTGCCACATTTGGGTGGATGGGAATGGTCTGGTAGATGGTTGATTCATCAAGGCCACAATTTGAATGCGGTTGTCGAGAAACTCGACTCACAGGCACTATTTCAAATGTTTGTCGACTTGCGCACGAGTTACGGGGTCAATGTGATTCCACTCGATGACAAGGCAGGTATCGCAGTACAAGAAGCATTGGCAAAAAATGAGATCGTTGCATTGCTTTGTGACCGCGACTTGCAAGGCAACGGTATTGAGGTTGAATTCTTTGGTGAGCGAACAACCGTGCCCGCAGGTCCAGCATTCTTCGCTTTGCGCACCGGTGCGGCGTTGTTGCCGCTCGGCACGTATTTTGCCAAAGGTCTTGATCAGCACAAAACAGTCGTGCGACCCGCGATAAATGTTCAGCGCACAGGCTCATTGCGCGACGATATGAGTCGTGCTACTCAAGATCTAGTTCATGAACTCGAGGCCTTGATCAAGAAAAGTCCAGAGCAGTGGCACTTGTTTCAGCCGAACTGGCCGAGCGATAAAATTGTCGAGACTATTTAGTTGTAGGCATCAAATAATTGACCGATGGCCTGTGCTTGGCCGCCAGAAGTAGACGACATAACAGCGATCGGTAACACGCCTATTTGCGACCAACCATATAGGCGCTCGCGCACGGTGTCGGCGTCACCAGAAATTGTGCAATCATCTAGCCATTCGTTATCCATCGCCGAGATGATCTCAGAATTGCGTGATTCTTTTGGTGATTCTGACAGTATTTTTTCGAAAGCATCAATTTGCTCGCCGTATCCACATGCTCGCCAATAATTTCTGTAGTTCGGCAGAGTGACGTAGCCGACCAAAGTCTTGCGGTGTATCGCTATAGCCGCATCAACGTCGTCACTTATGACCGTCGGGATCATGTTGGCCAGAAACATTTCACTGCGTTTCGAGTCGGGGAGCTGTGCGATTTGTGCACCGATGCTCTTGCGCGATGCATTTGCCCATATTGCACCGTGCGATATCTCGCTGGCCAAATGCATCATTTTGTTGCGCAGTGCCGCCAAATAAATTGGTGGAAGGTCGCCTGAAAATCGCTCTTGGGCTCTCATCGTTTTAAGATAATTTTCTATGTCGGCAAGTGGGGTGGCGGTCGTAGCACCAAGTCGGTCGATGACAGGGCCATGGCTAACACCTAATCCAAGTGCGAAACGTCCGTTCGAAATCTCGTGGATGTGTGCGGCAGTGTTTGCCATTTCTATTGCATGGCTGTAATAAATCGGTTGGATAGATGTCCAAAACTTGATCTCGCTTGTTGAGTGGGCCAGTGAGACGCAAAGACTCATCGTTGCGCCGAGACTTGGGCAAGCAATGCCTGCAAACTTTAATTCTTCTGCGCGGCGAGCAAGATCAAGTATCGCTTGTCGTTTTTTTGCTGGTGCGACCATCGAAACTGCGGGCCTGAAATTTTCGGCTGAAATCATGCATTTAAACTAGTCGCAATGGTCGTACCGTAGAAGCGGTGAACGACGTGAGCAACGGGTCGAATTTCGGATCAAAATATGTGCGCAAGAAAATGTTGCGAATCGGTTTGATATCTCCTTATAGCTTGACAATTCCTGGTGGTGTGCAAGCGCAGGTGTTGGGTTTGGCTCGCGAGTTGCGCAAAATGGGGCACGAAGCGCGCGTTCTCGGACCATGTGATGGCCCGCCGCCCGAACCGTTTGTGACACCGCTCGGCAACAGTTTGCCAACTGCGGCGAATGGGTCGATCGTGCCACTTGCTCCTGATCCGTCGGCAGCGTTACGCACGATTCGAGCAATCAACGACGAGGCGTTCGATGTTTTACATCTGCACGAGCCGATAGCGCCTGGGCCGACGGTCACCGCGCTTTTGTTGCGGTTGGCACCGATGGTCGGCACGTTTCATGCGGCCGGTGATATCGCTTGGTATGGCCGACTCAGCAAAGGAGTTAATTGGATCGCAGACTTTCTAGATGCACGCGTTGCGGTTTCGCCGCAAGCCCGAGAACTTGCGCATCGATATTTGGGTGGCGAATACGAGATTCTTTTCAATGGCATTGAAAGTGATCTCTACTTGCGTCCAGAACTTGTTCGTGGCGAATCGAAGTCGATTTTCTTTTGTGGCCGATATGAGCCACGCAAAGGTCTGGCGGTTTTACTCGAAGCGTTTGAGAAAATTGCAGATGACGTAGAACTCTGGATTGCATCCGACGGCGACGGCATCGGAGAACTTCAGGCCAAGTACGCCGACGACAATCGCATCGTGTGGCTTGGCCGAATTACTGATGCTGAAAAAATCGATCGCTTGGCAAAGTGCAGCGTGTTTTGTGCGCCAAGTTTGCACAGCGAATCTTTCGGAATCGTCGTTCTCGAAGCGATGGCAAGCGGGGCACCAGTAGTGGCGAGCTCTCTTGAGGGTTATCGAAATGTTGCCACTCATGATGTCAACGGTTGGCTCATAGAACCAGGTGATGTGCAAGGTTTGACCGAAAGTCTGTCGAAAATTATCGCCGACAAACAATTAGCAGAGCGACTACGACAAAGTGGTCTTGAGAGAGCCAAAGAACTCTCGATGCGACGTCTGGCAGAAATTTACGTTGAGATTTATCACAAAGTCTTAGAGCGTGAGAGTTTTAATCCAGACCATCATCCGAAAAGTCGTGTGGTGCGAATGTTTTCAGATCGTGTATTGCGTAAACCTCAGCGGTTATAGCCAGACAGTAGAATAAGTCTCTACCCCCTTAAGAAAGCACGAGGAATTATGTCGAATTTGATTTGGCTTGTTGTATTCGTTGTTCTTGGTGGTTTTGTTGCGCTGTCATATAACTCGTTGGTGCAGCGTCGAAATCAAGTCAAAAACGCTTGGTCGCAAATTGATGTGCAACTGAAGCGCCGAATTGAATTGATACCTAATCTCGTCGAGACCGTCAAGGGCTATGCCGACTTTGAGCAAAAGACTTTGCAGCAAGTTATCGCTGCGCGAAATGTGGCGATGGCGGCACCGAGCACCGTGGCAGAACAGGCCGGTGCCGACAACGCGCTGTCGGGTGCATTGCGACAGTTGTTCGCGTTATCTGAGTCGTACCCCGATTTGAAAGCCAACGCGAGTTTTTTGAGTCTTCAAGAAGAACTCAGCAACACAGAAAGTCGCATTGCCTATGCGCGACAGTTCTTCAATGATGCCGTTTTGACCTACAACAACGCCGTACATTCGTTTCCGAGTGTGATTTTCGCATCAATTTTCAAGTTCGAAGAAAGCGAATTTTTTGAGGCGACAGACGCCGAAAAAGTTGCACCAAAAGTGCAGTTCTAGGTCGTCAAATTTTTTATGCATGATCTAATTTCTTCAAATAAACGACGATCAGTATTTTTGCTGTTGGGTTTTGTCGTGTTGACGGTCATGGCTGGTGCGGCCGCTGGTCAAGTGTCTGGAAACCCTGTGTTCGGAACGGCGATCGCTCTGGTTATCTCTGCGGTGTTGGCGTTCACCTCATATTGGAAGTCAGATTCGATTGCGTTGCGAGTAAGTCGTGCCAAGCCGGCAGACGAGCAGATTTATAAACGACTTCACAATCTGGTTGAAGGTCTTTGTATCGCAGGTGGTTTGCCAAAGCCGCGCGTTTATGTAATTGACGACCCTGCACCGAATGCTTTTGCCACCGGCCGTAATCCGAAGCATGCTGCAATTGCCGTGACGAGTGGACTTTTAGAAAAACTTGACCGAGTCGAACTCGAAGGCGTTTTGGCTCACGAACTTTCGCACATCAAGAATTACGATATTTTGGTTTCTACTTTGGCGGTGACGCTCGTCGGCACAATCGCAATTTTGACTGACCTAGCAATTCGCATGATGTGGTGGAATGGCGGGCGAGTGAGTCGATCTTCAGATCGCCAGAACTCAAGCAATCCACTCGCTTTGGTTGGTTTTGCGTTGCTGATAATTGCACCAATTGTCGCTCGAATTATGCAGGCAAGCGTGAGCCGGCGTCGCGAAACATTGGCCGATGTTTCGGCGTGTCAGTTGACGAGATATCCGCCGGGTTTGATATCCGCGCTCGAAAAACTTCAAGCAGATAGCACGGTTACGCACTCAGCCAGTATGGCTACGGCCCATATGTGGATTGAGCAGCCTTTGTCGGGGGTGAATGACGCAGGCAGGCTAGGTGGATTTCATAAACTGTTTAATACCCACCCACCGCTCTCAGAGCGAATAGCACTCTTAAGGGAGATGTAAAAAATGCGTAATCGAAAGTCACGAAATCTTGTCGCGTTGGTTGTTGCCGGTCTGGTTTTTGCCAGTTGCAGTGGTTCGTCTGATCCGACAAGCACTGAGAGCGTTGTTGATTCGTCAGTCGCGAGCGCCGAAGAGACAACTACCACGACGACGATTCCGATTGTGCGTGCCCCATTGACCGGCGCCCAGGCGCCAGACGAATCGGTTCTCGGGCGTCCTGCGCTTGTCGTCAAGATCGACAATCACCCGAAATCACGACCGCAATGGGGTTTGAACCAAGCCGACATCGTTTTCGAAGAAAATGTCGAGCAGTTGACTCGTTTTGCTGCTGTATATCATTCGCAAGGCAGCGATCCGGTTGGCCCGATTCGAAGTGGTCGACTTCAAGACATCAATTTGTTGGCCTCATTTAATGGGCCACTGTTTGCATGGAGTGGCGGTAACGCGCAAGTTTCTGCAGCAATACGAAAGTCGACGATGGTTGATCTCAGTCATTCGTCGGCAAACGAGGCCGGAGGTTTTAGACGCGAATCAAGTCGTGTTGCGCCGCACAATTTGGTTGCCGAAACTTCAAAATTGTGGACACTCGCACCTGCTGATGCAATACCGCCGGTACCACAGTTTGAATATCGCGCCGATGGCGAAACTGTTCCGACAGATTCAAAGCCAGCTGGAGCAGTAAAAATCTCAATGGATGGTGTTGACATCATGTGGGAGTGGAGCCCAGAAAATCTGACGTTTGTTCGCTCGCAAGATGACAAAGCGCATGTTGACATGCAAGACGTTCGCATCAACGCCCCAAACGTTGTTGTTGTTTCTGTGGTCTACACAAAATCAGGTTCAAGCCCTGTCGCAAAATCGGTCGGCAGTGGAGAAGTATGGGTTTACACCGCGGGCAAGTTAATCCAGGGATCGTGGGAAAGGCTTGATCCATTAAAGCCATTCGTGTTTAAAGACACCAAAGGCGCTGTGATTAAACTCACACCAGGTCGCACTTGGGTTGAAGTTATTCGGGCGAAGTCTGCGGCGCATATTCCAGAGGGCATTGACACCGCCACCGTTCCGTATCCATAAAAACTTAAAAGAGAACTTAAGTTTTGGTTCGCTACTATAAGTCTTAGTAGTTGAAAGGTTTTTCATGGCGAAACGCGAAACCGAAAACAATACGTTCTCTTCGACTGGGTCAATGGTCGTCAAACGCGGCTTGGCAGAAATGCTCAAGGGCGGCGTAATCATGGACGTCGTCAATCCCGAACAAGCCAAGATCGCCGAAGACGCTGGTGCATGTGCGGTGATGGCACTTGAACGAGTGCCGGCAGATATTCGTCGCGACGGTGGCGTTGCTCGAATGAGCGACCCAGAAATGATTACCGGCATTCAGGCTGTTTGTTCAATACCAGTGATGGCCAAAGCCCGCATCGGACATTTTGTCGAAGCGCAGGTTCTTGAATCGCTTGGTGTCGATTTTATTGACGAGAGCGAAGTGCTAACGCCGGCTGACGAAACCCATCACATCGACAAGTTGAAGTTCAATGCACCATTTGTTTGCGGTGCGACAAATCTTGGCGAGGCGTTGCGCCGCATAAGTGAAGGTGCCGCTTTGATTCGCTCAAAAGGTGAAGCAGGCACTGGCAACATCGTTGAAGCAGTTCGCCATCTTCGTTCGATCATTGGTGACATTCGTAAAATCACGCAAGCAGACTCGGCAGAACTTTTTGACTGGGCAAAGAAATTGCAGGCCCCGTTGCCGCTTGTGCAAGAGATTGCTGAAACTGGTTGGTTGCAGGTTCCGTTATTTTGTGCTGGCGGCATTGCGACACCAAGCGATGCGGCGTTGGCGATGCAACTCGGTGCACAAGCTGTTTTCGTTGGCTCGGGCATTTTCAAGAGTGATGATCCTGCGCCGCGAGCAAAAGCGATCGTCGAGGCAACTACTCACTTCAGAGATCCAGAGATCATCGCCAAAGTAAGTCGCAACCTCGGCGTGCCGATGACCGGCATTGGCATGGACAAAATTGAACAGCGATATGCGGAGCGTGGCTGGTGAACGATTCGAGGCCTCCTGGTGGTTCGAGTCTCACAATCTAAATCGACGAAAGTTGTCGGTGTTCTAGCTCTTCAGGGTGCTTTTAATAGTCACACAAAAGTTCTTGACTCGATTGGCGTCTCGACGCAAGAAGTAAGAACCCCGCAAGATTTGGTGTCTGTAGATGCGCTTGTTATGCCGGGTGGTGAGTCGACAACGATGTCGCAGTTGCTTGAGTCTTATGAACTTTTTGAACCGATCAAAAAACTCATTCATGAGGGTCTGCCTGTTTTCGGTACCTGTGCCGGAATGATTCTGTTGGCCAACAAAATTATCGACGGCCGCGATGATCAACTCTCGTTTGGCGCAATTGATATTGAAGTTCAGCGCAATGCCTATGGCCGGCAAATCGACAGTTTTGAAGCCGATATCAATGTCAAAAGTTTTGTTAGTTCGTTTCATGCTGTTTTTATTCGGGCTCCGCGAATCGTGAAAGCCGATGGGGCAGTTGAGATTCTGGCCGAGTTTGGCGACGACATAGTCTTGGCAAAACAAAAGAATGTGTTGGTCGCTTCATTTCACCCCGAACTTTCGCCTGACAAGCGCATTCATGAGATGTTCGTAAAGGAGATTTAAAAATGTCTGGCCACTCTAAATGGGCAACTATCAAACATAAGAAAGCGGCCATCGATAAAGTTCGGGGCAAGACTTTTGCAAAACTGTCGCGCCTGCTCGAGGTTGCCGCGCGTGAAGGCGGCGGCGATGTTTCGACCAATGCCGCGCTGCGCACGGTAGTAGCCAAAGCAAAATCCGCATCGATGACCAACGACGCAATCGATCGAGCGATCAAACGTGGCATGGGTGAAACCGACGGAAAATCATACGAGTCAGTTACCTACGAGGCTTATGCGCCTGGCGGTGTGGCGATGTTGATCGACATTTTGACTGACAATCGCAATCGCACCGCAGCAGATGTGCGTATTATTTTTTCGAAGCAAGGCGGCTCAATGGCTGCACCAGGTTCTGTTGGTTGGCAGTTTTCACGCAAAGGCGTAATTCTTGTGCCAAAATCTGCGAGCGAAGACGAGTTAATGACGATCGGTTTAGATCACGGACTCGAGGACATCACCGCAGAAGAAGAGATGTGGCATATCACTTGCGACCCGAGTCAGGTTTACGAGCTCAAATCGGCATTTGAGTCTGCAAAAATTTTAGTCAGCTCGGCGACGTCGACAATGCTCTCGGCTAATACGGTTACGATTAATGATCCCGACGAAGCGAAGGCAATTTTGAAAATTATGAATGAACTTGACGACAACGATGATGTGCAAGATGTCTACGCAAACTTTGATATTTCTGAGTCTCTAATGCAAGAAGTCGGTTAAGCCGTGGCGTCACTAAAGACTGTCGATGTCGGCGATCTTGCGCCAGACTTCACCCTGCCGGGCACTTCAAACAAGAGTTATTCGCTTTCGCAATTCCGCGGACAAACTGTCGTGCTTGTGTTCTACCCGGGCGATGACACCTTGGTTTGCACTAAGCAGCTTTGCGCTTATAACAACGAGCTGAGTCAATTCTCAAATGTGAACGCGCAGATCTTGGCAATTTCGGCACAAGACGTTGCCAGCCATGAGGCGTTCAGCGCCAAACAAGGCTATAAGTTTCCGCTTCTTTCAGATACTGAAAAAACGGTTGCAAGTCTTTACTCGGTAGTGGGTCTTTTTGGTCTGCCCAAGCGAAGTGTTTTCGTGGTTGACGCAAATGGCGTCATTAATTATGCGCATCGTTCGGTGCTCGGGGTGACGTATCGCCCCGTGAGCGAACTCATCGAGGCAATCGCCAAAGCCTAGATAGGCATCTACTAAGATGAACATATGTTCGCCCCCTGTGCAAGCATTGTTCTAGGCATTGATCCTGGTTTGACTCGATGCGGTTACGCGGTTTTGCGTGTTTCCGGAAACACCGAAGTTTCAATGTCTGCGCTCGGTGTGTTGAGTACAAGTCCTGAAAAAGATTTGCCGAATCGCCTTGCTGAGATTGCCCGCGAGATTGAAGAATTGCTCGACGAGTATCAACCATCGGCAGTAGCAGTCGAACGTATATTTTTTCAATCGAATGTGCGAACGGCAATGAGTGTTGGACAAGTTAGCGGTCTCGTGTTGAGCGCCGCGGCCAGACGCAACATCGAAGTTGTTCAGTATTCACCTAACCAAGTCAAACTCGCGTTAACGGGTTGGGGTGGCGCCGATAAAGCGCAGGTTCAAAAGATGGTCAAAGAGCGACTGAAGTTAAATTCAATTCCGAAACCAGCAGATGCGGCAGATGCGGCTGCGATTGCGCTGTGTCACATTGCTTCGAGTCCATTGTCCGCAAAGATCGCTCAGTCGACGATGGGCACGATGTGATTGGTTCTTTGCGAGGCGTAGTTCTAGAGCGCACTAGCGACTCAACAGTTTTGCTTGAAGTCGGCGGTGTTGGCTATTTGGTTCATGTCACCCCGCGCACACTCGGTGAACTTGAGCCAACGTCGAAGGCGTTTCTATATGTGCATCACCATGTGCGAGAAGATGCGCAAACGCTTTATGCATTTCTAGATCGCGATGAGCGTAAGTGCTTCGAGGTTTTAGTCGGCACACACGGTGTTGGTCCAACAATGGCGATGGCAGTTTTGGCAACCCATTCGCCTCGCGCGCTGGTCGACATTGTTGCCGGTGCAGATATCGCTGCATTGACGCTTGTCTCTGGTGTTGGCAAAAAAACCGCCGAACGTCTATTAATTGAACTCAAGAATCGTTTGCATTTAAACATTCTTGAACCATCAAACCAGGTAGGTGGTTCGTCAAGTGTCGGAGACGTGCGCGACGCGCTTGCTGGTCTGGGTTACTCTGCAGAAGAGATTCGCGATGTCTTGCGTGAAGTCAATGTTGGTACCGATCCAGAACTAATGTTGCGTGAAGCGTTAAACATGTTGGGGGCGCGTCGTGCGTGAAGAATTTACTGATCCAGCGATCACTACCGATCCGGCAGATCTTGATGACATTGGCTTGCGCCCCAAGTCGCTTGACGATTTTGTTGGTCAACGTGAACTCAAAGAGCATCTCGGCATTGTTTTAGAGGCAGCTCGCAAACGAGAACAATCTGCCGATCACATTTTGCTTGCCGGGCCTCCGGGTTTGGGCAAAACGACTATGGCGGGCATCGTCGCCAGTGAGATGTCGGCAAAAATCCACATCACTTCTGGTCCGGCACTCGAGCGGGCAGGCGACTTGGCATCGATTCTCACCAAGCTTGATGTAAATGATGTTTTGTTTATCGATGAGATCCACCGGCTTTCACGCCAAGTTGAAGAGATTTTGTACCCCGCAATGGAAGACTTTCAGATCGACATTGTCGTCGGCAAAGGGCCATCGGCTTCGTCTATTCGGCTAACTCTGCCAAGGTTCACGTTGATTGGCGCCACCACTCGCACCGGCATGATCACTGGTCCGTTGCGTGATCGTTTCGGTCTCGTCGCGCGTCTCGATTTTTATGAAGTAGATGAACTTGAGCAAATCGTTACGCGAACCGCGCGCATTCTGAAAGTGCCAATCGATAAACATGGTGCAATCGAAATCGCCAGTAGGTCTCGGGGCACTCCAAGAATCGCCAATCGTTTGCTTCGTCGTGTGCGTGATCATGCTGAAGTGCGGGGCGATGGTCAAGTTACAAAAGAGAGTGCGCGCCAAGCCCTTGCTGTTTTCGGTGTCGACGAGCTTGGTCTAGACAAGGTTGACCGCTCGATTTTGTCGGCTTTGTGTCGGCAGTTTGCCGGTGGGCCAGTTGGTTTGTCAACGTTGGCGATCTCGGTTAGTGAACAAACCGAAACAATTGAAGATGTATATGAGCCATTTTTGATTCAGCAGGGTTTGTTGGCGCGAACGCCTCGGGGCAGAGTAGCGATGCCATTGGCATGGCAACATCTTGGTCAGACGCCACCTGAAACTGCTCCAGAATTATTTTAAAATAGTTTTTCTGTGCAAATTGAAGACTTTGATTACGATCTGCCGGCTAAGTTAATAGCCCAAACACCCGTCGAGCCGCGAGATTCAGCGCGACTTTTGGTCGACCAAGGTTTGAGTCTGCCGCTGCATCGTCAAGTTAAAGACTTCGTCGACTTCTGCCGACCGGGCGATGTGGTTGTTGTTAACGACACAAAGGTTATTCCGGCAAGACTGCGCTTGGTTCGAGAGTCTGGCGGCGCCGCAGAGGTTTTATTGCTCGAACAAGACTCGTCAGCACCATCTAAATGGGAAGCGCTAATTCGCCCCGCCAAGCGGCTCAAACTTGGTGAAACGCTTTTTGCTCTTGATAATTCTGCAGTTGTGCGCATTGGCGAGCGCACCGATGCTGGTGACACGTTCAGTGTTGAGCTAGTCGGCGAAACACACGTCGATGTCGAGGCGCTTCTCAAAAAGTATGGCGAGATGCCACTGCCTCCATATATCGAAACACGACTTGAGCAGGCCGACAGATACCAAACTGTTTATGCAAATCGACCTGCATCTGCCGCGGCACCCACAGCGGGTTTGCATTTCACACCGAAACTTTTGTCAGATATGAAAAATGCGGGAATCAAAATTTTTACTGTCGATCTGACGGTTGGCTTAGACACCTTTGCGCCGGTCACGTCGGCAAATCCATTAGATCATCCGATGCACAGCGAGCATTATCGAGTTAGTCAAGAAACTCTCGATGAGTGTGCTCGAGCCGAGCGGGTTATTGCCGTTGGTACTACGGCTACACGCGCGCTCGAGTCTGCGGCAACCAGTGGTGTTTTGTCTGGTCGAACCAAGATGTTTATCTCGCGTGGGTATGAATTTAAAGTAGTAGATCTGTTGTTGACTAATTTTCATATGCCGAGAACAACTCTGTTGATGATGATCGAAGCCTTCGTCGGTCCGCGTTGGCGCGATCTTTATTCAACGGCGATAGCCGAGCGATATCGCATGCTTTCGTTTGGCGACGCAATGCTTTTGAATCGGCATCTGTAACAGTCTCAATGTTTACAACTAGCAACTAGATACCGTGTAGTCGCATGTTCGCCGTAAAATTTCGTGAGACTGCACGCGACCAATCGGCACGCGCTGGTGTTGCCACTACGCACCGAGGTGATTACGAAACACCGTGCTTTATGCCTGTCGGCACTCGCGGAGCAATTAGACATTTGAGTGCGCAAGATTATGAAGAACTTGGTGCGCAAATTGTGTTAGGTAACACCTATCACTTGATGCTTCGACCGGGTGCTCAAATTGTTTCAGACTTAGGGGGTCTTGGTGCTTTTGCCGGCTGGAAAGGTCTGACTCTTACCGACTCGGGGGGCTTTCAAGTTTTTTCTTTGAACCCCGATGTCGACGATGAAGGTGTTTCTTTTAGATCGACTTATGACGGCTCGATGCACAGATTTACACCAGAGTCGGCAGTGACTACGCAGCAGCTTCTTGGCGCCGACATCCAAATGGTTTTAGATGTTTGTGCTTCACTGCCAGCGACTGACGATGTAATAAAACTTGCACTGAAACGTACGTCGAATTGGGCAGCGCGAGCCAAGGCAACCCACACACGCACTGATCAAAGTTTGTTCGGCATCGTGCAAGGCGGCATTGATCCGGTGTTGCGTGAAGAAAGTGCAAAAATTACCGCGAATCTAGAGTTCGACGGTTACGGAATCGGTGGCTTGTCAGTAGGTGAGACCCGCGAAGAAATGTTGGTTGCGTTAGCCGCGGCAATTGAACATCTGCCGAAAGATCGTCCACGATATTTGATGGGAGTGGGTGACCCTGCTTCACTAGTTGAGGCCGTTAATTTAGGCGTCGATCAGTTTGATTGCGTGATGCAAACACGAATCGGTCGTCATGGAACAGCGCTCACATCGGCTGGCAAACTGAACATAACACGCGCCGAGTTTTCAACTAGTCAAGACCCGATTGATGATCAGTGCGCCTGCCCAGTTTGCAAACGGCACACGCGGGGCTATATTCGTCATCTTTTTCAAGTCAACGAACCAACGGCAGCGCGACTGGTATCGATTCACAACATCGCTTTCACTTTAAATCTGATGAAGCAAATGCGAGAAGCGATTGCCACCGGCACATTTGCGAGTCTGCGAAAGTCGTTATTGGCCGTATGGGCAGACTCTGCGAACGAGAAGGTGTAACCCCTAGACTTGCTTGCTATGTCTATAACTATTGATTCGTTGTTTTCGACCATCTTTCCGAGCCTTGTGGCTGCTGCGGCAGACGAGCAGGCATCAAATCCGATTTTGGGTTTCCTGCCTTTAGTTCTTATCTTTGCCGCGATGTATTTCTTATTGTTGCGACCACAACGCAAGCGTCAAAAAGAAACTGCAAACTTGCAAAAAGGCATCGCTGAAGGCGACGAAGTCGTGTTGAACTCGGGTATTTATGGTTTCGTTTCTGCGGTTGAAGATGAGTGGTTGTGGCTAGACGTGGCCGAAAAAGTCGAAATTCGCGTCGCTAAAGGTTCGATAGCGCGCAAGATTTCGGCAAATTCAAAGCCTGCCGAGTGAGTCTCTGAGATTTATTAGACAGATTGCTCAAAATTAAATGAATAAACGTCGCCACATCATTTCGCTGACGGTTTTGATCGTTGTCGTCGCATCTGGACTTGTTGCGAATCTTGTTGCCGGAAATACCCCAGCACTAGGCCTTGATTTGCAAGGTGGTGCCTCGGTTACGTTGCAGCCAGAAGGTGATTTTGATGCAACAGGTCTTGATGTCGCTGTTGAAATCATTCGCGCTCGAGTTGACTCAATAGGCGTTGCTGAACCAGAAATTATTTTGCAAGGCAGTACCGTCGTCGTCAATCTGCCCGGTGTAAAAGATCAGCAACAGGCTCTGGACATAATCGGTCGTACGGGCGAACTCTTGTTGCGACCTGTTCTTCAAACAGGCATCTTGAATCAAAATCCAGACACCAGTGTGCCATCGAGTGAAACGACGTTGCCGACAAGCGAAACAACACTGCCCGATTCAACTTCTGATTCGGTTGAAGATGGGGCAGGTTTAGTTTCGGGTGGCCCTGGCGCATCAAAAGTAGTCGCGACACCTACAACAGTGGCCCAAACTTCGACAACGGTCGCTGATTCGACAACAAGTTCAACCCAAGTCGTGCCGACAGACTCTGGGGTGCCTGGTTTGGGTGATGACCCAAATGATCCGACTCAGACAGTTTTATTGCTCGATAAACAGGGCGTTGCATATGTTGTTGGGCCTGCGGGTGCATCAGGCAAAGTTTTTAAAAATGATGCACGCGCCGATGTTGAAACAGGACAATGGGCAGTTGTCGTTGGTTTGCGAAGTGGTCCAGATGGCGACCAATTGTGGAACCGGCTCGCCGCTGCGTGTTTCAATAGAACTGCCGAATGTCCGACAGGGCAACTCGCAATGGTGCTTGATGGCACCGTGATTTCGGCGCCGACTGTAAATGAGCCCGAGTTCACCGGTGGAACTGTGCAAATCACTGGTTCGTTCACACCCGAAGAGGCTCGTGACCTTGCCAAAATTCTTGAGTTCGGTGCGGTGCCAGTGCGCTTTGGCGTATCGCAAGCACAGACTGTGTCGGCAACATTGGGTTCAGACTCGCTTCGCGCCGCCTTGATCTCTGGGCTGGTAGGTATTTTGTTGGTTGCTTTGCTTTTGTTTGCTTACTACAAACTAATGGCACTCTTTGTACTTGCAGGCTTGACCATCTCAGTTGCGCTCTTGTGGAGTGTGATTTCATTTCTGTCTCGCAACAACGGTCTTGCACTTTCGCTCTCAGGCATTGCCGGAATCATTGTTTCGATCGGCATTGCTGTTGACTCGTATATCGTTTTCTTTGAACGAATAAAAGATGAAATTCGAGTGGGTAAGACTCTAAAAAATTCAGCGCTGCGAAGTTTTGAGTCAGCATGGCGCACAATCGTCGCAGCCGATACGGTTTCGTTCATAGCTGCAATAGTTTTGTGGTATCTCACCGTCGGCTCGGTTCGCGGCTTTGCATTCTTCCTAGGCATTTCTGCACTGACCGACATTCTCGTGACGTTTTTCTTTACAAGAAGCGCGGTTCTTCTTTATGCGCGTTCAAAAGGTGC
>JBIKVV010000060.1:0-5674 GCA_044356655.1 Ilumatobacteraceae bacterium
GGCAAAACTGGCGACTCTGCGCAACGCTTCCAGAACTCGGCGGTCGTCAGGCTGATTCGGTCGGTGAATTCTTGGTCGCCAAGACTAAAAGTGAGGGGAACGATAGTGATGTTGTGTTTTTTTGCCAGTGATTCTGGAAGGTCGCAGGCTGAGTCGGTAACGATGCGTATGGTCATGGTTTTGAGCGTAGTACAGGATGGTTCTTGCTGATTTTCTTGCGATATTTTCGGCGAATATGAGCAACCCACCAAGTAGCCAACAGCAGCAAACCAACACCAGTCACAACTTGACCAAGACCCGCGAGTGCATTGACTCGTGCCGACACCTCTATTTTTTTGCCGAGTTGACTGAGACCATCAGCGGTGAAGATTTTAACTTCAACTGGAAATAGTCCGTTTGACAACGCAACGACATCTACAACAAGTTCGTTCGACCCGTTAGCTGGTATCTGAATTGTTGCAATTTCATTTTTGAATCGAAGTTTCGAACTTACAACTTGAACTTGTACCGTCATCGCAAAGTCAGATGAGTTTTGAAGATCGAGCCGAAGTGTGCTCTCGCGACTACCAAGGGTGAAAGTTGTGCCCTCTTGAAGAGTCACTGATTGTCTAATTTTTTTCAGTTGATCGCGAGTCGCTGAAATAAATTCGTCGCGCTTAGCGTCAGTCATTGAGTCGCTTGACATCACCAACAGTCGTTCATTCCAGTCTTGCCAGATTGTTGCCTCGGGGCTGATCGTGCTTCGCAACTTCTCGGTGTCTTTGCGCAACTCGGCGATTTTTGTTGCACGCTCGACAAAACTCGCGATGTTGACTTTGGATAGTGCTGGCTTGTAAGCATCTAGTCGCGGCGCAGGCAAATTTGTCATTGTGCGCAATGCAACTTGCTGCGGCACGCGACTCAAAATCAGCATGGTCTCATGGATTAAATCTTCGTTGACTATTGAGCCATCTCGAGAAGCCAAGACAACTCTGCGCAGAGCAGGTGTCCCGCCTTCGGCTTCGATTTGACGTCGTTGCGCCAAAATTTGTGCGGCGAGATAAGTAGCCGAAGAGAATGCGTTTTTGGTTGGCGTGCTGAGTTGATCAACATAATTTTTGTCGACTAAATGAAGAGACAAATCAACGTCATTGCTTTCAAGGCGATACGGTCGCGCCGCGTTATCAAATTCGCCGAGAGCAGCGCTCGATGTTGGCAGCATGACCACCGAGCGCACACCGGCTTTTACTAACAAGTCGAGGCCGTTTTCATCGAGGGGCTTTCGGGCGAACCAAATTGATGAGACAGTTCTTGTACTTGGCAAAACTTGCTGCCAAGTGGTGATGCCCTTTTCGATTACTGAGTTGAACTGATCAGCTTGTTTGTTGGCACTTGCAGCCGACGGATCAAATTGCACATAAGGCCCAGGAACGATTGGTGCTGAGCCGAGAGCGGCTACGAGTTGCACCAGTAGAGACTGGTCATCTGGGTTGCTTGACCGACTCAAACCATCAATTAATTCGGGGGAAATTTGCACAGTCATGCGTGACGAATCAAGAGTGAGCAGTTTGATTAATTTCTCAATTTTCGTTCGGGTGGGTTGATCAATCAGCCGTGACCCGTCGGGTTGAAGTGTGATCGGTGAATCAAGTGCAACAACAACATTGATTGGCATCGGTCTAACTTCGCGCGATGGGTCATACCTGTTGACGAAGGTCAGAAGTGCAGCCCGCGAAACGTCGTCGATCATGACCTCGACACGAACCGGATATATTCCTGAACCGTTGAATTCGATTCGTCGCGTGCCAGAAGGAATATCGGTCGAAAGAGCAATTAGTTCAAATTGGCCGTCGCTGCGGCGATTCACCTCGCGAATTGTCAAATCGAGTGAGTCGGTCGCGGCGAATTCTTCGGTTCCAGTGTTCAGCGCCCGCACTTGCTTTTCACCCTGACTAATTTTTTGGCCAAGTGAAATTCTGAAAACTGCTGTCGGGTTGCTTAAAAACTCGTCTATAAGTGGTTGAGAGTTGAGAGCAAGAACAAACCGCAGATTTCCAGATGTATATATATGAAAGTTTTGAGCCGTCAAAGTGAGTTCGCTTGATTCGACGGCTGCCTGTGCTGTCGGGGTCGGCATTGTTGACAAGGCGAGACCGAGCACGAAAGCAATCTTCAGCGCCAGCTTGGGCACTTGCGATAATTTTTCGGAGTTCGAACGATAAATCAAGACATAATCACGCTAATGCTCATGCGGTTGTTAATGGAGTAAACGCATCACTTGTCGCGACCTTGTGCGTATCCTGTAAAGCGTGGTGCCCCAGCGCTTCGCGCCAGTTTTGAGCGAGATAGCTCCGATCGCTTCTAGATTTCGTGACGCTGGATTCAAACTCTTCGTTGTCGGTGGCACCGTTCGTGACCTGATGCTTGATCGCCCCGTCACCGAACTTGATTTTGACCTGACAACAGACGCTCTTCCCGAGCAGATCAAAGGGTTACTCGCTGGCTGGTGCGACTCGTTGTGGGTGCAAGGTGAGAGATTCGGCACGATAGGAGCCAAAAAAGGTGAGCGTGTTTACGAAATTACAACACATCGTGCCGAGGCGTACTCACCCGATTCACGCAAACCCGATGTGCAGTTCTCAAAAGATATTAACGAAGACTTGTCGCGTCGCGACTTCACGATTAACGCAATGGCGCTCGAAGTTACATCTGACTCGCCTGTCTTAGTTGACCCGTTTAACGGCATGTCAGATTTAATGGGCAAAGTTTTGCGCACGCCATTGTCGCCAGAAATTAGTTTCAGTGACGACCCGTTGCGCATGATGCGCGCAGCTCGATTTATTTCAAGCTTGGGCATGGTCGCTGTGCCCGAGTTGATTGCAGCGGTCAAGACAATGTCTGATCGCATCACGATTGTCAGCGCTGAGCGAATTCGTGATGAGTTCGATCGGTTGATCATTACCGATCGGCCGTCTTTTGGTCTGTGGTTCTTGGTTGACAACGGCCTGTCGAAGCATTTTTTACCCGAACTGGCGGCGATGCAACTTGAGCAAGATCCGATTCATCGGCACAAAGATGTTCTCACGCACACGCTCGCGGTTATCGAAAACGTGAAACGCGATGAACCATGTGATTTTCGAATCACCAGACTGGCTGCGCTTTTTCATGACGTTGGAAAACCAAAAACTCGAGCAATTCGCCCCGGCAAAGGCATAACTTTTTATCATCACGAAGCAGTTGGTGCACGAATGACCCGCGAGCGTATGCGCAAACTTCGGTACTCGGTTCAAGATATTGAAACCGTCGCCGAACTTGTTGCACTCAGTGCACGTTTTCACACTTATCAAATGGGATGGACAGACGCAGCGGTGCGTCGCTATGTGCGTGACGCAGGTGCTCACTTGGCTGAACTAAATGTGTTGACAAAAAGTGACTGCACCACGCGAAACGAAAAGAAAGTCGCTGCTCTTGCGCGTCGCATGGATGAACTTGAGCAACGCATCGCCGAACTCATGGCTCGCGAAGAAATTGCAGCAATGCGACCAGAGATGGACGGCGCACAAGTAATGGAGTATTTAAATATTCAACCAAGTCGACATGTCGGACAAGCTTTAGATTTTCTGATGGAAATTCGCATTGAAGAAGGTCTGCTCGGCGACGAAGAAATTCGCCGCCGGTTGCAGTCTTGGTGGGATTTGCAAAAGAAGTGAATTGATTTGTTAGGGTTTTATGAATATGCCACGCAAACAAGCGCAAAAAAAACAGAGCACCGAGACCGAAGATTTCGATCAGCATCTTGGAGAGATTGACCACAGACTGACTCGTCGCGCGGTAATTCAAAATTTTCGCCGTGGAATAATTTCGCAAGACAGCATCTGTGATGCGCACCCCGAACTTATGCGCGTGGCGCGAAACTTTGGTCGAACAACCCGTGTTAAGTGTCCAATTTGTGTGCAAGATCATCTCGTGACGGTCACATATTTATTTGGTCCTCGTTTGCCGAGTCATGGCAAGTTCATCGCCACCCGGGCCGAAATCGAGCAGTTTGCACGGCGCCCAGAGCAATTCACGGGCTATTTGATTGAGGTTTGCCGCAGTTGTTCGTGGCATCATTTGTTGAAAACTCGCAACATCTAAGCGGCTTTTAACCCTGCAACATCCCCGTGGCACAGTGCTGTTGTGCCGTTACACTTTCAAATCCACATACCTGCCCCTTCGGGGGCCCCAATCAAAAGTTGGGTCCGAAGGGAGTTATCACGTTCATGCGTGCATACGAATTAATGGTCATTATCAGCGGCAACCTCGAAGAGTCGGCTGCCCATAACTGGTTGAGTGTGATCACCAAGTCAGTTACAAGTGCCGGTGGCGCCGTTCACGGCACACCTGATTGGTGGGGCAAGCGTCGCTTGGCTTACCCGATCAAAAAGCAAGACGATGGTTATTACGCGGTTTTCAACATCACAGCACCAGGTGGTGCACTTGACGAAGCCGAACGCGCGATGCGCATCGCCGACGATGTGTTGCGACACAAACTCCTCCGCCTTCCTGATGACGAAGCCGCACGTCGCGGTCTTTCAGTCGCAGCAAATTCATAAGCAATCCACAAATTAAGGGACAAAAACAAAATGGCTGATAACAGCATCACACTGGTCGGAAATTTAACTCGCGATCCAGAAATTCGATTCACAGCAACAGGTCGGGCAGTTGCATCGTTCGGCATCGCAGTTGGTCGTCGCTATCAAGTGAACGGCGAATGGCAAGAGCAAACTTCATATTTCAATGTCACCGCGTGGGGCCAACTTGGCGAAAACGCAGCAGCAACATTTGCCAAGGGCACTCGAGTTGTCGTTACTGGTCGTCTTGAGCAACGCGAATACACATCTCGCGAAGGTGAAAAACGAACCGCAATCGACGTCATCGCCGATGAGCTTGGGCCAAGTTTGCGTTGGGCAACTGCAACAGTTGTTCGTACGCCAAAACAAGATGGTCAAGGTGGCGGCGCGGCAAATCGCCCAGCAAATACCGGCACTAACCCGGGCACCGAAGCCACACCATTTGATGGCGAAGAACCGTTCTGATCTAAAAATACTTATTATCAACTAACTAAAAAACTAATTAAAAAATTAAGGACTCGACATGACAAGTAAATCCAACAAGCTAAGAGCTAAAAAAGCGCTGCTTCGCAAACCCAAGAAGCGCCCGAACATGATGGTGCAAGAAAAAGTTGGCTTCGTTGATTACAAAGATGTCAACTTGCTGCAGCGCTACATGTCAGATCGTTCAAAACTGCGCGCACGCCGCATGAACGGCAACTCGGTGCAGCAACAACGCGATATTGCAACTGCAGTCAAAAATGCCCGCGAAATGGCTTTATTGCCTTACACAAAGCGTGTTTCGGCAACGCGTGCACCACGTGAACGTGGCGAGTTTGGTTCTGACGATCGCGGTCGCGATCGCGGTCCGCGCCGTCCACGCCGTGATGAAGTCGCTGGCGATGTAGCACAGGTAGAAATTGCGACCATCATCTCAGCAGAACTAACTAGCGACGCAAGTGTTGAAGCCATCGTTGACGGAGCAGCATCATGAAAGTTTTGCTTCGATCTGACGTCAAGGGCATTGGCCGTCGTGGCGACATCGTCAATGTTTCTTCTGGGCATGCACGCAACTTTTTGTTACCAAACGACCTAGCGATTGT
>JBIKVV010000061.1:0-5653 GCA_044356655.1 Ilumatobacteraceae bacterium
CGAAGCCGACGATCGCTATAACCCAGCGTCAATTCTCTCGCGCATCGGCGCCGCAATTATTTTTGCGGGTGATGTTGTTGGCAACGCAGACTCACCCGAAGATTGGGATCGCATCGCCGTCGTGCGCTACCCCACTCGCAAAGCTTTTATCGAAATGCAGTCACGCAAAGACTTCGGTGAAAAACATGTTCACAAAGCAGCCGGCATGAAGCGCACAATTATCGTCTGCTGTCGCCCAGAAGATCTTTCGCTCGACACTCGCGAGCGACCAACACCAAGCGACGGTCAGTTTTTGACGATGGTCGTGCGCCGCAACATCGAAAATCAAACAGCATTCAACGCAATGCCGAATGCAAAAAACTTTTACGCCGAAGGCACAATCATCGGCGACGGCCGCAAGTGGCAAACAGTGCAATTCGCTAACACCTCGACTCCTGACGACTACAACAAACTCGTCACGAGCCTCGCGCCACAAGTGACATCAGGCGACGCATACGTCATCGGCATTCGCGCCTCGCTAAACGCAATCACCCAATAATCAGCGCAGCATCACCCGCGCGACACCGCGACAGCCCCGCTACCCGCACGTCACCGCGCACGCTCTGATGCGCTAGCCGCAACTTAGTGGCAGAATTAAACATGAAAAAGTTTTTGCTTACCGTTCTTGCCCTGGTCGCACTGCTGCCAGCGTCAGCCGCAAAGGCACACGACCCGATCATCCTCACGCCAGACCAATCAACACCCGCAAATGGTCCGCTCATTCTTGACGGCACGATTTCTTTCGCCCTCTATGGCGCACTCGACTCGCCAGGCGACACGCGCGGCTTTCGCGTCAACTTCAACGAGGGCGACCCGCTTTACTTTTCAATTTTGATCCCCGATCTTGCGCCAGAAAATCAACTCGAAGATGCGTCGCTGCCATTTCTCGAAATCACCGACCCAGCAGGCGCAACAATAAAGCTCACAGCGACTGAAAAGGTTTCGTTCGCCGAACCATACACGGGCACAAATTATGTTCGTCTCGCCGAGTTCAACTCGGTCGCAATCGCCGGCACCTATTCGGTTGTCGTCACTGGCATTTCACCAGGTCGCTTCACCGTTTCTTTTGGTCAAAAAGAAATGTTCGGCACACCCGTTGAAAATATTGCGAATCGCGATCTTGGTGTTGATGGCGTCATGAGTTGGTATGAAAATTCACCGACCCAAACTTCAGATACGCAGGTGCCCGAGACGCAATCGAACACACCCGAAACCACCGACCAAGCCGAAGCCCCCGAAGATAGTCAGCCGCTTGTTCTAATCGGCCTCGTGTTCGCAGCAGTTGTCGCCGCGATTGCAGTTGCGTTCAGATTTTCAAAAAAGCGCACCAACTAGCGCGACTTCTAATTACGGATACTTCGTGCCGTCAGGCATCGTGGCACCCGTAATTGTTAAGACTGCCAGGTGATTCGACCCTCGCCACCTGATTTGTAACGAGCGTCTGACGCAGGAATTGTGGGCAGACCATCAGCACCCTTTGGAAAACTCAAGAGGTAGCGATACAACGCTTCCTCATACGAATATCCCAACACCTTTGACTTTGCCGCACCAAATGTCGGAAAGTTGTCGCCACCTATCGCTGTGAATGAGTTTGTAATCACATCAACTGCGGGTGCGCCGGTAACCACAGCGCCATTGTCAACCAGTTTGGTGCCATCTGTAAGTGTCAGCGAAATCACGCGTGATCCGGCAGTTGTTACGCTTCCGTATTGCAATCCAGAAGGAGGATTGCCCACAACCTGAGCCGTATTGCTGCGCTTACAAGTAACTTTCAAGCCGGCGATCTGCAGAAACTGGCCACCACCACTCGTACCACTCGCGCATGAACGTTCAAAAACTTCTTTCAACTGCGTAGCGCTCATGTCAGTAAACAGAGCAAACCGATTGTCGAAAGGCAACAGGTCAAACGTGTTACCACGCGAGATAACGCCTGGCGCAGAGCCCGTCACAGGCAGTAGATCACCAGAATTCTGTCGAATACCACCACCGTTTTGCACTGCCACAACGGGGTTGCTTGCACTACGAGCAGTTAGACCCTCTTTGCTTGCGACCTGATCATAAAGATAGACAAACGAGTCGGCCACAAGATTGCCGCCATTGGTCTCAACCGTGCGTACGCCTGGGGTGGTCGCACTACCACGCGCCGTATTGAAAAGAATATCCGTCTTAGCGAACGGCGTGCTCAAGCCAGCGAGGCAACTGTTCAGCGATGCAATCACTGTGCTCTGCAAATCGTAATCCGAGACGACGGCATCCGACAGTCCGAGAAGTGTTGCTTCACTCGACATTGGAATCACGCGACGCGGATATGAAGTTGCCTGCACGACCTCAGTGACATTACCTTTTTTATCAAAGCGAATATCAACGCGACCAAGATATTTATAGTTGCCACTCGTAGTGACAACTGGAACAACTTTTCCAGCGGCATCAGTAACATTTGTTGGATAACTGCCCACTGGCGTCGACTCACCTGGCAGCAGTTCAACCGAGTTCGCGATGTAATCGCTCTGCAACAATTCGTCACCGCCGCCGCCTACTGCGACATCAACGCCGCGCAATTTGGCAACGAGGGCTTTGTCATTGTTGAGGTCTTGTAAGTGGCTCACCAAAATAATTTTGTTGATGCCACTTTTTTCTAGTTCGTTAATCTGCTTCTGCAAACGCGCAGCGACAGCGTTAATATCTGCAGTCAGCAAACGGCTGTTACCCGGCGACGAGATAGTCGGCAATAGTGGAGTAACTGCGGTGACTACGCCGATCTTGGCGCCAGTTTTTGGATCGGTATAGACCATCCACTGCGAAATGTTCTTGCCGGGTGCAGCCAAATTACTCGTCTGCCCGATCGGCCCAATCAGGTCGCTGAGATTTGTTTCTTTCTTAAAACTCATGTTTCCGCTAAGCACTGGCAGCGTCGGCTTGCCATTCTTGGCGAACGCTCTGAGGTAGCGCGACAGAAAACTAGGACCGTAATCAAATTCATGATTACCAAGTACGAGAGCGTCATAACCCACACCGCGCAGGGCCAGCGCATCAAGTGGCTTAACTTTTGAATTTACGTCTGCAGGTTCACTACAGATCAAAGTTTTGCTGGCAAGAAACGAGTCACCCGCGTAAACGCCAAATACTGCATTGCCAGCGGCTCGTGCCGCAGCAGACTCGCGCTCGTAAACAGATTTAAATGCAGCAATGCCGCCGTATTTGTAAGTAGTAGTACCCGACTTAAGTGTCGAGGTATCGAGAGACGATTCACCATCATTGTTGTGCAACAGAGTGAGCGTCACCGCTTTTTTGTCGGTATCGCGGGCTGAAGCCATTGGTGCAATGAATGTCGCCGCGAGTGCCGCGAGCGCGGTTGTCAGTGCAACAATTTTACGCTTTGTCGGTGTGCTCATATTGATACCTCTTTAAATTGAGATTTTGTGTGTACGTCCCGACAGTAGCAAACCTCGGACAGTCACAAGATATGTCCGCAAACCACCCTGCGCAAAGTGTTTTATACCCGAGTTTTATGGATACTTCGTGCCGTCGGGCATCGTCGCACCCGTGAAATCTGCAGTTGTGCGGTTCGAGCGCGACAAGTCGGCGCCAGTCAAATTGGCGTCACGCAGATTTGTGTTCAACAAAAATGTGCCCGATAAATCGGCACCCGTCAGATCTGCACCTGACATATCGGCGTCAACTAAATCGGCGCGGTGCAAGTATGCAATATTTAAATTCGCCCCACTCAAGTTGGCTTGATACAAGTTCGCATCGAGCAAGTTCGCACCCGAAAGATCGGCGCCAGACAAATTTGCGCCCGTTAAATCGGCGCCTGCAAGATTGATCGCCACCAAATATGCACCAGACAAATCGGCGCCTGCCAAGTTTGCGCCAGGCAATTCGGCACCCGCCTCGACAACTAGTCCGTTAATAGTTCGCGACCCACCACCAGCAGCATCGCCACTATCGGCACCGCCATCGCCAGCCTGATTTTGCACGGCACACGCACCAACCAACAGCGCCGCACCAAAAACAATCGCGACGGCAAACCTTCTCATCGCTCGAACCTGCTCCATCGGTGTAGACCAAAGTTCGTGTCTTCATGCCATGCCTCAACCAGTTTCACTGGGTGCTTGAACCGCGCATCAAACTCGGCCTGCAGTCGCTGCTGAATCTCTGCCGACCCGACACGCATCCACGCTTCGAGAGACTCCCAGACAAAAACAATGCTCACTCGCCCAGGCCGCGAGTCATCAAGCCAAACTTCTTTCGACAAAAACGGAATCTGCTCGAACCCAGGCAACTCTGCCTCGCCAAGGGTCCAAACTTCGTGGTCAATCGCCAAATATTCGTCAACATGTTCGGGGCTCATCTCAAACACCAACACTTCAATCGGCAACCGCTCGCCTTTGGTATACCGATATTCAGTCACGCGTCAAAACTACTAAACCTCAAGCAACCAAGCTCAGCGCGACCAGAGTAGAGGGTTCAATGGCGACGCTGCGAGCGAACCGGTTGGCAACGAACCCAACCAACGCTCGTTGTCGGCACGACGCATCGGGCTGTCAATCTCACCCACTCGCACACCGTCAGCAAAATAAATAATCGTCATCACCGAACGCATCGTCGCAGTCTCATTGGCTGGTGCGCCGTGCAGCACCCAGCCTGCATGAAAACTTGCATCGCCAGCACGCATCGGCGCATAAGACTCAAGATCAAACTTTTCGCGCTCGATCAAACGGTCGAAGTGCAATTGCGAGTCGTCACCAATTGCAGCACCACCAAGATCTCCGCGCTCGTGACTGCCCGACGCAAACACCACCGATCCAACATCGGTCGGCACATCAACGAGCGGCATCCACATTGTGATCGTGTTGGTTGTATCGAGCGGCCAATAAACATGGTCTTGATGCCACGGTGTAATGCCACCACCCGGCTCTTTAAACAAAGCCTGATCGTGATACAAACGCACGCCATCGACACCCATCAGATCTGCAGCCACCTTGGCGAATCGTTTCGCAAAAACGAACTCGCGGGCCACTGGGTCGATTGTCCACAAATTCATCGACTGAATAAAGGCCTTGCCGTAAGTGTCGCGCTCGGCAAATGGTCGTTCGTCTTTGTTTAACAGTCGCGTGGCGCTATTTATTGCCGGTAAATATTCGCTGACTTCTGCACCAGTGGCAAGACCGCGCACCACCGCGTGCCCGTTGCGCTTAAAACTTTGCGCAAGCGTCGAGTCAATTTCAATCGTGTTGTCAAGCGAGATCATGCGCTGCACAACATGATGCTACTCAGTCGTCAAAAACACCGCTCCCAACTTATGAATCCGATTTATAGGGCGACTATTGTTTGGTCATCGACGGCGAGTTCATTCATGTCGAATATCAAGGACGCAGCGACCCGACTACTGGCCTCATCGCCACGGCACCAACATTTCAAACCGGCAGCGAAAAGTACAAATGGTTGAACAAGGTTCAAGCTGTCGCCGCCGGCAACGTCAATGTTGTAACGGGCGATCTCGTGTATCACTTATACGAAGTCAAGGTCACTGTCTAACTTCAGACTCACCAAGTCTTTAAGCAAATCAACCCGCGCCCAAACCCAAACTCCCGCGCCACGCTCAAGGGCACAC
>JBIKVV010000062.1:0-5520 GCA_044356655.1 Ilumatobacteraceae bacterium
TCATCGAAGGCGAACCATCCAGCACATCAGACCAACCTGGTGGACAATTGATGTTGACCACCGAAGTTGAAAACTTTCCTGGGTTTCCAGAAGGAGTAATGGGCCCAGACCTGATGCTTAAGTTTCGCGAGCAGGCAGCTCGTTTCAACACGACATTCATCACTGAAAAAGTTACAAAAGTTGATTTTTCGGCCCGACCGTTCAAGGTTTGGGTGCGCGATGAATTGCACCAAGCCAAATCTGTAATCGTCAGCACTGGTGCCCAATCGTTGATGTTGGGTCTTGAAAACGAGAAACGCTTTTATGGCCACGGACTTTCGTCGTGTGCGACCTGTGACGGTTTCTTTTTCAAGGGCCAAGAAATCATCGTCGTTGGTGGTGGCGACTCAGCGATTGAAGAAGCATCTTTTTTGACCAAATTTGCCACGAAAGTTACTTTGGTTGTACGACGAGATGCTCTGCGGGCCTCGAAAATTATGCAACAGCGGGCTTTGAATAATCCGAAAATTGAAATCAAATGGAATTCACAAGTCACCGAGTTGTTCGGTCAAGAAAAACTCTCAGGTGTCGGGTTGATCGACACGTTGACTAGAGAAAAGTCAAGACTTGATGTGACAGGTCTTTTTGTTGCCATTGGTCATCGTCCGAATACTGATTTGTTCAAAGGCATTCTCGACATGCTTGACAACGGTTACCTACAAACCAAGCCTGGTTCTTCATACACGAATATCGCCGGAGTTTTTGCTTGCGGTGACGTACAAGACCATACATATCGACAAGCAATTACTGCGGCGGGTTCGGGTTGCATGGCGGCTATCGACTGCGAGCGATGGCTTGAGTCACAACACTAGATAACACCCAACTAGTAACCTGAAGATGCTCGCGTGATCACGCGACTTGACGAAAGGTTTTGTAATGGCTGACGGCATTATCACTCTTACTAGTGCAAACTTTGACGAAACGGTCAAATCTGCAACGACACCAATTGTTGTTGACTTTTGGGCCGAATGGTGTGGACCATGCAAGGCAATTGCACCAGTGCTCACAGAAATCGCCAAAGAACAAGTTGGTGTTGTGACGATTGCCAAACTCAACGTCGACGATCACGGTGACATCGCCCAACGATTTGGTGTCATGAGCATTCCGACATTGTTGGTTTTCAACAACGGCGAAATGAAGAAGAAAATGGTCGGCGCAAAAGGTAAAACTCAATTGCTTGCGGAGATCGCAGAATTTATCCCGAAAAAGAACTAGCACTAGGCGATAGCCACGACGCCGTCGGCGATCTGCAGCGTCGGCTCAGCGATGCTGGGTTGCTTGATTTATCTCGTGTTTCAATCAACGAGTTCTGTGGTGCAACTCAAGTTGCTGTCACCAAGTTTCAAAAACTTCGATCACTTCACGCGTCTGGCATTTGCGACCATACAACTTGGCTAACTCTCGTTGAGTCTTCATTCGAATTGGGTGATCGGCTTTTATATCTAACTTCTCCCCTGTTACGCGGAGATGATGTGGCTGAACTGCAATTGTTGTTGTCGCAAATAGGTTTTGACTGTGGTCGCGTTGATGGGTTTCTCGGCAAAATCACCGCAAAAATAATCATTGAGTTTCAACAGAATTACGGACTAGTGCCTGACGGCATCTGTGGTCCGCAAACTTTGTTGGCGCTTCGCCGCGCAAGTCGCAACTCTGGCGCCGGCCCAGGCGTGGGCATCGTGCGCGAGCGACATACATCGGCCAAATATCCCCAAGATCTAAATAACTTACGCATTGTCATCGGGCAGTTCACAGAACTAGATCGCTTGACGAATGAATTAGCCGACAGACTTCGTGCACAACATTCAAATGTTGCTGTCATCAATGATCTTGACCAACATCGGCACGCTCAACTTGCCAACGATTTTGCGGCAAACATTTACATCGGTATTGAAGCAAGAGATCAACAAGTTTGTGAAATTGCCTACTACCAAACCGAAGGTTTTCACTCGGTTGCGGCTCATGTTTTCGCCACGCTTGCCGCTGAAACCATCGAAAGGTCAGCGCCATGGTTCAAGCCAGTCGTTAACGGCATGCGGTTGCAGGTTTTACGTGAAACATCGATGCCCGCTGTGGTCTGTGGATTCGGGCCTGTTACTCGCGTTACTCCACACAGTGCAGTGCTGGCTGATGACCTCGCAAATGCCTTATCTACATGGGTTAAAACCACATCTGTGAAATTAGATGTCAAATAAGTGGGATAACCACCTAGTTATTCCACAGAGTTATCCACAGATTGTGAGCAACCTGAAGTGGTGGTTTAGCGTCAACTTAATTGTGAGTCTTAGTCTTTGTAACGCAAATCGCAAAATTAGACGGCGGGGCCTTCGGTCATCGCACGATAAATGCGTTCAAGATCGTTGAGATCAGCAAACTCAATTACAACTCTGCCGCGACCATTCGTTGCAGTAACCGAAACATTTGTTGCTAAATGTTCGCCTAATAATTTTTCGAGTTCAACGATGCCTGGTGCTGGAAGAGCAACTGTGCGAATTTTAGTGCTTGAGTTTTTTTCGTTAGTGCCGACAGGTTTTTTGTCAGATCTAACTGATCGCACATCACGACCCAAACTTTGACGTACTGCTTCTTCAATATTTCGAACTGTCCAACTTTCTTCAACGCATTGGCGTGCGAGTTTTTCTTGAGTTGGTCGATCGGTTAGCGCAAGTAGCGCCCTGGCGTGACCGCCTGAAAGTCGACCGTCGGCAAGAAGTTGCAGAATTGATGGAGGTAGAGCCAACAACCGCAACGAGTTGGTGATTACCGAACGGCTTTTTCCAACTTTTTCTGCAACTTGCTCGTGAGTCATCGAAAAATCGTCAAGCAATTGCTTATATGCAGCCGCTTCTTCTAATGGTGTTAAGTCTTGGCGATGAAGATTTTCAACGAGTGCTTGTTCGACCGACAATAGGTCATCGGTCTCGCGAACAATTGCCGGAATCAACTTAAGGTTTGCAATCTTTGATGCTCGCCATCGACGCTCGCCTGCAATTATTTCGAAAGCCTTTGACTTTTCTGGTGTTGGTCGCACAAGAATTGGTTGTAATACACCAATCACACGAATTGAGTCAGCTAATTCTTTTAAGGCGTCTTCATCGAAGTGCACACGAGGTTGATTTGGGTTGGGCACAATTTGTTCGACATCAATATTTCGCAAACCAAGGCCATTATTGGATGTGCCACCGCCGTTATCGCCGCCTTCGCGGCCTGGTTTTCGCGAATCACGACCCGGAATAAGGGCGTCTAATCCTTTACCTAGACCTGTTGGACGGGCCACCGCTGATCTCCTTTGCTATTTCTCGATATGCCTTGGCTGCTGGTGAAGATGGGTCAAAAGAAGTGACTGGTTTGCCATGCGAAGGTGCCTCTGCCACTCGAACAGACCTTGGCACAACTGTCTTGCACACTTTGTCGCCAAAATGTTCACGAACTTCACGCACCACGTCGTCAGCCAGAGTCGTATGTGTGTACATCACGCAAGCAATGTTTCGAACCTCAAGGGTTGGGTTTAAAACCTGGCTGACACGGTCAACGCTGCGTAACAATTGCCCTAATCCTTCGAGAGCGAAATACTCGCACTGAATTGGAACGAATACTTCAGTTGCCGCAGTCAAGCCATTCACGGTCAAAAGCCCCAAACTTGGCGGACAATCGAGAATCACATAGTCGTATTGGTCGATTACGGTGTCAATGGCTTTTTTCAGACGTTGCTCTCGCCCCATCTCGGGCACAAGTTCAATGTCGGCGCCTGCCAAATCTAGATTGGCTGGAGCAATAAAGAGGTTCTTAATCGCCGTTGGCTCGATGCAGTTTTCGAGCTTCTCGCCACGCAACAAGACGTCGTAGATCGTGGCGTCAAGATCGCGGGCGTTGATACCAAGCCCGGTTGAGGCGTTGCCTTGGGGGTCGAGATCAACCACCAGCACGCGATATTCAAGTTCGGCCAAACTCGCTGCCACTGTTATCGCAGTCGTTGTCTTGCCGACACCACCTTTTTGGTTGGCGAAAGCAATGATTCGAGGTAGAGGCGGCAGGGCTTCCATAGATTTAGACTACTTAGTAGGTGTGGCACCCGAACGGATACACCACCCCTATTTGATGTTTTGATTGATGTTTCGCTTGATGTTTCACGTGAAACATCCAAACTCTTGGTTGTAGATCAGTCGGATTGTTTCACGTGAAACATGGCCACGGCGCCATGTCGACTAGGGCCTTCGAGGCCGAGATTTAGAACATCAATAGGGTTCCACCGAGATTGGGTCGATGGTGGTGGTTCGCTGATTATCACAACTCCCCCTGTTTTAACCAAATCTCGCGAAAGCCTGAGCGTTTCAAGAGGCGGCCCCAACCCTCGACTGATTGCCGCGTCAAACTGTTTGAAGAACTTGTTATCCCGGGCTAGATCGTCGATCTCAGAGCACTTTACGCTGATTCGATTGCCAAGATTGAGCGCCATTACCGATCGTGTCAGTGAGTCAGTGCGACCAGACCGACGATCGACAAGCACTAGTTCGAGTTCGGGGCGATCAAGAGCCACAATCAAACCGGGCACCCCAGCGCCAGAACCTAGATCAATGACTCGTCTGGCCGAACCGGGGATGGCCTTTGAAAACCACAAGGCATGGCTGATGATCTGCTCAATCGGTGCGCCAGATAGCGCGCCAATCTTTTGTGCGGCAAGTAAGACTGGCTCTAATGCCGCAAATTTAGAGGCGTCATAAGCCAAGCTGTTTTTAGTCATGTCAGATTGTTCGGACATGACTAAAAACTAGTCAAAACCTCACTCGTCGTCAGATGAGTCAGTGTCGTCGATTGCTGAGTCTTCACTGATTGAAGCCAAAGCAACAACAACCCGACGAAACGGATCGCTGCCCTCTGATCGAGTTGAAATGCCCTCTAACTCAGTTAGTGCGTCGTGAACGATCTTTCGATCAGACGAATTCATGGGTTCGAGTGCTCGAGCCTGACCCGAAGACTTGACGTCTGCTGCCACCTTCAAAGCAAACCGAGTTAAGGCCTCACGGCGCTTTTCGCGATATCCGGCAACATCAACTCGAAGTCGTGTTTCGTGGTCACCCAGTCGGCGTTGGCTGACAACTCGAGTTAGGTCTTGCAATGCAAGCAAAGTTGCGCCCTTGGTGCCGACCAGAAAACCTAAGTCATCGCCCAAAACATCAATATCAATGTGTTCGCCTTCAACTTTGGCCGAAACCGAACCGTTTAGACCGGCTGACTGCACCAAACCTTCCAAAAATGTGGTTGCGACAGCACTCACAGTGGTTGGATCTACTGGTGGGAGATCTTCGCGAGGTGCTCGCTCGGCTCGAGGCGCACGATCTGCACGAGGCGCACGTTCGCTGCGGTCATTGCGATCACCACGACTATTGCGATCGTTTCGTGAACGACTTGGGCCACGGCTGCCGCGGTCACTTCGCGGACCCCGCTCTGTACGTTCTGTGCGCTCGCCTGCTTCTTGACGAGAAC
>JBIKVV010000063.1:0-5463 GCA_044356655.1 Ilumatobacteraceae bacterium
GAACTGCAAGCAACGCAGCTTCGTTGACCAAGTTTGCAAGATCTGCACCGCTCATGCCAGGCGTTGCTTTGGCCATCGTGTCAAGTACGACATCGGTGCCCATTCTTTTGCCCTTTGAGTGAACTGTGAGAATCGCCAGGCGTTCTTCACACTCTGGCAACGGCATAATCACTTGTCGATCGAAACGCCCTGGTCGCAACAACGCAGCATCCAAAATATCTGGGCGGTTCGTTGCGGCCATCACGATGACGCCTTCGGTAGTTTCAAAGCCGTCCATTTCGGCGAGCAATTGATTAAGAGTTTGTTCACGCTCATCGTGACCACCACCCAAACCAGCACCACGTTTGCGACCGATTGAATCTATTTCGTCTACGAAAATAATTGCTCGACCCATTTTTCGTGCCTGTTGAAAGAGATCACGAACTCTGCTCGCACCAACGCCGACGAACATCTCCATGAAGTCAGAACCAGTGACCGACAAAAAGCCAACGCCTGCTTCGCCAGCGACTGCTCGAGCGAAAAGTGTTTTACCAGTGCCAGGAGGGCCGACCAAAAGCACACCCTTTGGAACGCGCGCTCCTATTTCTTTGAAACTTTCTGGCATCTTGAGGAAATCGACAACTTCACGAATCTCTTGCTTGACACCCTCATATCCGGCGACATCAGCAAAAGTAGTTGCTGGCTTGTCTGCGTTGTAATTTTTTGCACGACTTCTGCCGATCGACATAATGCTTCCGGCTTGACCCATGGCACGCTTTTGCATCCAAAAGAAAAAGCCCATGATCAAGATGAACGGCAATAGCAGCGGAATCAGATTTGTAAAAAAGTTGCCCTGAGGAGTCGAATAGTCATAATCGACGCCTTTTTCTTTTAGCAAAGTTTCGTCAGCATCTGAAAGTGCGACAGCACCGGTAGTTACAAATTCGCCACCATCTTTTAACGTGCCGCTGATTTGATTCGACAAGTTGTTGATTTCAACTTGCTGTATTTGGCCCTGTTTTACGAGTTCAAGAAACTCGGTGTAGGTAAATTTTGTCGCGGTCGAAGCCGGCCAAATTCGTGGGCCGGCAATCAGCAGAACGACTACGGCGACAATTGCCCAAGTTGCCCAACGGGGCATGCCTGGCTTGTCGCTTTCAGTTTTGACATTCGAATTATTTTTTGAAGTCTTTTTCGACTTTTTGTTCAAAAAATTCGCAGGCTTCTTGCGCGCGGCGGGCTTGCGCTTTGACGACGAAGGCTTTGCGGGTGGTGGTGGGGGTGGAAGTTTGGTCACGGTTTCAATGATACGACCCGATTATCGGAGTACACAATGGAAACTGTTTTGCCGAAGAGCGCATTTAAATCCACTGTGGCGATGGTCTCATCAATTAATGTAAAAGTCATGGTTCGTCGATGCTCGCGTTGTACATGCAACGAACTCGCTTCAATTACTTTGACCTATCAATACAGTCGCGCACTTGTATGGATCGACGACTTGACTGCCGAGCGAGACCCGCACGCATACGATCTGTGTGATCGCCACGGTGTGAGAATTACGGCTCCGTCGGGTTGGAGGCTTGAAGATCGCCGAAACCGATTTAGAGTTGTGATGCCAAACCGCCTCGCGGGATGAACCAATCGCCCTGGGCTCCGCCTTACGGTCAGGAGCCTGCTGGTTCAAAAAAAATAACGCTCAGAATCGCGATTTTCGCATGGTGCGCAAGTTACATCGTTGCGCTGGTACTCAGTTCGGCGATTTTGGTGGCGACTGGCAACGCCGATCTCGTCGAAGGTCAAGAGCCAAAATGGTTTCTGGGTCTTTCGGCTTTAGCACTTTGGACACCGTTCACAGTAGGTCTGTATCTTCTTTCAAAAAGATTTGGAAGCGGAGTTTTTTCACGGGACTATTTCTTAAGTTTTCGAAGTATTGATCTTTGGGGTGCACCGATAGGTGTTGCTAGTCAGTTGTTGCTGGTTGGTTTGGTCACTTGGCCATTTCGCTTGGCGTTTCCTGAAAAGTTCGCTCCCGAAGTTGTAGAAAAGCGTGCGAAAGATTTGTTTGACAACGCAACCGGCGGGTGGCTTCTTGTCTTGATTTTGGTGGTTGTATTTGGTGCGCCAATTGTCGAAGAGTTGGTTTATCGCGGATTGATTCAGTCAAGTTTGAGTGGTCGATTCAGTCGAGTCGGGGCGATGTTGATTACTGCAGCGTGGTTCGCAGGCGTGCACTTACGACTCGTTGAATTGCCAGGTCTGTTTGCATTTGCTCTCGTATTGGGGTTTTGTTTTTATCGAACGAACAGACTCGGTATGTCAATAATTGCCCATGTTGCTTTTAACGCAACAGGTCTTTTGCTGGTTGCAATTCTTTAGAAAGGCGACAGTTGCTCGCGTGTAGAGTTTGTCGGTAGTGAAAAAGTTTCTTTTGAAGCGGTGGTCTGCCCAGCAGATAACTTCAGCAATCGTTGTCGCTGGTTCGACATTTATGTTGTTGATGACTCTTCATCCCGAGTTGATTTTGCGCAACAACACCCCAACAGGTGGCGACATGGGCGCCCATGTATATGGCCCTGCTTATTTGCGAGATTTTCTTCTTCCGCATTTTCGGCTCACCGGCTGGAGCAACGATTGGTATTCGGGGTTTCCGATGTATCGGTTCTATATGGTCGTGCCGGCATTGGCGGTTTTGTTAGTTGATCTGATCTTGCCCTACGGCATCGCACTCAAGCTGATCGCCGTCTTGGGTATTTTGACCCTGCCTGTTTGCACTTGGCTTTTTGGCAAGTTTGCACGATTTTTGTTTCCGATTCCTGAATTGTTGACTCTTGCATCTGTTGTCTTTCTTTACGACGAAAGTTTCACGATCTACGGCGGCAACATCGCGTCGACGATGGCGGGCGAGTTCTCATTTTCGATCTCGCTGTCGCTGGCGATTTTGGGCTTTGGTCTTTTGATTCGAGCATTCGAAGAACATCGCGGCAAAATGCTCACCGCGCTAGTCGTCGCGTTAAGTGCGCTCAGTCACGGCATTGTTCTGTTGTTTGTTTTTGGTGGTGTTGTCTTGCTCGCTGCTGTCTGGTTCGAACGCCGAAGCTCAATGACGGCTCTGACGGTTTCGGTTACTGCGGTTTTGCTCTCGTCGTTTTGGGTTCTGCCTTTCTTGACTGGTCATGCGTATATGACCGACATGAAATATGAACCACGCCCGAGTGGTGCCAGCGATTCGTTTTACAGCATGTACTTTCCGCTGACGACTTTTTGGGACGTTGTAATAACTGGTTTTGCAATTATTGCTTTCATCAATTTCGTAAAAGTTCGCAATCGAACGGGCATCTGGATGGGGGCATATTGCGTCGTCTTGGCGTTCGGCGTTTATTTCGGACGCGAGAGCCTGCCGGTTATCGGCTTGTTATGGAATCCGCGATTGTTGCCGTTCTTGTACTTGTTGCGCTATTTCATGATGGTGATTGGTGTTTATCAACTGGCTGTTTGGCTGACGTCTTTTTATCGATTGCAGCAACTTGGTCGCAGGGCCTTAGTGGCGCAATCTGTCGAGGGCATCAAACCGCTCGCTTCAATCACTGAAAGTGCAAAGTTCAACTTGTCTTGGATAACTGCTTTCACTGTTTTGGTCGTCGGCATAATCGGTTTTCGATTTCAAGAAATACCATTCGGCAAGCTCACGACCAATTCGGCTGGTGAGACTATATATAGGTGGGGTTTCGTCTCGACGAAGGCAACCAATGACGGCTTTGTCGATGGTTGGGCGCGATGGAACTTCTCTGGCTACGAGGGCAAGAGTGCCTACGCCGAATATCGAGCCGTTGTGGAGACGATGCAAAGTATTGGCCAAGACCCAAGCCTGGGTTGTGGTCGTGCTCTCTGGGAGAACAACAGCGAACTAAATAAATATGGCACAACGATGTCGCTGATGCTTTTGCCGCACTGGACAAAAGGCTGCATCGGCTCAATGGAAGGATTGAACTTCGAAGCAGCAGGTACGACCCCGTACCACTTCATCACTGCAGCAGCGATGTCAAAACAGAGCAGTAATCCGGTTCGTGAGTTGCGTTATGACGACAACAACGCCGGTCTCGGTGTTCGTTATCTGCAAGAACTTGGTGTTCGCTATTACATGGCGTTTACCGCCGAGGCAATTGATCAAGCCAACATGCAAGCGGCTTTAATTAAGGTCGCTCAAAGCGGCCCGTGGGTGATTTATAAAGTTGAAAATAGTGATTTGGTTGTGCCGTTGTCTGTTCAGCCGGTGATTGTTACCAGCAAAGTCGGTGACCCAAAAGAACGGTGGCTCGAGATCGGCACTAGTTGGTTTCAGCATCCAGAAGATTGGGCGGCGGTCCCTGTGGCTAATGGCCCTGAAACTTGGCAAAGAGTTGAAGCAGTCGTCGACTTAAATCGTCGTCAGGGTGAACCGACTGATTCATCTCGCAGAGTCGACATTGTTAAACCCTCAGAAACGATAAATGAAGTCGAGTTGTCGCCTGTGACGATAACTAACACTGTGCTCGAAGACGAAGCAATTAGTTTTACTGTTGACCAAGTGGGCGTGCCAGTGCTGGTGCGAATGAGTTACTTTCCGAATTGGAAAGTTGAAAATGCCGAAGGACCATTTCGTGTTGCGCCAAACATGATGGTGGTTATTCCAACTAGCAATGAAGTTCGACTGCATTACGGTTATACATTCGTAGATTTTTTCGCGTACTTGATGACGCTTCTAGGTGTCGCCATAATGGTGGTGCGCTGGCGTGGTCGCAAAGTTGAACGAAACCATAAATTGCTGAGCCGCTAGTCTTTACGTTCGTGCCAAATCTAGATGCAGTCGTCAAGGCGTACGACATTCGGGGCACGGTGCCCGATCAACTTGATGTGACACTGGCGCACGCACTAGGCGTGGCATTCGCGAAATTTTCTGACGCCAAATCAATAGTCGTTGGTCACGACATGCGTCCGAGCGGCCTGGCGCTCATCGAAGCATTTCAGAACGGTCTCACTGAACAGGGTGTTGACGTAATAAATCTTGGTCTCGCGAGCACTGACATGCTCTATTTCGCTTCAGGAAAGCTGAATGCACCTGGCGCAATGTTCACGGCTTCGCACAATCCTGCTCAATACAACGGGATCAAATGTTGCTTGTCTGGTGCCAGATCAATCGGCATTGACAATGGGCTTCGCGAGATGAAAGCGATCGCGCAAGATGTCTTAAACGGCAACGGTCCAGCTTTGGCAAAGACACAAGGTGAGGTCACAAAGAAAAACATGCTCGCCGAATTTGTCGACCATGTGGTGAGTTTTATTGACATCGACAGCATTTCTAAATTGCGAATTGTGGCTGACACCGCAAACGGCATGGGTGGATTAGTTGCACCCGCCGTATTTGACCGCTTGAGAAATTTTGAAGTCGAGATCATGTACGGAGAACTCGACGGCACTTTTCCGAACCATCCTGCTGATCCAATTCAG
>JBIKVV010000064.1:0-5258 GCA_044356655.1 Ilumatobacteraceae bacterium
CTTTTGCCGGAATGCAACCGCGATTTAGACAAGTGCCACCGATTGTGTCGCGTTCAATTAACGCAACTTTCATGCCCGCCGATGCTGCGTAAAACGCGGATGCGTAGCCACCAGGACCTCCACCGATTACGACGAGATCAAATTGGTCTGCCAAGGGGTCTCTTTCTGCGATTTGCCTTATTTATCGTAGCCGTCAGCGTCAAGATCGCGTCAAAGGCTCAGCGTGACATGAGAAACAATTGCACTGAGCCTGCCAACAAAATGGCAACTCCGCAGAGAAGCGAGACAAAGATCAGCTTTCGTGTGCTCACGACTTCAAATACTAGGGCACACAAGGCAAATTCGCCCCGCCACATTGCAATTGCGTCGAGCAATTACTCTAATAACTAGATGTACTCACCAAAAAAATTCACTCGCAATTTAGTTTTGGTATTTTCACTTTTGCTTGTCTCAAGTTGCGGTCCTGATGGTTCGACAACGACTGCTGAAACTGAATCAACCGAAATTGCCGCAGCAGTCGATTCAACAAACGCGACAGGCACTTCGACGATCGACGCAAAGGCTCAATTCACTGCCACACTTCTTAGCGGCGCAACTTTTGATAGCGCAACTGTTCTGCAATCTCAACCACTCGCTCTTTGGTTTTGGGCGCCCGGTTGACGGGCTTGCAAATCTGAGTCATCCTCGGTCGAGGCTGCATACAAAACTTTCAAAGGCAAAGTGCAAGTCACCGGCGTCGCATGGAATGGCAGCGGCGGCGACATGCAAGATTTCGTAAATGAAAACGGTCTTTCGTTCACCAACATCAACGACGAACCGGGCGAAATTTTCGCGCGCTTCAATGTGCCCTATCAACCGGCATGGGTGTTTATCGCCAAAGACGGCACAGTGACGACAAGAATTGGCGTGCTTTCAGATGAAGAGTTAGAGCAAGAGTTAACAAAGTTGGCTACAAGCTGATGGGTATTCGATCTTTTGGCAAGCGACTGACTGCCGACAATCTCGAAATCGATTCAGAGCGGCTTTGCGAACGCTTTAAAGAATACGACTTTGTCAATATCGCTGACTCACAAGTTCGCACTCGCACAAAACTTGCTGGAGAAATCAAACGCATGCGCATTAAACCGCGCAGTGGTGTGCCCGCTGTCGAACTCGTGATTAACGATGGCACCGGCGAAGCAACAGTTATTTTCAGCGGCCGACGCAATATTCCGGGCGTCGATCATGGCAAATGCATCATGGTTGATGGTGTGCCACATCGCGACGGCGGTCGCACTGTGATTTTGAATCCGGCTTATACCCTGCTCGGGTAATCGTTCAGCCGATCAAGATTTTTTGAATCGCTGTTTCAGCGTCTTCGGTAATCAACACCATTACTTCGTCACCTGCGCGCAAAATCGTGTCGCTCTCGGGCACCAAAACAACTTGGTCACGCACAATCGCCACAACGGTTGCACTTCGCGGAAACTTCAACTCTTTCAAAGTCTTGTTGCACGCCGGCGATTCTTCGGCCAAAGTAACTTCGGCGAGTTCGGCTTTGCCGCCCTTGAAGTCCATAAGTTTTACGAAGTTGCCAACCGAAACTGCTTCTTGAACCAGGCTCGTAATCAAGTGAGGTGTTGACACCGCGATGTCGATGCCCCACATCTCGTTAAACATCCAATGATTTTTCGGATTATTAACACGCGCGATCACGCGTGGCGCGCCAAACTCTTGTTTTGCTAGCAGCGAAACAACCAAGTTGTCTTCGTCGTCGCCCGTTACAGCAGCGACAACTTCTGCATCTGCAGCACCCGCTGCACGAAGTACTTCGACATCGCATGCGTCGCCGAGATGCCATCGAACACCTTTGGCTTCTTCTTCTTTGCCATAGTTGCGCACGACGGCGCGATCGTTTTCAACAACGACAACATCGTGGCCCGCAGCAACGAGTTGCTCGGCTGTGAAACGACCAACGCTGCCACCACCGGCGACTACAACTTTCATGACTTGCCCCGCTTCAAAAACTCGTCAAGTGCGTTGACCGAGTCTTTTTCAACCGTGAAATAAGCAATGTCGCCCTGTTGAACGAGAGTCTTCGAATCTGGGATGACCGCCGCACTTAAACGGCGCAATGCTGAAATACGTGCACCTTTAATTTCGAGCTCTAAAACTTTTTCGCCGACCAAACTGTCGGGCAGAGTGCGTTCAACAAGAACGACTGATGAACTCGGGTCAGACCACTCAACTGCCGGTAGGTCTGGCAAAATTCGGCGCAGAATTCGGTCTGATGTCCATTTCACCGTGGCGACAGTCGCGATGCCAAGACGCTCATAAATTTCAGCGCGCTTGGGGTCTGAAATACGAGCGACAACGTTTTCGATACCGAAACTTTCACGCGCAACACGAGCTACCAAAATATTCGAGTTGTCACCATTAGTAACTGCAGCAACTGCGCTGGCCTTTTTGATGCCAGCCTGCTCGAGAACATCACGATCGAAGCCGATGCCCGTGATTGTTTGACCGGCAAAATTGTCGCGCAGGCGAAAAAAAGCATCTGACTTGCGATCTACAACTGCGACGCTATGACCAGAAGAAATAAGGCTTAATGCGAGAGTTGAACCAACTCGCCCACAACCGACAATCACTACATGCACGGGTTTCAGCCTACGTCAATGACTGCGTCAAATACTGGCAGTTGTGCGAGGATAGAAGACCGAAATGGTGATTTCTCCGTCTGCACTTAAGCGTTTCTTCATTGGCAAGCCAATTGCCAGTTCTGAAGACGCACATCACCGACTTTCAAAAAAGATTGCACTGCCAGTTTTTGCAAGCGATGCGATTTCAAGCACTGCATATGCGACCGAAGAAATTCTGATTGTATTTTTGTCGCTAGCGGCCGTCGGCATGACAGCATTCGACTTTTTGGTGCCAATTTCAATTCTTGTGATTCTGCTTTTGGCAGTTGTGGTCAGCAGTTATCGACAAACCATGTATGCATACCCGAAAGGTGGCGGCAGTTATGTGGTGTCGCGCGAAAATCTGGGTCGCTCACCTTCGCTTGTAGCTGGTGCGTCGATGCTTGTTGGATACATTTTGACAGTCGCTGTATCAATAAGTGCAGGTGTCGCTGCGATCGTTTCGGCGTTTCAAAACTTGGCGCCATACAGAGTTGAGCTTTGCGTCGGCTTCATAGTCATCGTCACACTTGCAAACCTGCGTGGCATTAAAGAATCTGGCGCTCTTTTCGCGCCCCCGACCTACTTATACATCTTGAGTCTTGCCGCATTGATCGTTGTCGGTCTATATCGAGTTTATTTTCAAGACCTCGGGCCGATTGATCACTCTGACGCATATGCCCAAGAGCTGTTATCGGGACAAAAAGCCTTAACTTTATTTTTCTTCCTTAAAGCGTTTTCGTCTGGCGCAGTTGCACTAACCGGTGTCGAGGCAGTTGCCGACGGTGTGCCGGCATTCGAAAAGCCAGAGCCTAAGAATGCGGCGAAAACTTTGATGTGGATGGCTGTAATTCTTGGCACTTCAATGTTGGGCTTGAGCATGCTCGCTCAGAAGATTCAACCGATCAAAGACCATGAGGGCGAGATCAAAATAACTGTTCTTGCTCAGATGGCCGAGCAAGTTTACGGTGGCAAAAATATCTTGTTTTACATCTTTCAGTTTGCGACGATCGGCATTTTGATTTTGGCAGCGAACACCGCGTATGCCGACTTTCCGAGATTGTCATCTTTCATCGCCAAAGACAACTTCATGCCGAGACAATTGATGAACCGTGGCGACAGACTCGTCTTCTCGAACGGAATCATCTTTCTTGGCATAGCTTCAAGCGCTCTGGTAATTGCATTCGGCGGCATAGTCGGTGCATTGATACCGCTATACGCAGTTGGCGTGTTCACTGGTTTCACACTCAGCCAATTCGGCATGCTCATACATCATCGCAAGCATAAAAAGCCAGGATGGCAAGTGCGAGCGTTTTTTTCTGGCGTCGGCGCATCGACAACTTTTTTGGTGGTGGGTGTTGTTGTCGTAACTAAGTTCACCGAAGGCGCGTGGATTCCGGCCGTAGTTATTCCGGCAATGATGGCGATTTTCTTGGCTGTCAATCGTCACTACACACGTGTGCGATCATTTCTGCGAATTGAAGAAGGCTATGTCGCACCGCGCCGCACACACACCGTTCTCGTTCTAGTTGGCTCAGTTAATAAAGGTGTTCTGCAAGCCGTGAAATACGCCGAGAGTTTGCGACCCGACAGGCTCTTGGCGCTTTCTGTTGTCGGCTCACCAGAAGAAAAAGCAAAACTTGTTGATGACTGGGCAAAATACGGCATGACCGTCGAACTCGAAACTCTTAACGACGACTTCAGAAACTTGACCGACACGATTTTGACGCACATCAATCGCATCGATGACGAAAACAGTGACGACATCATCACTGTTGTCATCCCCGAATTTGTGACGGCGATTCGTTCGCAATGGTTGCATAACCAGTCGGCGTTAGCGATAAAAGCACGCTTGCTCTACCGCAAAAATACTGTTGTTACCTCGGTGCCAATCGTTATTGAGTAACTAGCATTGCCGCTATATGAAAATCATTGTTTCTGGTGCAAGCGGTCTGATCGGTCAACCATTAGTTGCAAGCCTTCGCAAACACGGCCACGAAGTCGTGCAACTCGTTCGTCGCACACCGCGAGCTAACGAAAGTCAATGGAACCCGAGCGCTGGCCAACTTGATGTTGCCGTGCTTGAAGGTGCTGATGCCGTAATTCATTTGTCAGGCGCTGGCATTGGCGATCGCCGATGGACTGCAAAATACAAGCAAGAACTGCTCGACAGCCGAACCAAGAGCACGTCTCTACTCGCGACAACAATCGCCAAGTGCAACAAAAAGCCGAGCGTCTTCTTGTCTGGCTCGGCAATCGGCATCTACGGCGCGCGTGGCGATGAGCAGTTAACCGAGCAGTCGAGTCACGGCAACAGTTTCTTGGCTGAAATTTGCAAACAGTGGGAAGCCGCAGCAAAACCGGCGATTGATGCTGGCGTGCGCACCGTGTATCTGCGCACTGGCATTGTGCTGACGCCTCTTGGTGGCGCGCTAAAGAAACAACTGCCTCTTTTCAAACTTGGACTTGGCGGCAAATTCGGCAACGGCAAACAATGGCAGAGTTGGATCTCATTAGATGATGAAATCGCCGCGATCGAATTTTTATTAACTGCAAACATTTCGGGTGCCGTTAACTTGACTGCGCCAAACCCAGTTACCA
>JBIKVV010000028.1:0-18073 GCA_044356655.1 Ilumatobacteraceae bacterium
CAGCGACGAAACATTCTCGCGCACAAATCTCGGTGCACTAAAAATCGGCGACGTCGTAAACCTTGAACGCCCGATGGCGCTCGGCGATCGACTCGGTGGGCATTTGGTCTTAGGTCATGTTGACAGTGTCGGCGAAATTGTTGCCCCCGCGCCAAATCTTGTCGTGCGCATCTCGCGTGACTTGATGCACTTGATCGTCGAAAAAGGTTCGGTCACAGTTGACGGCATAAGTTTGACTGCTTTTAATCTGACCGATGACACTTTTACTGTTGCGGTGATTCCGCACACTCAGCAAGTCACGACGCTCGGTGTGCGCAAGGTCGGCGACAAAGTAAACATCGAAATGGACATGTTGGCAAAACACATCGAACGGATGAACCCGCCTGCTGCGAAAACAGCTCGCACCAAAAAGTGGTGGCGACGATGAGCGAAGCAGCGAACCCGAAAAATTTAAACGACTTGCGCAAGAGCATCGACGACATTGATGCGGCGATCGTCAACTTGCTCGCTGAACGCATGGCAGTTTGCAAACAAGTCGCCGCAGTCAAAGCCGAGACTGCAACCGCGGTGATGCAACCCCAGCGAGTGCGAGAAGTTTTGAATTTGCGCCGACAGTGGGCAATCGACAAGCAGGTTGATCCAGATTTCACAGAACAACTGTTTCGAATCTTGCTTGCCGAAACGCATCGCATCGAAATCGCCGAAGTTCGCACCGAGCCAGCGCCAAGCAAAACAGCCGATGCACTTCGCAGCGCACTCGACACTGTCGCCTGTCGAATTGATCATGTTGTTGTTGCTGTCACCAACTTGCCTGCCGCAATTCAGTTTTTAACTTCGCTTGGGTTTAGGACGACTGCGACACAAGACTCGGCGATCGTCACGGCAGATGCCGGCGGTGTCACAGTTGTTTTGGTCGGGCCAGGCGACCCAGGTGTCGATGCGCATCTTGCGACTCACGGTTCGGGTGTGCAACACATTGCGATCGAAGTACTCAATGCGGGCTTCGTGCAACAAGCACTGAAGGCCGCGAATGTGCCGCTACTTACTGATGTGATCGTCGACGCGGATGGCCACGAACAAGTCTTCACAGTGCTTGACCCTTCAACCGGCGTGCAATTGGGCTTCATTTCGCGCACCGGTCATCGCGTACCGATTTCAGGTCAAAATGTTCGCGCACTTTTCCGCGCACTATCAAAACCAACCCAATAACGTTCGGGGCTTGCGCATGGGTAAAGGTGGCGCTACGGTTAAGGGCGCACGGCAAATACAAGTGTCTTCGCCTCTCTAACACGGCAAAGAAACTTGGTCGGGCGCTCTCAAAATAGTTAAGTCAATACCCATCGGAGGGTCAAGTTGTCTGAGAGCCGTCGCGCGTCGTCACAGTCGTCTTTAGTCACGCAGCCAACTAGTGAGTTGATGACCCTTGCGCGAAAAATTCGCGATCAAGCATTCGGCAGTCGAGTTACTTTCTCACCAAAAGTTTTTATACCGCTCACCATGCTGTGCCGCGACAAGTGCGGATACTGCACTTTTGCTCAGCCACCCGCCCGCCTCGAAAATCCGTATCTTTCGCCAGAACAAGTTCTTGAAATCGCCAAGCAAGGTGCAAAATTTGGGTGCCACGAAGCATTGTTCACTCTCGGCGAGCGCCCCGAGTTGCGCTATGAAGTCGCCAAAGACTGGCTGAAGCAAAATAATTACGACAGCACCGTGCACTATTTGCACGACATGGCAGCACTCGTGCTGCGCGAAACAGGTTTGTTGCCTCACGCAAACGCTGGTGCTCTTTACCGTGACGAACTCGCAATGTTGCGTCGCGTCTCACCATCGCAAGGCATGATGATCGAATCATTGCGCGATGATTTAGATTGCCACCGTGGTGCGCCCGACAAAGAACCGCAGCGCCGACTTGACACGCTTAATTTTGCCGGCGAACTGAACATTCCGTTTACCACCGGCATCTTGATCGGCATCGGCGAGACACGTCAAGATCGAATTATCGCACTCGAGGCAATCGCTGAATCACAGAAAAAACACGGCCACATTCAAGAAGTGATCGTGCAGAACTTTTTGCCCAAGCCCTTGACGATCATGCAACGCGAAAAGCCGTGCCCGCAAGACGAATATTTGTGGTCGATCGCCGCTGCTCGCATTATTTTGCCGCCCGAGATTCATTTACAAGCCCCACCAAATTTGAGCGATGACTTCGGCGTGTTGCTTGATGCCGGCATTGACGACTGGGGTGGCGTTTCACCGGTCACAGCAGATCATGTCAACCCTGAGCGACCTTGGCCTTCGCTTGACAAACTTCGTGACGCAACAGAGAAACGCGAAAAAGCTCTTGCGCCGCGACTGACCATTTATCCAGAATTCGCAACATCACCAACAAAATGGCTCGATGATTCGTTGCACTTCAAAGTGCTTGATCGCAGCGACGCTGAAGGTCTCGGCCGCGACGACCCAGGTCAGGTCTGGCCAGAAAAAGTAACTGCGGCTGATGTCGTGCACGATGGCGCAGAAGTCGTCTTGATTGGTCACCGCTCTACCCAGTGGTATTCAGGTGCGAATAATCCCCCGCCGGTTTTGATCAGCGCACAAATCGAAAGCGAAAAGATTTCTGGCCAGATCGCCGAAATTCTGCGTGGTATTGAACTGCAACAAGAAGTTGGTCAAAACGAAATCGTCACTCTGTTCAGCGCACGTGGTGCCGAAGTCAACGCGGTAGCGCAACTTGCTGACAGCCTGCGCGAGCAAGCAGTCGGAGATGTTGTTACGTGGGTTCATAACCGCAACATTAACTACACAAATGTCTGCACATTTAAATGCAAGTTCTGCGGATTTTCAAAAGGCCCACTTAGTTTGAACCTCCGTGGTACTCCATATCTTTTGACTCTTGATGACATCGCTGCCCGAGCTAGCGAAGCCTGGCAACTTGGTGCCACCGAAGTAACTCTGCAGGGTGGCATTCATCCAGATTTTGACGGCGACTATTACATAGACGTTGCCCGTGCTGTAAAAACTGCCGTACCCGAGATGCATATTCACGGTTTTACCGCGCTCGAAGTTACCGAGGGCGCTCGCAGACTAAGTGAGCCGCTACACCAATACATAATGCGCCTTAAAGAAGCAGGATTGGCATCTCTGCCAGGAACTGCCGCAGAAATTTTGGACGACGACGTTCGGGCGATTATCTGCTCAGACAAAATCAACACAGAAGAATGGCTTGAATGTCACCGTGTTGCGCACAAAGCGGGCTTGCGCTCAAACATCACGATCATGTTTGGCTCTGTCGAACACCCTCAAAGTTGGGCAAAGCACATTGTTCGAACGCGCGATTTGCAAAAAGAAACCGGTGGGTTTACTGAATTCGTCGGCCTTCCATTCGTGCACATGGCATCGCCTATTTATCTGCAACACAAGTCACGACGCGGCCCAACATTCAGAGAAACAGTTTTGATGCACGCCATCGCTCGCATCGCATATCGCGGCCTAATTGACAACATTCAAGTTTCATGGACAAAGATTGGTCACGCCGGCGCGACTCAGCTTTTGCAGGCTGGGTGCAATGATCTGGGTGGCACGCTGATGAACGAAAATATCTCGCGCGCAGCAGGCGCAAGCCACGGTCAAGAGATGAACGAAGAATCTTTCAGAGCAATTACCTCGCCGCTTGGGCGCACTTTGCGGCGACGCTCAACGCTCTACGAAATGAGCGCGGTTTAAAGACCAGATACGGCGCGAGTTTGCTCGATGTCGTGCTTGAGTTGCATTTTCAGCGCATCAATGTTTTCGAATTTGCGTTCACCGCGCAAGAAGTGTGAGAACGAAACACGCACGCTTTCACCATAAAGATCGCAGTCAAAGTCGAGCAAATGCGCCTCTAACAGCGAATGATCGGCATGCTCATAAAAAGTTGGCCGTCGGCCGAGATTGATCGCGCAAACATGCGTGTCGCCGTTTGTTCGTGTCAATACCCCGGCATAAACGCCATCAGCAGGAATGCAGATCACTTTAGGCACTTCGATATTCGCCGTCGGAAAACCAATTGTTCGGCCTCGTTGGTCGCCGTGCACAACTTTGCCCCTCACCTCGAAGTGGTGACCAAGTAACTGCGTGGCGAGTTCAACTTGACCGCCGGCCAAAGCTCGGCGAATAGCAGTGCTGCTGACTGGTTCATCGACACCGTCACCACGACTGATCAGTTCAATTGGCGTTACATCAAAATCAAACTTCGGCCCGAGTTCGCGAAGCAATGCAACATTGCCGCCACGCTTGTAGCCAAAATGAAAGTCTTCGCCGATTATCACGCGCTTGGCAGATAATCCATCGACAAGAACACGCTTCACAAAGTCGGTCGGTGTTTCACGACTCGAAGCCTCGTCAAACTTGACGATGCATGTTGCGTCGAGGCCAGTGCTCGCCAGCAATTCAAGTTTTTGATCAAGATCAGTCAGTAGAAGCGGGGCCGATGCGGGTCGAACAACACTTGCCGGGTGGCGATCAAAGGTCACAACGACGCTTTGCGCATTTAAAATTTCAGCCTGCTGGCGCACTTGCTCGATGACTGCCTGATGACCGCGATGCACGCCGTCGTATGCACCGATTGTGACGACACTGCGTTTGCGAGGCGCACTTTGACCAAAGTCAAAAGTTGTGTCGTTGACAATTATCATCAAAATTACGCTACTGCGTTGGCCATTACGACGCTCGGCTTAGCGCGACCAGTTGGGCTCAGTTCATAAACAGCCAACACGGCATTTTGCTCATCAACCAGAACCCACGGCGCCGGTGAGTCGAACTTTTCGATTTCGCGACCGTGCTTGATCATCGTCTGCATCTGTTCATCAGCAACAACGCGGCTCATCGTTCGCACTGCAGTTATTGGTGGATAAACGATTACATCATCAAGTTGTGAACACTCGCTCTGCAAAAAACCGCCGACGCTGATTCGACGCAGATTGCGCAAATGCGCCGAGCCGCCGAGTGCCCGGCCCAGGTCATCGGCAAGTGACCTTATATATGTACCCGAACTGCACTGAACCTCAACGTCAACAACACCAGGTTCAGACATGCCAAAAACTTCAAAACCATGAATAGTCAACTCGCGCGCAGCACGCTCGACTTCAATGCCTTGTCGTGCAAGTTCGTGCAGACGAACACCGTCAACTTTGAGTGCCGACACCATCGGCGGAACTTGCGAAATTTTACCGACAAAATTTTCTTTGACGACACGCTGCACTTCGTCAACTGTGATGCTCGACATATCGTGGGTCGCGGTCACCGTGCCAGATGAGTCAAGAGTTGACGTCGCCGAACCTAAAACAATTTGCGCGGTATACGTCTTATCGAGACCCGAAAGAAATGTAAGCAGCCGAGTTACATAGCCGACACCAACTAACAACACACCAGTCGCATCTGGGTCGAGCGTGCCGGCATGACCGATGCGACGCTCGCCGAGTTGCTTGCGCAAAACACTCACCACATCGTGACTCGTCATTCCTGATGGTTTGTCGACGATCACCAAACCATGTCGCGTCGGTGGCTTACGCCTCGCCACGTGAGTTAACTCTCAGACTTCTTGTCACCAAAAAGTTCTCTGCGGCGAATTTCGTCTTGGCGCAAAACTTCGTCGATGCGCTGTGCGGCACGAATCGCGTCATCGGGTCGAAACTGCAGTACCGGTGTTCTTCGAGCGCGCACTTGGTCGGCAATCACACTTTGTAGACGTTTGCGATGATCGTTGAGCGCCTCAAGAATCTGCTCATCACCCTCGGTACCTTGCATCGAATCATAAAAAACGATGCCGCGATTCATTTCAGAGTCAACATCTACCGAAGTAATTGTCACGAAACCCAATCGATCATCATCGATTTTGGCGAGTTCATCGGCAATTACTTCACGCAAGGTTTCGCTCAACCGAGCGGTTCGTGCGACACGTCGCCGAGTGTCGGTACGCGCTGGTTTTGGGCGTCGTCGCTGATTAGCCATACGCCGTTTAGGATACGGAGGTCATGGGCTCAACTGCAGACACTCCATCAACGGGTCGCGGGGGCTCAATACCTGCCTATCGATATAGCGCTTCGCTGGCTGCTGGTATCGAGCAAAAGTGGCAAGACCACTGGGATCAAAACCGCACTTTTGAAGCACCCAATACGGCCGGGCCGCTCGCCGATGTCGCAGGTGTCGCAGATCGCGAGAAACTTTTCATTCTCGACATGTTTCCGTATCCGTCTGGGGCGGGTCTGCATGTCGGGCACCCACTTGGCTATATCGCAACTGATGTCTTCGGTCGCTACAAACGAATGACGGGTAAAAATGTTTTGCACTCAATTGGCTACGACTCGTTTGGTCTGCCAGCAGAGCAGCATGCAATCGTCACCGGCATTCACCCGCGAATCAACACTGAGTCGAACATTGCCAACATGCGCCGACAACTTCGCCGACTTGGCTTAGCCCACGACCAACGACGAAGTGTCAGCACAACCGACGAAAGTTATTATCGCTGGACACAATGGATCTTTCTCCAAATTTTCAATTCGTGGTATGACGAGAAACTTAAAAAAGCACGCCATATCAGCGAACTTGAAAACGAGTTTGCAACTTCAAAACGAAAACTGACGGCATCTCAGTCGACAAAAGACTGGAATCAACTTTCGAAAGTTGAGCAGCGCAAAATTCTCGACGACTATCGATTGGTCTATCTCGCCAATGCGCCAGTGAACTGGTGCCCAGGCCTCGGCACAATTTTGGCGAACGAAGAAGTTACTGCCGAGGGTCGCAGCGACATCGGAAATTATCCCGTGTTCAAACGCAACATGCGCCAATGGACAATGCGTATCACTGCGTATGCCGATCGCTTGTTGGACGACCTCGAACGACTCGATTGGCCAGAGTCGATCAAACTCATGCAACGCAATTGGATCGGCCGAAGCACGGGCGCACGAGTGAGGTTTGCATCTTCGGCTGGCGAGATTGAGGTCTTCACAACCCGACCCGACACGCTTTTTGGTGCGACGTTCATGGTGCTTTCGCCCGAACATCCGCTTGTTGATGCACTGACTACAAAATCGCAACATTCGGCGGTCGAAAAATATCGTGAGTCGGCACGCAAACTCAACGACAACGAGCGCCAAAATGACGACCGCAAGAAAACCGGTGTCGACACTGGCGCAACTGCAACCAACCCAGTTACTGGCGAGCAAATTTCGATTTGGATTGCCGATTATGTGTTGATGGGCTACGGCACTGGAGCAATCATGGCAGTGCCATCTGGCGACCAGCGTGACTTTGAGTTCGCCCGCGCCTACAACTTGCCAATTGTCGCCATTCAAATGCCGCCAGACGACTGGTTTGCAAGCAGCGACATTGCACCAACTACCGATTGCGCGTTGTGGCCAAAAGCATTTGTCGGTGAGGGCACTTACATTAACTCGTCGAACAAAAATCTTTCGCTCAACGGTAAGCGTTCAATGAGCGAAGCAATCGTACAAATTAACGCATGGCTTGAAAACAATAAATCTGGTGAGGCGGCAATTACCTACAAACTTCGCAACTGGTTGTTTTCTCGACAGCGTTATTGGGGTGAGCCTTTTCCAATTGTTTACGACGAAAATGACATGCCACATTCAGTACCAGACGAGTTATTGCCGGTCAAACTTCCTGAACTCACTGATTTCAAACCGCAAGCACTCGACCCCAACGACGAAACTACTGATCCAATGCCGCCACTCGCGCGAGTTACCGATTGGCTGAAAGTCGAACTTGACCTCGGTGACGGCAAAAAAACTTATCGACGCGAAGTCAATGTGATGCCGCAATGGGCTGGCTCGTGTTGGTATGAGTTGCGTTACCTTGACCCGACAAATAGCGAGCGCTTCGTCGACGCACAAGTCGAGCGCTACTGGATGGGCCCAAAGCACGCTGGTCACACTGGCGGCGTTGACTTATATGTTGGTGGCGTCGAGCACGCAGTTTTGCACTTGCTTTATTCACGTTTCTGGCACAAAGTATTGTTCGACCTTGGTCATGTTTCAAGTGAAGAACCTTTTCACAAGCTTTTTAATCAGGGATACATTCAGGCGTACGCATATCGAGACTCGCGCGGTCAAACAGTGCCCGCCAACGAAGTTGTTGAGCAAAATGGCAACTACACATTCGAGGGCGAAACTGTTGCTCGCGAATACGGCAAGATGGGCAAAAGTTTAAAAAACATTGTTACTCCTGACGAAATGTATGACGAATTTGGTGCCGATACTTTCAGACTTTACGAAATGAGCACCGGCCCACTTGATGCCAGTCGCCCATGGAACACCCGCGATGTTGTCGGCATGCAACGCTTCTTGCAACGAACCTGGCGCAACATGGTCGATGAAGAAACCAATGAACTGCATGTCTCCGACGAGCCGGCACCAATCGAATTGCGTCGCGCACTGCACCGCTGCATCGACGGGGTCACTCAAGATATGGAGAACTTGCGATTCAATACCGCAATTTCAAAACTGATCGAACTCAATAATGCATTGACCGTGCATGTCAATGCGACCGGCTCGACGCCGCGCGAAATTGCAGTGCCGTTAACTCAAATGCTCTCGCCGCTGTGCCCACATATTGCTGAAGAACTGTGGCAGAAACTCAGTATTCAAGCACCAATCACTTATGCCGCATTTCCCGTTGCTGATCCAAAACTTTTGATCAGTGAAACAATCGAAATACCTGTTCAGATCAACGGCAAATTGCGCACTCGCTTGGCTGCACCTGCAGACATCTCAGATAACGAATTGCGAGCACTCGCACTTGCCGACGCGAAAGTTATCACCGCACTCGCCGGCGCCACCCCGGCCAAAATCGTCATCGTCCCCAAACGCCTAATCAACTTCGTTCTTTAAGTCGCTTTAGTCGCTAGTTTAAAAATTTGGCGGCGCGGTTGAGCGCGGCGAAGTCGACTGACTTGAACATCAGCAAAATCACGCGATCAACACCCCAACTTCGCCAAACATCAAGGCGCGGGTCGTCGCCACGCAAAAGCGCTTCGTCGTAGTGCTCCCAAACTGAAACCGTAAAAGGTTTGTCGATACCTGAATTGGCGTGTGTAAGTTTGGCTGCTGCCAAAATTTCACCAGCCCGCTCATGGCTGGCGCGAATATTTATGCCATTCGTGCGCTCGCCCGCAATCTTTGCCAGCGCAACACTGTTGGCACCAATAATCACATGTGGTCTTGGGGTCGCAATCGGAAATGCGACAAGTTCATCACGTCGTGTCGGCGACCACATTTCATTCATTACATCGAGCGCCTCGATAACTGCAGCATGACGGTCAGCAAGTTTCGCAGGAGGCAACAAACCAATCGCTCTGCGCTCGGCAGCAAACGGACTATTCGGTGATGAACCCGCACCCAAACCCAAAACAAATCGTCCACCAGAAATCTGTTGCATTGTCGCAACGCTGTTGGCAAGAATCGCTGGGTGACGATTGCCGACATTTACAACTAACGGCCCGAGTTCTATCTTTGAAGTCACACCTGCGAGTGCGCCGAGCAATGTAAAACACTCGGGCATGTCGGGCGCGTGCATAACGTCGCCTGCAAGATGATCGACTGTCCACAAAGTTTTGAAACCTGCAGCCTCAGCCGCAAGCGCAGCGTCGCGTGCGATAGGCCAAATTGAATTGCCTGGGTTGATTTGCAGGTCAAAACGCATGACAGAAGGCTAATTGGTAGAATTTGGCTATGAATACGCGGACTGCAACGATCAAACCGAATCTCGCAGTTGTTGACGGCAAGACTGCACCACTCAGCGAAATTCTCGAAGTTCTCGACCGCGATGGCGGTGTGATCGTGCACAACATGCTGAGCCCCGAAGTCGTAGCGCGAATGCTCGAAGAACTCAAATCAACAACCATGACGACTGAAGTTGGCCCAAAGACAAGTCATGAGCTCGTCAATCACTTTTGGGGAGAACAAACCAAACGGTTTACTCGCCTCGCACAGCGTTCGCAAACTTTTGCCGACGAGGTACTCGTTCACCCGATTTTGCTTGGCGTCGCCGACGCTCTGCTCAAGCCACATTGTGCGAGTTACTGGATGAACACCGGCCAAATGATGATCGTCATGCCAGGCGGAAACCCACAATATATGCATCGAGACTCAGATGACTGGCCGACCATGAATACGCCGACAACCTCGATTTGCCAAATTAGCTGCATGCTCGCGCTTTCTGATTTCACAGCCGAAAACGGCGCGACACGTGTTGTGCCAGGTAGCCACAAATGGACCGACTACAAGCGTGAAGCCACCGAAGACGAAATCACGCAAGCCGCAATGCCGCTCGGCAGCGGCATGATCTACACCGGAAAGGTTCTGCACAGCGCAGGTGCCAACAAAACCAAAAACGAACCCAGATTCGGTATGCACATGTCGTATATATATGGCTGGCTTACACCCGAAGAAGCAGGTTGCCTCGGTGTCACAGAAGACCGCGCGAAAACATTAACCCCTCTACAGCAACGCTTACTCGGCTATCGCTGTTATGACGGTTCAGATTTAAACGGTGGTCGACTCTGGACAGTTGACTACGAAGATGTTCCAACTGGTTTGGGATGGAAAAACCCATGACCGAAAAAGAAATCAACGGGCTCAGCGAGAGTTTTAATCGCGAAGAATACAACTCACCCGAAATCTTCAACCGCGAAATGCAAAAGATCTACGGCACGAATTGGTGCTTTGCTGGCATCAGTGAAGAACTCAACAAAGTCGGCGATCGCTTGGTAGTCGACATTGGCAACGAAAGCATTCTGATTTTGCGCAATCGCGAAAATCAACTGCGCGCCTATTACAACGTTTGCCAGCACCGCGGTTCGCAACTTTGCGATGCAAGCGGTTCTGGTTTTGGCGCGGCGATTACATGTCCGTATCATTCGTGGAGCTACTCAGTTGAAGGCGCTCTCGTCGCAACCCCACTGCATGAAAAAGATTCGATTGATCGCGCAACGTTGGGTTTGAAACCAGTCAATGTAGACGAATGGCAAGGGGCAATATTCGTTTCCCTCGACCCCGATGCCAAGTCTTTAGAGACATGGCTAACTGACCACTACTCGCTGCCACGCGAGCTTGAAAAATTCAGTCTTGCAACTCTCAAAAATGCGCGAACCACGATTGATGAAGTCGAAGCCAATTGGAAGGTGCTCGCCGAAAACTACAGCGAGTGCTTGCACTGTGCTGTCGTGCACCCCGAACTCGTCGATCTCGTACCTGTTTATAAAACCGGCAAAACAATTCAAGAAGATCGCTCTGATTGGGGCGTGAGCCTCTCGCCTGGGGCTACCTCGTTGTCTTTCAAGAAAGACGAAAACCTGCCGCTATTGCCCTCAATGGATGATCTAGACGACTATTCGGTTTTCGGCGCGTATGTCTACCCAAACATGTTGATTGACATCTCACCGACAGTCGCAGTTTTCACTCGTTACGTGCCTCGCTCGGCAACGCACACGACTGTTTATACGTATTATCTGTTTCCAAACGAAGTTGTCGATAATCCTGAGTTTGATCTTGAGCCGACAATTAGTTTCAGCGACTTAGTAAACCAGCAAGATATTTCAGTATGTGTTCGAGTGCAACGCGGTGTGGCTTCACGTTCGTTTAGCAACGCTTTTCACACAAAAATGGAGCGCTACTGCAAGCAACTCGTGCGTCGTTATCGCGCCGAGATCAGTTAAAACTACCTGCGACAAAAACCTCTGAGTTGCGCTCGCTCATAGATTCGATCACCTCAGCGAGTTGCGCGAGATTCTGCAAGAACACATCACCATGCGCGCGCGTATGAGCAACTGAAAGTGTGAGCGATTCACTCTTACCCCACGGTGCCAAAAATACTCCACCGTTAAATTGCTTTAAATAATTTAGGTGCATTGCGCCTGTGCTGACTTCTAGAAAGTCGCGATAGTTTTTCGCTGGCTCAGCGCAAAAAACAACCGACACTTTGAAACCAAACTGATATCCGTGTGCGCCTTGTCCGTGGCTTTGCAACGTCGACACAGCGTGTTTCAAAATATACGCACCAACATCGTTTGCTTGCGCATACGCGTCGTCGGTCAATACTTCAGTTAGAACGGCTTTTGTTGCGGCCATCGTCAATGGGTTGCCGTTAAATGTTCCGACTTGGCTATAACTGCCATTCGCAATTGCCGACATCACTTCGGTCGTGCCGCCGATTGCACCACATGGCAGGCCACCGCCCAGTGCTTTGGCAAGACAAATTATGTCTGGAGTAACGCCGTACATTGCCGTTGCACCACCTTGGTGAATCACTAAACCAGTTTTAACTTCATCAAATGTCAAAAGCGCACCATGTTGATGAACCAATTTCTTTACCGCCGCCAAATACCCAGGTTGTGGCACGATTATGCCCGCGCCCATCAAAATTGGTTCGAAAATCATTCCGGCAATTTGACCGTCGTATTCAGCAAGCACTTGCTTCAATGCGTCAATGTCATTAAATGGCACGATACGAACACAGTCGGCAATCGCTTGTGGAATTCCGGCGCCCGGGGTGAGCCATGGTTTGTCGGCGGGGCCAAGTTCTTGCGCCGAACGAAAAATTGAAATCGCGACTGAGTCGTGATGGCCGTTGTATGAGCCCTCAACTTTTATGATCAAATCGCGACCGGTGATTGCGCGCATCAAGTGCACGGCATCCATCGTCGCTTCTGTCCCTGAGTTGCAAAATCTCCACTGCGGCAAACCAAATCTGCGCGACAACTCTTCGGCAACGACTATTGAGTCGGGTGTGGGTTGGGCAAAGTGTGTGCCCTGTGTTACGCGTTTTTGCACGGCGGCAACCACGCTCGGATTTGCGTGACCAACAATGTTGGCGCCATAGCCGGCATGAAAATCGATGTATTGGTTGTCGTCAACATCCCAAACGTATGCACCTTCGCCATGACTGACCCAAACTGGGGTCGGTCGCGAACTTGCCCAGCTTGAAGGCACTCCACCAGGAATTGACAAAGAGGCTCTCTCGTGGAGGGCAACCGACTTAGGTACCCGACGTAGAAATGTTTGCTCTTCGGCCTCGATTATTTGGTCGAGCGAACGCACATTGCTAAGTTTAGGCCATGACCAACCAACCATTTAGACCAATGGGGCGTCGCGATTTCTTGCGCAACCTCGCTATAACTTCGGGCGCAATCACGATTGGCGGTTCGTTGCTGGCTGCGTGTGGCGGCACCTCGTCGAACACAACAGTTGATGGTCTAGCAATTGGCACTCCGGAGAGTCCGATCAAACTTCCAGTTACAACCGAGGCAATCGCCGACGGCTTGGCCAGCGAATCTGGCACGCTTGAGATTCTCAATTGGGCTGATTACGCAAATCCTGAGTCGATTGCAATTTTCGAGAAACAGTTTGGCTGCAAAGTTTCTACGACTATTTACGACACCGAAGAAGCCGCAGTCGCAAAACTACGAAATGGAACGTTTAAACCTGACCTAATTCTCGGCATGACAGATACGGCGTTGGCGAAACTAGTTGCAGCTGATTTGCTTCAACCGCTAAACAAGTCGTACATACCGAATTTTGGCAACGTAATTAAGGGCCTGCAGAACCCTTACTACGACCTTGAGTCTCAATACACCGTGCCTTACTTTATTTATGGCAACGGCATCGGATACCGCACCGACCGCATTGACAAAAATGCATTCGCGAAGAATGGCTACGACGTTTTGTGGGACGCGCAATACAGCGGCAAACTTGGTGTGCTTGACTCGTATCGAGACACTTTGGCCATGGCGATGTTTCGCGCGGGCAACTTCGATGCCAACACATCTGATGCAACAGTGATCACAAAAGCGGGCGAAGATCTCATTTCTTTGCGTGAGGCGACAAATCCAAAAGTGGATGTTTTGGCTTACACCGAAATGCCAGCCGGTAATAGAGATATCAACTTCACTTGGTCGGGTGACTTGTTTACTGCCCTGCAATATCTGCCCGAAGGTGTTTCTCCAGATGTGCTCGGATTTTGGTATCCAGAAAAAACAGTTGCCAAGAACGACTTCATGTGCATAACCAAGAGCGCCAAGTCACCAGTTCTTGCGCATCAGTTGATCAATTTTTTAAGCGACACAGACAACGCAATGTTGAATCGCGAATATGTCGGTTACCAGCCGGCGCTTGAGTCAATCACGATTGATCTGTTGATCTCAACTGGCACGATCCCCGAATCGTTGATTGACGCGCTGGTAACACCAGAAAAATATGATTCAGGCCTAGCCCAAGTTTTGCTTGAACCAGCCGTTGACGCGCTTTGGCTCGAGCAGTGGACAGCTTTCACCGCGGGTTAATTCTTGAAGTCTTCGCCTCGCCTGTGGGCAGGATTCGCAATTCCCGGCACGACATGGTTGCTCGTGTTGTTCGCAATCCCCTTTTATGCAGTTGCCTGTGTTGCATTCGGCACGATTGACCCGATATTTCGAGACGCGATACCGCAATGGAACCCACTCGCGTGGGATTTCACCCAGGCGCGCCAAATCTTTACCAGCTTGGCTACCGGCCCACTGCGAGGTGTTGCGGTTCGCACCGTGCTTTACGTCGCGTGCGCAATGGTGATTTGCTTTCTGCTTGGTTTTCCAATTGCATACTTTTTGGCACGACATGCCGGCAAACGAAAGCTGCTGTTGCTGGTTTTGATAATCGTTCCATTTTGGGTGAATTACTTGATGCGCATGCTGGCTTGGGTCAACTTACTTAGCAACGACGGATTATTCACTCGGTTCATGCGAATCTTCGGCGTGAACTACAACTGGCTTGATGGCTCGCCAATCACAGTTGTGCTGGGTTTGGTCTATGGCTACATTCCGTTTTTGATTTTGCCGTTGTACGCCACACTCGAGCGCCTTGATTGGCGGTTGATCGACGCGGCACGCGACCTCGGGGCCAACTCACAACAAGCATTCAGACTTGTGACCGTTCCAATGTCTAAAGCAGGGCTGGTCGCAGCCGGAATCTTGATCGCTTTGCCGATGTTCGGTGATTACTACACAAATGATCTGCTGTCGCGCTCGCCCAGCACCGAGATGATCGGCAATCAAATTGAATTCTTTTTGAACGCCAGCACACAGCCCCAAAATGGTGCTGTGCTCGTGATCGCATTATCAATGTTCTTGCTGCTGCTCATGTCGTTTTATTTGCGTAGCACCCGACAACAAACACGTCAGACGGCAAGATGATCTTTATCGGCGTCAATTCATGAAACGAAACAAAAAGTCGGCACTCATTTATGTTGTCTGGGGCTACATCATCTGGAGTCTCGTACCCGTAATCATCGCGGTTATTTATTCGTTCAATGATGGACGTAGCCGAACTGTTTGGCAAGGGTTCTCGCTGCGATGGTGGTTCACCGATCCTTATGCTTCGGTCTTTCATAATCCTGAAACGCGCAATGCAATCAGCAACTCGCTTATTTTGGCGTTCGCAACACTTCTCGTAGTTACGCCGCTTGGCATTACTTTGGCAATTGGTTCGCAGCGCATCAGAGGGCGCGGCAGCCACGTTGTACGAGGTTTGACTTCGGCGCCACTGATCACCCCCGAAATCGTTGTTGGTGCTGCACTGCTCATAACTTTCACTCGGCTGTTTACGGCTGTGCCGCTCGGCTTTGCAGCACAGTTGTTGGGCAATGTCACATTTTCTTTAGCAAGCGTTGTCGTCATAGTGCGTGCGCGACTCGTCTCGATCGGTTCATCTTTTGAAGAAGCAGCTCGCGACTTAGGCGCGACTAGGTGGCAAGCATTGCGTTATGTATTGCTACCGATGCTTTGGCCATCAGTTATGGCCAGCCTCGTCGTGGTTTTCGCTACCGTGATCGACGATTTTGTGATCACCAGTTTTCTCTCTTCTGGCGTCAACTCAGAAACCGTGCCGCTGCGAATCTATTCTTCGGTTAAAGGTGGCGCCACACCTGCACTTAACGCTTTGGCAACCTTGCTCGTCTTGGCTTCGTTTACAGTTCTGATAATTGGTTTATTTGGATTATCAACCTGGCGCAAACGTCACGGTGAACGTGGTGGCTTGCGCGCCGCACTCGCAGACGTAACTCAAATGGAAAACTAGATCAACTAGTTTCACTAGTTAACGGCAGAACTCGCACTGCGTCAGGCAGCACATCAATCATTATCTCTTGACCATCGCGAAGACCAACAGAAGTTTCGTCGTTGGGTACTTCGGCGTTAATAGTTACAGCCCCAAGTTTGAGTGAGATTCGCAAAACCGAACCAGCAAATGTCACTCGCTCGATGACTGCTTGGTGATTGCCCGAACCAATGCGAATTCGTTCAGGTCGAATCATCATCATGCCGTCACCAAGCGGCGCAGATTCAGGAGCGATGAACTTTTCTCCGGCTAGTTCAACGACGCCGCGCGAGATCACTCGACCCTGAATCAAGTTTGCAGCACCAACGAATTGTGCGACTTCGACAGAGTTGGGCTGCTCGTATAGTTCGCGTGGAGCACCAACTTGCATCAGCCGACCTTGGCGCATCACACCGATGCGGTCACTCATTGTGAACGCTTCGTGCTGATCATGGGTCACATAGATAAACGTGATGCCAATTTGGCGCTGCAGCGTCGCCAATTCAATTTGCAGTCTGGCGCGCAATTGTGCGTCGAGCGCACCTAGAGGTTCGTCAAGAAGCAACACGCTGGGCTCAAGAATCAGCGCCCTGGCCAAGGCGACACGCTGTTGCTCGCCACCCGAAAGTTGGTGCACTCGGCGCTCAGCAAAACCACCGAGTTGCACAAGTTCAAGCGCTTCACCAACTCTTTGATCTTCAGGCTTCGTACTCTTCGTGAACTTGTTTTCGAAGCGCAGACCAAACTTGACGTTTTCTTTGACATTGAGATGTGGAAACAATGAGTAGTTCTGAAAAACCGTGTTTAATGGCCGTTCTTCTGGCTCGTCGCGGGTTACATCGCGGTTGTCGATAAATATGCTGCCACTGTCAGGCTGCTCAAAGCCACCAATCATGCGCAAGGTCGTTGTTTTGCCGCAACCCGACGGCCCCAGCATCGAGAAAAACTCGCCTGCTTTGATTTCTAACGAGACGTCATTGACGACAACTCGGTCTCCGTAGGACTTAAACAAATTCTTGAGAGTTACCGCGCCGTCTAGTTCAACTGTTGGCATATTTGATCCTCAAAAAATTTTAGGCGCGCATGGTTTCGATATTGCCGTCGACTGGCAAAACTTGACCTGAGATAAATCGTGCGGCAGGCGAACTTAGAAACACTGCAGATGCAGCAATGTCGCTGGCATCAACAAAAGTCTTCATTGAGACCTGGTTTTCATAACCGGAGCGGATGCTTTGCGCGCTAACCCCGGTTGCGGCGGCTTCGCGCTCGATCACGCCATCCATTCGTGGGCCGCTGACCGAGCCGGGGCAAATCGCATTGACGCGAACACCGTCGGCGCCGAGTTCCATCGCCCAAGACTTTGTCAATCCGATAATGCCCCACTTGGCTGCCACATATGGCGAACGCAATGGGTAGCCAAAGATTCCGGCGCTTGTCGAAATATTGATGATCGAACCGCGAGTCTTGAGCAACATCGGTACGGCGGCTTTAGTGCAACGAAATGTGCCTCCCAGATTTATTCGCACGCATTCGTCATAGGCATCGGCATCCATCTCATCAACACGGGCCGTCGGGCCTGGCACGCCAACATTATTGACTAATACATCGAGACCGCCTAGATCGCGCTCGATTGCCGCAAACATTGTCTCGACATCTCGCGATTTAGAAACATCGCAAACATAATTCGGCTTGGTCGTGTCGTTGACATCACAAACGACAACACGAGCCCCGGCTTGCGTCATTGCGTCGGCAATCGCCTTGCCGATACCTGAGCCGCCACCTGTTACGAGCGCACGCAAACCAGTCAGCAAAAAATCTTGCGAATTTGCGCTCGTTGCCACGCCTAAAACTTAGTCTCTTGTGCGTCTCGCCAAAAGTTCAGCGAACACACAAGAGACTATGGTTTGAAGACCCTCTGACTATCTAGCTTCCGATGATTCCGCCGTTTTTGCGAG
>JBIKVV010000065.1:0-5133 GCA_044356655.1 Ilumatobacteraceae bacterium
CGGCAGCAGGTTGTGACTATGTCAGCAACGGTCGATTTGTTTTGGGCCTTGGCGCTTCTGGTCCGCAAGTTATTGAGGGCTTTCATGGTGTGCCATACGAAAAGCCGATGCAGCGCACGAAAGAATACATAGAGGTATGTCGTGAAGTGTGGCGTCGAGAGCAGCCGCTCAATTACCAAGGAAAGACAGTGCAAGCACCATTGCCCGAGGGTCAAGGCACAGGCTTGGGCAAGGCGTTAAAACTTATTAATCATCCGGTACGAAGCGAGATACCGATTTGGTGGGCGTCGCTCAAAGATAAGAGTGTTGAGGCGACTGCAGAGATGGCCGACGGCTGGATGCCGGTTTTCTTTTTGCCAGAGAAGTTTGAAAATGTTTGGGGTAAGTCGTTGAAGGCAGGTCTCGCGAAGCGTCAGTCTGGATTGAAACAACTTGATGTCTCGGCTGGCGGCATGTTGCATATTGATGAGTCATTGACACCAACAAAACAGCACGAGGTTTTAGATTTCGCTCGACCAAGTTATGCGTTGTATGTCGGTGGCATGGGTGCCCGAGGTAAAAACTTTTACAACGACATGTGTCGCGACTACGGCTACGAAAAAGAAGCAGTTGAAATTCAAGATTTGTATCTTGACGGCAAAAAGAAAGAAGCCGCCGCAGCGATACCTGCTGAGTGGTTAGAGCTTTCAAATCTTGTCGGGCCGCGAAGTTATATCAAAGAACGAATTGGTGCGTTCAAAGAAGCAGGTGTGACTGTGCTTCAGGTGAACCCAGTTGGCCCTGACCCTGTGCGCGAGATTGAAACTCTTCGTTCGATTTTGGACGAAGCGTAATTTTTGTCGAACTAGCTAGTCGCTGCGTTTAGTTTCAAGGTGGCGCGAACACTTCGCGTCGCCAGCAAATAGATAATTGACGAGCAAATTGCAATAACTGCAAACACTGCGATCGTGCCGCGTGCACCGATGTATTCAGAGACGACACCAGCAAGCAAACTGCTGAGCCCGAGCGAGAGTGTGATTAATGCAAAGTCGCCGGCTAAAACTCGTCCGCGCATTTCGTCGGGACAACGCACTTGTAATCCGTAGGTTGAAAGCGTCCATTGAGCTCCACCACCTAAGTGGGCGAGTCCAATAAAAATTGCCGCAACAATTAGAACGGGCGAAGCGGCAGCAGCGAGATAACCACCTGCAAACCCAAGGCCGGCAACGCCGCAGACCAAGATCACGCGAGACAAATCGTTTTTGACAAATCGTGCGGCAACCAATGGCCCCAGCGCGCTGCCAACACCGCGCAAGCCAAGCATCAAGCCGCGGCCCGCATCGCCACTATTAAATGAGTCTGCTGCAAAAACTGCAAGTTGGCTGACGACGCCGGCGCCAACGGCAAAGGTCATCTTTGACATGAGTAACGCCATGATTGCTGGGTCTGATTTTGCGAGATGCAATGCTTCGCCCATGTCGCGAATCGGGTGAATGCGTCGAGTTTGAATTTTCGTGCGAGCCTCTTGCATTGGGCGAGTGACTAGCGCGATCAGAAATGTGGCCACCAAAAAAGTGGCGATGTCGGCAATGAATGCCGCGTTGCGACCAAATGCTTGCGAGAAAATACCGCCGATGCCAGCGCCGGCGGCCAACATTACGCCCCAGCTGCTGCCAAAAATTGCGTTTGCTTGACGTAGTTCGTCGGGGTTTTTGGCCAAATTTGGGATCGCGGCTTCGAGCGCGGGGCGCACGAATGCTGCGAGGGCGGCGATTGAACCTTGGGCGACGAATGCAATCCAGATGCGTGAGTCACCGATTAATAAGAAACTTGCGGCAGCGATCGCTTGCAAAATCGAGACGACGATTAAAACTTTGCGACGGTCGTAGCGGTCGGCAACTGGCCCACCGATTGGTGAGGCTAAAAACGACGGCAGTGAAAATGCAACGAGCAAAAGTGAGACGAGAAATTTTGAGCCTGTGAGATCTTGAACCAAGCCTGCGAGAGCGACGAATGTGAACCAGTCACCCATAAACGAAAGATTTTGGGCGATGAATAGCAGGCGCAAGTCACGGTTGGTCTTTAAAACTTTGAACATTTAGACGTTATTTTTTATTGCCGAGCGATTTTAAAATTTGCTCTGCTTGTTCGACGATCTGCGCCACAATTTTTCCGGCAGGTGTGACTTCGTTAATTGAGCCTGTGCCTTGACCAGCAGGGTAGAACTCACGCGAAGCATCAACTTGCGTGCCAGATGGATAACCAAGGTGATTTACATTTGCTTGAGTCGAAGCGATTGCTTGCAGCGGAAATGTTTGAATCTCTTGTGGATGTTGTTCGTAGTGGTTGGTCCATTCGTTGCGGACAACCCGACATGGCTTGCCCGTGTATGAGCGGCTGATGACTGTGTCGTCTTCGCGACTAGCCACGAGCGCTTCTTTGTATCCGTTAACTGCTCGTGCTTCGGGCGTGGCTATAAATCGCGTGCCGACCCAAATCGCATCAGCACCGAGGGCCAGCGAAGCAGCAAGACCACGACCGTCGAACAACCCACCAGCAGCGACAACCGGCACTTGGGCCGAGACAGCATCAACGACCTGTGGCACTAGCGCCATTGTTGCAACAAGACCAGTGTGGCCACCAGCTTCGGTGCCTTGAGCAACAACGAAGTCGCAGCCACTGGCAACTGCGGCGACTGCATGTCGAACTTTGCCACACATCGAACCGACCAAAATATTGTGACTGTGCAATAAATCAATTGCATCGCGGGGTACGCCGAGACCTGCAACAAAAATTCGCGCACCGCCATTAATTACATCGCGAATGCCTTGTTCGAAATGTTGTGGCAGAGCAGTTAATAGGTCAACGCCGAACGGCTTGCTCGTAAGTTTCTTGAGGTCGCTGATTTCGCGTGCGAGTTCGCCTTCGCGCATTGTCGACGCGCCGAATGTGCCGATGCCTCCGGCTTCGCTTACCGCAGCCACGAGTTCGTGATACGAAACACCGCCCATGCCCGCCAACATCACGGGGTGTTCGATTTCGAATAGTTCGGTGATACGTGTGCGCACGGCTAACTAACTTAGTTCGTCCTAGGCGAATGACTTGCTTTGAACGCACCGTCACGCTTTAGAAATCTGCGGTGCCAACGCCATGGTGTCAGCGCGGCAGCCCGTGGTTCGTCTTCAAACATCCACCGAACGAAATTGCGCCGTGTCCAGTCTGAGGCGCCTGCGAGACGTAAAACGCCGCGCGTAAGTAAGGCATTTTTTAAAATCTTGCCGAGCACGAAACTCATTCTGTGATCGGCAAAAAATTCGCGCTTGATTTTTCGAGCATAAGATTTGCAGATCTTGTGTTGGTTATATTGCGATGAACTCGTGATCGCTTCACCAGCGAGCACACCAGTGAGCAAAGCCTGACCGATGCCTTCGCCCGTCATTGTGTCGGCGGCGCAAACTGCATCGCCGATAAATAGTGTGCGACCCGAAAAAAGTTTTGCCGATGTGATGCGTGCCGGAATTGGCCAGGCCGTGTGTCGACCTTCAAGCGTCGCGTCTTGACCGAGCGCCGATGCAATGTGCGGGCGAGTGAGAAGTTCTACCCAAAGCGCTTTCATTTCTTGCACCGTGTATTTTGATCCACGCAAAATGCCGAAGCCGATGTTGGCGCGACCGTTCGGCAACGGAAACGACCAGGCATAACCCGGCAACAAGTCTTTTTCGAACCAAACGAATAGCCGCTTGCTGGCAGGGCCGGTGACGTTGTTGACATATTGGCGAAACGCGTGCCATTCGCCGAGATAGCCGCTTTGTGCGACACCGAGAGATTTGCGCACGGGTGACCACATTCCGTCGGCGGCGATCAAAAATTTGGCTTTAATTTCTTTGAATTCGTTTAGCGAATCGGTGTTGATGATAACTTCTTTCGAATTTTGTTGCGCAACTGAAACGAATGCGCAATTTTCGACAATCCGAACACCACTTGCTCGCGCGTGCTGCACGAGAGCATTGTCGAGCTCGATTCGTGGGGCAATCGCAGCGAACTGACCCGCGCTACTTTTGCGCGCATTTGGCAGATCTAGTTGAATTTCGCGACCCGACGGTGAACGAAGCGCGACTTCGTCACAGATTTGATAATTCGCAACGGTGCTCGGGTCAAAGCCAAGCATCTCAAGAATTCGCAACGCTCCAGTTGTGAGACCGTCACCGCAACATTTGTCGCGCGGAAAAGTGGCTTTGTCGATAATCAATACATCTTTGCCACTAGCAACGAGGGTGAGTGCCGCCGCAACGCCCGCCGGACCCGCGCCGATTATTAATACGTCGCAGTGGCTTGTTGCTTTTTGATGTGAAATAGCATTGACCACGAGCCTCAGGCTAGAGTTCTCGGCGATGAGTCGCTTATGTGAAGGTCGAGTAGTAATTGTCACTGGTTCAGGCCGCGGCATTGGTCGCGAGCATGCTTTAAGCCTCGCCAAGCACGGGGCATTTGTTGTCGTCAACGATCTCGGCGCAGGCGTCGATGGCAAAGGCGGCGACGAATCACCAGCACAACAAGTGGTCAATGAAATTGAAGCGATGGGTGGCAAAGCGATAGCCAACGGCGACGATATTTCGTCTTGGGATGGCGCTGAGCGCTTAATCAAGACCGCCGTAGAAACATTTGGCGATTTGCATGCTGTGGTCAATAACGCGGGCATCTTGCGCGACCGAATGTTGGCCAACATGAGCGAAGAAGAATGGGACGCCGTAATCAAAGTGCACCTCAAGGGCACTTTTGCACCGTCGCGCCACGCGGCTGCTTATTGGCGAGACCAAAGCAAAGCAGGCAAACCAGTTGACGGCCGAATCATCAACACATCTTCTGTGTCTGGCATTTACGGCAATGTGGGTCAAACAAATTACGGTGCTGCAAAAGCCGGCATTGCTGCGTTCACAACAATTGCATCACTTGAACTTGCGCGATACGGCGTAACTGTTAACGCGGTCGCGCCAGTTGCTTTGACTCGTATGACAGAAAATCTCGGACCTGCACCAGAGACCGAGGCCGAGCGTGAGCAACGCTCACCAAAGTGGATCGCGCCAATCGTGACTTGGTTGGCTTCAACTGAATCGGCTGGCATTACGGGGCGAGTGTTTGAAGCCAGCGGTGATG
>JBIKVV010000029.1:0-17702 GCA_044356655.1 Ilumatobacteraceae bacterium
CACATATGGCGAACGCAATGGGTAGCCAAAGATTCCGGCGCTTGTCGAAATATTGATGATCGAACCGCGAGCCTTGAGCAACATCGGTACGGCAGCTTTTGTGCACCGAAATGTGCCTCCCAGATTTATTCGCACGCACTCGTCGTATGCGTCGGCATCCATCTCGTCGACACGCGCAGTAGGCCCTGGTACGCCGACATTATTCACCAAAATATCTAACCCGCCTAGATCGCGCTCAATTGCAGCAAACATTGCGGTGACATCACTCGACTTTGAAACATCACAAACATAGTTTGGTTTTGTGCTGTCGTTAACATCGCATACAACTACACGTGCGCCTGCATGTTTCATCGCGTCGGCAATCGCTTTGCCGATACCCGAGCCGCCACCTGTTACGAGCGCACGCAAACCAGTCAGCGAAAAATCTTGCGAATTTGCAGTCGTTGCCACGCCTAAAACTTAGTCTCTTGTGCGTCTCGCCAAAAGTTCAGCGAACACACAAGAGACTATGGTTTGAAGACCCTCTGACTATCTAGCTTCCGATGATTCCGCCGTTTTTGCGAGTGATCACAATCGTGCAGTCGCGTGGCACAGGGCCAGTTGCGCCCGTATAAGGAGCCGGGAAATTACTGATTGCTGGGTCGCCATCACCAGGGTGCTGCAAGTTGACAAACATCGTCTTGCGATCTGGAGTAACTGCAACACCTGTAACTTCGCATCCTTTGACACCGGTGAAAAGTCGTCGAATTTCTTTAGTTTTCGCATTGGCGACGAGCATTTGGTCGTTGAACTTGCCCGGCTGCTCACCATCTGTTTGAACGAAAACACGATCATCAGAGTCAACCCAGATGCCATCGGGTGAACCAAACATTTGACCACCTTCGTCGAATGTTTCGTTTGCCAAGAGGAAGATTTCCCAATTGAATGTCATACCGAGGTATTGATTCGCATCTTTCCAGCGCACGATGTGGCCGTATGTATTTACTTTTGTCGGATTCGCTTTGTCAACCGCAGCTTTGCCAACCGTGCCTCGTTGCGTGTTGTTCGTCAACGTCACGTACATTTCGCCAGTCTTTGAACCAGCGATCCATTCTGGTCGATCCATTTTCGTGGCGCCAACGACATCGGCTGCCATGCGTGTGTAGACCAAAATTTTATCGAGTGTCCATGATGACAATGCCGGATTGCTCGGGCTCAGTTCAAGCCATGCTCCTGTGCCATCGTCATTGAACTTGGCTACATAGAGCGTGCCCTCGTCAAGAGGACTCACACCGGCTTTGATCATCGACTTCCAGTTTGACCTTGAAACAAACTTGTATACATAGTCAAATCGCTCGTCATCACCCATATAAACAACAATGCGACCGTCTTTGCCTTCGACTACTTCGGCACCTTCGTGCTTGACTCGACCGAGCGCAGAGCGCTTGATCGGTTGCGATCCTGGCTTGTTTGGATCAATCTCGACTACATAGCCGAAACGATTTGCTTCGTTTGCGTAATTGGCGTCAGACAAATCAAATCGGGCGTCAAACTTATGCCAGTCATAACCGAACCCTGCGGCCGAAATACCGTAACGGGCTTGCTCAGCATTCGGCTTCCATGTTGAGGACTTAGCACCGAAGTATCCGTTGAAGTTTTCTTCACACGTCAAGTATGTACCCCAAGGCGTCTTGCCATTTGCGCAGTTATTCATTGTTCCTTGGATTGGATTACCTGCTGCATTTTGAATCAACGCACTCTTAGCAACCGGCCCGCTAATTGTCGCAAGCGTATTGACATGCACTCGACGATTCTTTTTGCTTTTGGCTACCTTCCATTTGCCACCGACGTTTTCGATTGCTACAACAGATATGCCGTGAGCTGTTTGAGACAGCGCGACATCTGCCGCGCTTGTTGGAACGCTCTTACCCATGATGTGACTTGTCGTGCCATATTCATGATTTATGCACATCAAACCTTTTTTATTGTCACCGAAATACCACATACCGTCGTGACCAATGCCGATGCTCTGCTCTTGCTGAGCAGCGGTGAAACCTGCATAGTCAAATGATGTGCCGCTTCCGTCAAGTTTTTCACGCCATGGGATCAACACGCTGTATGAGTATTCAGGCGCAATTGTCGGCATCGGGCTGCCCTGCAATGGGATCGATGTGAAACCAATTTTTGGCGACTTTGCTGCAACGACTTGAGACGCAGTCTTAGCGCTTGAACCATTTGACGCAGACGCAGACGCAGACGCTACGCGAGCGCCAACAAATGTGAGTGCAGCACCAGCAAGCGAGCCCACCAAAAGTGAGCGCCTCGACATATAACTATTTACAACATCTTCGAATTCGCGATTATTCGACTTATTGCTTGCTTCTTCGTGCATTTCGTTACTCATTTTTGCCCCTAGTTGGTTTTGTTGGACTTCTGAAGCCCAAACAATAAACAACGTGGATTAACGCAGCAGAATAAATCGGTTAACTGCTGGTTGCATTCAGACGAACAATTGTGGAGCTAAGGGGATTCGAACCCCTGGCCTCTTCCATGCCATGGAAGCGCTCTACCAACTGAGCTATAGCCCCAAACGATTGCTTCACGCTACCCGACCACCGACTTTGTGAGCACTCTCGCGCACTAGTCTAATCTGCAATGTCCCAGCAAGATTCAAACGACAAACTCGATCTTGCCAAAGTTTATAAATTTAGGTTTCAAGGGTTATCCCAAGAAACGAAGGTTGTAACTTGGGCGATAATCACGAAATGGATTGAGCGCAAACTCGGAAATCCAAAGAAAGTGCTTGACCCAGCAGCAGGTTTAGGTGAGTTCATTGTCTCTTCAACCGCATCTGAGCGCTGGGCGTGCGACTTGCTGGATCAAAGAAAGTCGTGGCCAAGCGGCATAACGACTCGATTCGGAGACATCACCGAAGTTGACTTGCCAAATGAATACTTCGACCTAATTTTTGTATCAAATTTCTTAGAGCATCTTCCAACACCTGATCATGTTTATCGATATCTATCGCAGTTGCGAAATGCCCTTCAGCCAAATGGCAAACTGGCAATCATGGGGCCCAATTTTCGCTTTAGCGCCAACGAATATTACGACTTTGCCGACCATCTGTTGCCGCTTAGCGACCGCACAATCGAAGAGCACCTGGCTGCTGTCGACATGAAGTGCGAAATAATTATTCCAAGGTTTTTGCCATTGGCTTTTCGCTCACAGCGGATTACGCACCCATTGCTAGTGAAACTTTATTTGGCAGTGCCTTTGTTTTGGCGCTACTTCGGCAAACAATTTTTTATTGTCGCCACCAAGTCAAAAAATTAACTGACGAGGCGCCAGCTTACGAGTGGCACATCGCTATAGAGACGCTCGATTTCGTAAAATCTGCGAGTGTCGTCGTCAAAAACATGCACCACGACGCTGCCATAGTCAATGAGAATCCATTGTTGCTGCGATACGCCTTCGCTTGATAATGGTGAGCGACCAGTTTGCGTGCGCACAGCGTCTGTGATCGCATCGCATATTGTGCGAACTTGTCGCTTGTTGCCGGCACTAGCGACAACGAAAAGATCGGTGATTGCAAGAACTTCGCCGACATTCAAAACCGTGATGTCGGTGGCCTGTTTTTCATCGGCGGCTTGTGCGGCGATCTTTGCTATCCGCAATGCCTCTGGTTGAATTTGAAAATCTGTCATTCGTCGCCGGCACTCAGGGTAGTAGTCGGAATCTGCGGATTACTCTCAAGAAACTGAGCAAAACTTGCGCCAATAACAATTTGCAGATCGATGCCTTGAGCCCGTTCGTTGGTGCGACCTGCAGAAATCTCACCAATGAAGTCAGCCAAACCTTCAACCCCCGCCAAGATATTGCTATCGACATAGAGCACTTGAGTCAGTTCCTGCGGTGGCCCTGGCACTTCGCGAACCAAAGCGACGTTAAGACCCTTGGCCATCAACCGGCGAACAATTTCACGGCTAACAACAGCATTATTGAATGGACTATCAATCTGCACCGACAACTGCCCCGTGAGACCTGACCCGGTCTTTGATGTTGGCGCCACGCTAGCCATAATCATCGTCACCTCAGCGCTGTCGAGTTGATACATATCTATTGAATTGGGATTCAAATCACCAGCGGGCACGGCGCTTGCCGCGAATTGCCAAATTTGTATCGGCCCCGAAATGAGTCTCTGAAAAACCGCCTTGAAATCAGTTGGAGCATCGACTGCAGCAACTGGAGAATCAAGTTTTAAACCAAGACCAACCGTGTTGCCGATCGCAGTTAGCACCGACTTTTGGTGATTGAAACGCTCGGCTTCGGTTTGATCTGTTTGGCGCGCCAACAAAATATCTACAAGAGTTGCCGTCTCGACTGTTGCTCTGCCGGTCTTTGCAACAGTGCGCTGTGCGCCGTCAGGTTCGGTGTTGCGAACATCAGAATCTAAAAGAATTTCAGCCGGGCCAATCGGATTAAACAGTTCAATCAAATCAGCGCGGTTGAATATGCCGGCTGTAGTTATTGAGACGTCAAGTAGACCCTCGACATCGGCTACAAACGCTGCAACGTCTCCATTCATATATGAATCTGAAACGCGACGCGGCTCTTCACCATCAAGTACTTCTGCCATCGACTTGGCCGGAAGCGAAATTATCGTGCCACCAAGACTGTCGCCCGACAGAGCAATTACATTTATTGAAGTCACTTCATTTGATGAGTTAACAGTTGCCAACAATGCCACTGGCGTACTCGGAATTGTCAGCGTCTTTACATTGTTGACGTTTGTTCCGTCGCCAGAATTCAAAACCGAGTTATAACCAACCACGAGCCCCGCGGGCAACATCAGCGCTGCGGCGATGCCACAACACAACGCGACGATTGCCCGTTGCTTTTGACGATGCGGAATTGCTGTCACTTGGTTGAACCGTACAATCCGCGCTCAGCAATAACTTGCAACACTGCATCAGAAACTAAATATTTAAGCGGACGGCCGTCGATAAATCGCGCACGCAAATCGCTCGAGCTAACTTCGAGCCGCGGCACCTCGACGCGGTGCCAATCAAATTCGCTTGGCGGCAATAGAGGCGAACCTGGTCGATCAACTACAACCAGAGTCGACTGTTTGGCAATTTCGTCAGCCCGCTGCCATGAACCGAATTTTGCAGCCGCATCGTCGCCGACGATTGTAAATATCTCGGCATCGCGGTATCGCTCGTGCAGAACGGCCAACGTGTCGGCGGTATAACTTGGACCACCGCGAGTGATTTCGTCATCGCCCGCAACTAATCCATCAACACCTGCTATCGCAGCTTGCACCATCGTCAAGCGATCTTGCGCGCTTGCGACCTCGCGCGTGCCGTGTTTTTGCCAGGGGTCATTGGCCACCATCAAAACGACAAGGTCGAGTTTGAGCACGTGACGGACATTGACGGCCGTCACCAGATGACCCAGGTGAGGCGGATCAAATGTTCCCCCGAACAGTCCGACACGCATTGGCACTATCAAAGTGTATGAGTCAAATACCTGCCGAACCATAATCACGCTGACAAAAGGCTTATAAAACCTGGCTCAAAAAATAATGAAAATTATCACTAACCCCTTGACCTCTTTGTGCCGATGCCCTAATGTAACAAGTCCCCCGAATACCCCCCATAGAAAGAATCAAACCCCCATGTCTGACTCAATTGGCATCTATCTGAACGAAATCGGCAAAGTTGCTTTGCTTAACGCTGAAGACGAACGCGATCTTTCGAAAGCAATTGAAGCTGGTCGTGACGCAAAGAAGCGTCACGAAAAAGGTGAGCGCGGTGCTCAAATTCGTGCCGACATGCGCAATGCTGCTCGCGCCAAAGATCGTTTCATTCGCTCGAACCTTCGATTGGTTGTTTCGATCGCGCGCCGCTACCCATTGCCACAAGGCATGGATCTTCTCGATTTGATTCAAGAAGGCAATCTTGGCCTCGAGCATGCCGTTGACAAGTTCGACTGGCGTCGTGGTTTCAAGTTTTCAACCTACGCAACATTCTGGATTCGCCAAGCTATTGGTCGTGCGCTTGACCAAAAAGCAAGTCTCATTCGAATTCCTGGTGATCGCTCGGCAACTTTGCGCGCAGCGTTGCGTCAGGGCTCTGGCGATGCCGAAGGTTTGAGTGCAATGAACGCAGAATTGCATCGCTTGACTACACCAGTTTCGCTCGACAAAACAATTGGCGAAGACGGCGATGCAACTTTGGGTGACCTTGTGCCAAACGAAGACATCAGCCCAGAAGATGCAGTCATGGGCATGGTCGACACGAACTTGCTCGACCGTCTGCTTGGCACGCTCGACGAGCGCGCTCGCTATGCAGTTGAGGCTCGTTTTGGTTTACATGATGGTGAGCGAAAGAGCTTTCGTCAGGTTGGCGAAGAACTCGGCGTAACCGCCGAAGCAGCACGTCGCCTGGTTAGCCGCGCTGTAGATACGCTTCGCGACGACGCCGGCGAAATTCTCACCGTCTGAGGCTTGCCCTGGCAATAGGGTTATAACCATGAGCACCCGTTGGACACCATCTTCATGGCAGAACAACGTCGCTGCGCAACAACCAAAATGGCCCGACCAAAATGATTTAGAGCAGGCGCTAAAGCAGATTAGTTCTTATCCCCCACTTGTTTTTGCGGGTGAAGCGCGATCTCTGCTCGCATCTCTTGGTCAAGTTGCAAGTGGCAACGCATTTTTGCTGCAGGCCGGAGACTGCGCAGAGAGTTTTGAAGAATTCACAGCGGTAAACATTCGCGAGAAACTTCGCGTGATTTTGCAAATGGCACTTGTGCTCACCTATTCGATGGGTGTGCCAGTCATAAAAGTTGGCCGCATCGCCGGACAGTTCGCAAAACCCCGCTCAAGTGACACCGAAAAAATTGGTGGCGTCGAATTGCCGTCATTTCGCGGCCACATGGTCAATGACCCAGCGCCGCACAGCGAGTCGCGAGTGCCTGACCCCCAACGACTTGTTCAGGCCTACCACCAATCGGCAAGCACACTTAACTTGCTGCGAGCATTCACCAAAGGTGGTTTTGCCGACCTGAATCGCGTGCACGCCTGGAACCAAGAATTTGTCACCACGAGCGCCGAAGGTCAGCGTTACGAGCAAGTTGCTGGCGAAGTTGAGCGTGCACTTGCATTTATGCGAGCCTGCGGCGTCGACACCGAAAGCCACAGCGCACTGCACGAAGTTGACTTTTACACCAGTCACGAAGCTTTGTTGCTCGGATACGAAGAGTCGCTGACAAGACAAGACTCGCTCACGGGCAATTGGTATGACTGCTCAGCACACATGCTGTGGATTGGTGAGCGAACTCGTCAACTGGACGGCGCTCACATCGAGTTTTTGCGTGGTGTTGGCAACCCGCTCGGCTGCAAGATTGGGCCAGATACGACCACCGACTTTGTGTTGTCATTGTGCGAGGTTCTGAACCCATCGCGCATACCCGGTCGCTTGACACTGATAACACGAATGGGCGCCGACAAAATCGAATCTGGTTTACGACCACTGCTCCGCGCAGTTCGCGATGCTGGTCACCCTGTTGTGTGGGCGTGCGACCCAATGCACGCAAATACATTTTCGGCAACGAACGGTCGCAAGACTCGCCACTTTGATGACATCATTCGTGAAATCACTGGTTTCGTCTTGGCCCATCGCGCCGAAAACACTTGGCCAGGTGGCATTCATATTGAGTTGACGGGTGAAAATGTCACCGAGTGTTTGGGTGGCGCCGAAACGGTAAGTCAAGAAGATCTTGACACTCGCTATGAGACAGTTTGCGACCCGCGACTAAATGCTCGCCAGTCACTTGACTTGGCATTTCGCGTTGCCGAATTAATTCGCGCAGCAAAATAGCCCCATGCGGGCGTTTGACCTCGTTCGCGAATGGCCCGCGAGCAACACATCATTGTGCGTCATTGATCGCCATGGCGTTGCACACACTTTCGGCGACACAACTCGAACTTCACGTATCGCTTCAGTTTCGAAATTGATTACTGCATGGGCGACGCTAATCGCCGTTGAAGACAAATCTACGAGTCTCGATGCAAAAGTCGGCCAACAAAATTGCACACTCGCCCACTTGTTGTCACACGCCGGTGGCTACAGTTTCGACGGCGCGGTGCCAATCGTTACGCCAGGTCGCAAACGCATTTATTCGAACACTGGCTATGAGTTGATCGCCAATCATGTTGAACAGGTAAGTGAAATTAGCTTCGCTGATTTTTTACGCGAAGCAATTTTTGAACCGCTCGGAATGGCCAAGAGTTTTTTAAACGGCTCAGCAGCACACGATATTGTCTCGTGTGTTGACGACTTGGCAGAGTTTGCGCTCGAGTTGCGCAACCCCCAACTGATTTCAGCTATCACAGCGAGCGTCGCCACAACAACGCAATTTGCCGAACTTGAAGGCGTCGTGCCTGGCGTCGGCAGATTTGATCCGTGCAATTGGGGTTTCGGACCAGAAGTTCACGGTGCGAAGCATCCGCACTGGATGGGTTCTCGCAATAGTGCATCAACATTTGGTCACTTTGGTGGTTCCGGTTCTTTTCTGTGGCACGATCCGACTAGCAACATCTCGTGTGTTGGTTTATGTGAAGTAGAGTTTGACGCCTGGGCGATGCACCATTGGCCGATTTTTTTCGACTCGGTGATTGACGAGCTCTCTAGATAAAACTCGAAAGAAATTTTATGACTGCAAGAGAAAATCAGCGTGCTGACTTATTGCTTTTGTTGTTCAGCGTTTTTGCAACCGCCTCGGCCAACAGCGTCGTTTTTGCCTCGATGTCAGAGTTGCAAGAGCAATACAAATACGCCGACGCAGCATTAGGGCTAATCGCCGGCACTGGTTTTGCGATGGGGCTTGTTGTGCAATTATTCGTTGCCCCGTTAGCCGACCGCGGACACGGCAAGAGGCTTATTCAGTTTGGTCTTGGGCTGGCGGCGCTCGGCTCAATAATTTTTGCGTTAGGCGATTCGCTGCTTGTCTTCATTATTGGACGTGGCATTGTTGGGGCTTCGATCGGTTTAACGTTTCCGGCGGTGCGCGCTTTGGCGGCTCAACTCGACGCATCTCGCAGTGCCGAAAGACTCGGCGCGGTTGCCGGCATGGAGATCGGCGGTTTCGTTTCTGGCCCACTTATCGGCTCGCTGATCATCGGTCCGTTCGGGCTTGATGCGACGTTTTTATCGTTCGGTGCGCTCGCTGTTATCTCACTGTTCATAATTAGCCCGCGCAGGTTTCCTGAATTGGTTTCAACTACCGAGTCGCAGCGCCTCAGTTTTGACTTGTTGCGAATACGCAGCGTGCGAGTTGCTTTGATTTTGACCCTTGCAGTTACGTTTCCGACTGGCATGTTTGACGCACTTTGGGACCGCTTTTTAGATGACTTAGGCGGCAATAACGCAATGACTGGTTTGACGTTTGCTGTTTATGGTTTGCCTTTCATTTTATTTTCGGCACAAGCCGGCAAATTGATTGATAAGCGTTCGCCCATTGCTGTTGTGCTGTGGCTGATCATTCCAATCAGTTTGTTGACAATTGCATACGGTGTCGTCAAGCAGCCATGGGTAATTCTTGGCATTGGTCTTTTCGAGGGCATTCTGCAGGCAACGATGATGCCTGCCGCTCTTTCTGCAATCGCAAAAGCGGCGCCACTTGGTCGGGCTTCAGCGGCACAAGGTCTATCAGGGGCAGTCAACGTGTTCGGCCAAATGGTGGCCGCATTTGTTGCGCCGACAATTTATGGTGCCTACGGCGCGTTCGTAACATTTTTTGCTGTTGCTGTTGGCATCGCCACAATTGCCGGCCTCGCCGGCATCATGCACTTAAGAAATTTGAAAAGCCTGCGTTAGCGCGCGCTAAAAAGAATTAGCGCGAGCTCGCAAGCTGCTCAGAAAATTCTTACTTCAAGCGCTCGATAATCATTGCCATGCCTTGGCCACCGCCAACGCACATCGACTCAAGGCCAAATCGCTTATCAGTGTGCTGCAGACCGTTGATCAACGTTGTCATGATGCGCGCACCAGTCATGCCGAAAGGATGACCGAGCGCGATCGCGCCACCGTGAATGTTCAACTTCTCCATTGGAATACCCAAATGTTTTGCTGACGGAATCACCTGTGCAGCAAACGCTTCGTTAATTTCGACCAAATCAATTTGATCAATCGTCATACCTGCACGCTTGAGCGCTTGACGACAAGCTTCAATTGGTCCGAGGCCCATGATTTCAGGATTCAAACCCGACACACCAGACGAAACGATTCGCGCCAACGGCTTTAGCCCAAGTTGTTTGGCTTTCGTGTCGCTCATCACCATGACTGCTGCAGCGCCATCATTCAACGGACACGCATTGCCTGCTGTGATCTGACCGTCGGGACGAAACACTGGCTTCAAGCCTGCAAGACCTTCAGCTGTTGTGCCTGCGCGTGGGCCGTCATCTTTTGAAATAACTGTTCCGTTTGGCAAGGTCAACGGGGTGATCTCGCGATCAAAAAAACCGTTCTCTTGGTTGGCAACCGCGCGTTGTTGACTGCGCGCGCCAAATTCGTCCATCTCTTGACGAGTTACGCCTTCGAGTTCACGAACGTTCTCTGCGGTCTGACCCATCGCGATGTACATGTCTGGCAAACCTGTTGCTGCTGACCAAACACCTTGACCGCCGGCCGCGCGTGCTTTTGTGCGCTCGCCCGATGGTTTGAAAATTGCGTTCGGTGCCATGTCGCTTGCGCCTGATGCATAACGACTAACAGTTTCAACACCAGCGGCGATGAAGCAATCGCCTTCACCAGATTTAATTGCGTGTGCTGCCATGCGAATCGTCTGCAAACTCGACGAGCAATAACGGTTCACTGTTACACCAGGAACATTGTCAAGACCGGCAAGCACAGCTACGACGCGAGCAATGTTGAAGCCCGCTTCGCCTGCAGGCTGACCGCAACCCATCATCAAATCTTCGACGTCATCTGCTTTGAGTTGTGGCACTTTGGCCATCAATGCACGCACGATTTGTGCCGACATATCATCTGGACGCAATTCGGTGAGCGTGCCTTTGTTGGCGCGACCAATCGGGCTTCGGGCTGTTGCGACAATGACTGCTTCTGGCATAACTCATGCTCCTTCGACTTTGCACTTTTAGCGTTGCAAAACCCTACCCGTTATCTGACCTTCTCGCGAAGTCACTCGACCACATAATACGAAACATGAGCGTCATAGTGGAACCTCTGCAGGCGAACTCCGGACAATGAAATGTTTTCTTTCAGAGCCACCGTCTCGCCCTGCCAGCGTTTCTGTCCCGCTTCATCAAAGCCAACCACACCACCTTTTGGTACCAACGGCAGCAGATGCTTGAGTGCGACCGAAGTCGGCTCATAGATATCGAAGTCCATATACAGAAATGCAACTATTAGATAAGGGTTGTCTTTTATATACTGCGGAATTGTCTTAATCGCATCACCCTTAACCAACTCAACTTTTGGGATATGGCCAATCGTGCGATTTTTATCTTGTAGTGCGACCCATTTTGCCAAATGATCGTAGTCAGTATTTTGCATGTGTCCGACGACCCCATCTGGGTCGTGCTTCGTGACTGACGGAAAGCCCTCAAAAGTATCAAATCCGATAATTTTTCTATTGAAATTTGTCGGTTCGAGAATTGTAGAGAGATGCTGATAAAGCATCAACGAATTTCCGCGATGCACACCACACTCGACAATTGAACCATGAACGTTTAAAATCTTTTCGAACAAGTGAATTCGAGTCAGAATAAGCGTGACCAGCTGACGATCCAGGTAGACAAATGGCGCCTCAGCGACATCTGCGGCCGACATCTGAGAAAACATCTCAAGACGCTCGTTTCGATATTCGACTTCCGAGCTGATTTCTGTCCGCTTTTCGCCAACATTTTCTTTAAACAACGGCTTCTTTTCCATCCCATGAGAATAGTCGGAAGCTGAGGGGTCTGATTCAGAGATTTGTGCGGCTGAGTTCTATTCTTTGATGATGCAACTATTTGACGTGCCACTCGCCGACATCGACCTATCGGCGCCAGAGTTTTGGCGTGGCCCGCGCGAATTTCGTGAGTCGGCGTTTGCCAAACTGCGCAACGAAGACCCTTTCCGTTTTTTCGAAGAAATGGAGTTAGCAATCGCCCCAAAGGGCCCGGGCTACATCGCGCTCACCCGCCACGATGACATCTGGCATGTCAGCCGCAATCCACAACTTTTCTGTAGCGGCAAAGGCTCGAACATCATCGACCTCTCACAAGAACTCAACGAGTTTTTCGGATCGATGATCAACATGGACGACCCGAAACATTTTCGCCTGCGATCGATTGTCTCTAAGGGTTTTACTCCGCGCGAAATATCGCGCATTGAAGAGTACGTCAAAGTCAAGGCACGAACAATTATCGATTCTGTTTTGGATGAATTTGCCGACAAAGAATTTGATTTCGTTGACGCGGTCGCCGCCAAGTTTCCATTACAAATAATCTGCGAGATGATTGGCATACCTGCCGAAGATGAACGACAAATATTTGAGTGGACGAACACAATTTTGGGTGCGGGCGACCCTGACTTCGGTGGCAGCTTCGAAAAATTAATGGAAGCCGCTATCGGAATGTTTTCGTACGCACAGGCACTCGGCGAGGCACGGCTCGCCAAACCAACCGAAGACTTAACGAGCGTGATGATGCACGCCGTTGTCGACGGCGAGCGACTCACGAGCCAAGAGTTCGGAAGTTTTTTTATTTTGCTAGTTGTCGCTGGCAATGAGACAACACGCAATGCAATAACCCACGGCATGTTGGCGTTAACTGATAATCCCGACCAACGAAAAACATGGTTCGACAATTTTGATACACACACTAAAACGGCCGTCGAAGAGATTGTTCGCTGGGCAACACCGGTTATTCACTTTCGTCGCACCGCGACCGCCGACACCGAGATCAATGGATTCAAAGTAAATGCGGGCCAAAAAGTTGTGTTGTTTTATAATTCTGGCAATCGCGACGAACGAGTTTTCAAAGATCCGTTCAAGTTCGATGTCACGCGCACGCCTCAACCCGTTCAGATTGGGTTTGGTGCAGGCGGTCCACATTTCTGTCTAGGTGCCAACCTGGCTCGCCGCGAAATCGCCGTCATGTTCGATGAGATTCGTCGCCGCGCGCCGAATCTAAGAATCACTGGTGAACCCGCTTACTTGCAAAGCAGTTTCATCAACGGCATCAAGCGCGTCAACTGCCGCCTCAACTAGCTTTCAGAACAGAAAAAGGCTTAAGACGAAAATTTAGTCGAGGGTGGCGGCGGTGTGGGCAAGCGTGAGCGGGCCGTGATTGATTTTCGGCAAAACATATTTCGCAAAAAGGTCGCACTCTTTGAGATGCGGGTAGCCCGACAAGATAAAGGCCGAGACACCAGCGTCACTCAATTCATTGATCTTCGCCAAGACTTGATCTGGGTCACCAACGATCGCGATACCTGCCCCACTTCGCGCCCGCCCAACGCCTGTCCACAGGTTTTGCTCGATGTAGCCTTCGTCATCAGATGAACTTCGCAACTCACTCTGCCGATTGACGCCAGTTGAAGTCGAGTCAAGTGACTTCGCTCTGATCGCATCGCCCGTCACTGGGTCGAGCCGTGACAACAACCGGCGCGCGGCTTCTCTGGCTTCGCGCTCGGTCTCTCGCACGATCACATGACTGCGCCAGCCAAAACTCATCGGTCGGCCGTAGCGCTGGGCACGCTGAGTTAAATCTAGAACGACAGAAGCAATCTTTGCCGTGGTATCTGGCCACATTAAATAAACATCTGCACTGGCTGCGGCACAGTCACGTGCTGCTTCTGATAATCCACCAAAATAAATTGGCGGGCAACCAAAGCCTTGACCAGCAATTCGTGGCGGATCAATATGCAACTGCAAAAACTCGCCCTCCAAATTCACAGCTCTTCCTTCAAGCAACTCGCCGAGCGCAAACAGATATTCGGTGGTTCGTCGATAGCGAGATTCGCTCGAGAGTTGCTCACCGGGCATTTCAGAAGAAATTGCGTTGACAACTAACCGCGAATTTGCAATCTGTTGCAGTGTGGCGATCTGTCGAGCCAACTGTGGCACGACAAGTTCGCCGAGGCGCACCGCGAGCAACAATTTAATTTCGTTTGTCAGTGTTGCGATCGCCGCAGAAAACGCTGTCGCATCAATGCCAAGGCTGTAGCCAGATGGCAACAACACATTGTCGAAGCCGTTTAATTCGGCACGCCGAACAATGTCGCTGCAATGCAACCACGATGATTGAAGCTCTTCGTCAGCAACACCCAAGAACTCGTAGTCGTCGTCGCACAGCGCAGCGAACCACGCAACCTCAACGCTTTGCCGATTCGTGCTCACGCGCTAAATCTAGTCAGCCCGCGTTAACTCGCCGTAAAAACAGAAGCTAATGCCAAGTTAAATACGAGCAATCGCTCGAATGTTTATGAACAGCCGCTGGAAGAACCGCAGTCACCGCAGACGTAGCAGGCGCCTGCGCGCTGCATGTTTGCCGAACCACATGACGAGCAGATCATGCCCGTGCCTGCTGCTTTTTTAGCACCATGACTTGGTGGCGCCGAATATGTGCCGGCGTCGATCTGGGCAACGAGATCGCTCGCCGACGGAATCGTCTTCGGGTCTGCGAACACATCGGTGCCTTGGGTTGTTTGAGTGATCGACTCTTCGACACCTGGCAAAGTTGGCTGCAAGCGCTCTTCGCGGGTGTAGATGCCTAACTCTGAGCGCTCGTCGGCGGTTAGATATTCAACAGCCAATCGACGGAACAGATAGTCGACGATCGATGATGCCATGCGAATATCTGGATCATCTGTCATGCCGGCTGGTTCGAACCTCGTGTTAACGAAAGCTTCGATGAATGCACGCATCGGCACGCCGTATTGCAGACCATACGAGATGCTCTTGGCGAACGCGTCCATGATGCCAGCAAGAGTCGAGCCTTGCTTCGAAACAGTCAAGAACACTTCGCCTGGGCGACCATCAGAGTATTCGCCGATGGTTGCAAAGCCTTTGCAATCGGCCACTCTGAACTCGAACGTACGACCACGACGTGATCGCGGCAGTTTTTCGCGAACTGGTTGGTGAACAACACGCTCAACGATGCGCTCGATGATTTGCGTCGCTGCACCCGATGCATCGCCACCAGTCGAAGAACCTTGCTCGCCATCTTTCTTCATTGTCGACAGCGGCTGACCGACCTTGCAATTGTCACGATAAACAGCAACTGCTTTGACGCCTAACTCCCATGACAGCATGTGCAACTCTTCGATCTCTTCAATCGTTGCTTCTTCTGGCATGTTTACCGTCTTAGAAATTGCACCCGACAAGAACGGCTGTGTCGCACCCATCATGCGCACGTGGCCCTCGTAGTGAATGGTGTTGTCACCCATCGAGCAAGCAAAAACCGGCAGATGCTCTGCCTTGAGGTCTGGCGAGCCGACAATTGTTTTGTTCTCATCGATGTAAGCAACGATTCGATCAACGACTGGCGCTTCGTAACCGAGTTGGTTCAATGCACGCGGCACAGTTTGATTGACGATCGTCATGTTGCCGCCACCGACAAGTTTTTTGAATTTGACCAAACCAAGATCTGGTTCGATACCTGTTGTGTCGCAGTCCATCATCAGACCGATGGTGCCTGTTGGCGCCAACACCGATGCTTGGCTGTTGCGCACACCGTATTCTTCGCCGTCGCGCACTGCTGCGTCCCAGGCTGAAGTCGCAGCGTCAACCAAGCTCGGTTGAACAACATCGATGTTGTCAATCTCGAGGTTGGCATCGCGATGCATGCGCAGCACGTTGAGCATGTATCGCTCGTTAGCCGAGAAACCAGCAAACGGCCCCATGCGGCTTGCGGTGCGAGCACTCGTGGCGTATGCATGGCCTGTCATCAACGAAGTTAACGCTGCAGCCCATGCACGACCGCCAGTTGAGTCGTAAGGCATGCCGAGTGCCATCAATAATGCACCCAAGTTTGCATAACCAAGACCAAGTTGACGGAACAATCGACTGTTCTCGGCAATTTTTTCTGTTGGATAATCTGCGTTGCCTACAAGAATTTCTTGCGCGGTAAACATAACTTCGATCGTATGCATGTATGACTCGACGTCGAATGTGTCGTCGTCGTTTAGATACTTCAGCAAGTTGATCGACGCCAAGTTGCATGCCGAGTTATCAATGTGCATGTATTCGCTGCATGGGTTCGAGCCGTTGATGCGACCGGCCGCATGTGCGGTGTGCCACTTGTTGATCGTCGTGTCGAATTGCAAACCTGGGTCTGCGCACTCCCATGAGGCTGTGGCAATTTGACGCCACAGGTCACGAGCGCGAATCGTACGCACAACGCGACCATCTTTTACTGCGGTCAAATTCCAGTCGGCATCGTCTTTTACAGCCTGCATGAACTCGTCAGTTACACGAACAGAGTTGTTGGCGTTCTGATATTGAACCGAGAACGAGTCAGATCCATCGAGGTCCATGTCGAAGCCTGCATCGCGTAACGCGCGCGCTTTTTTCTCTTCACGAGATTTGCACCAGATGAACTCTTCAATGTCTGGGTGACTTGCGTTAAGGATGACCATCTTTGCAGCGCGGCGAGTTTTTCCGCCCGACTTGATCGTGCCTGCTGATGCGTCTGCACCGCGCATGAAACTGACAGGGCCAGATGCAGTGCCACCACCTTTGAGATGTTCAGCGCTGCTACGAATGTTTGACAAGTTGATGCCTGCACCCGAACCACCTTTGAAAATGGTGCCCTCTTCTTTGTACCAATTCAAGATCGCATCCATCGTGTCATCAACAGCCAAGATGAAACACGCGCTTGCTTGTTGTGGCACGCCGTTGACACCGATGTTGAACCACACCGGCGAGTTGAACGCGGCGCGCTGGGTGATCAGAATAAATTTAAGTTCGTTGCAAAAAGATTCGGCTTCATCTTGGTCGATGAAATAACCACACTCGGTGCCCCACTTTGTGATCGTGTCAGCGACTCGGTCGACAACTTGTCGCATCGAATTTTCGCGCTCTGTTGTGCCAGGTGTGCCACGGAAATATTTCTGCGCAACAATGTTCGTCGCGTTTAACGACCAAGACACCGGAAACTCGACACCGAGTTGTTCGAATGCGACGCTGCCGTCTTTCCAGTTTTTGATTTGCGCATCACGACGCTCCCAGACCACTTGGTCGTAGGGGTGCACGCCTGGCGCTGTGAAGTGACGACGGATTCCGATTGACAAACGCTCTGGTGCGAGTGACATATTCTTTTACCTTTTCTTTCTTTTCGTTATGAGTTAACAATTGCTTGTGGCTACTGCTAACTAGTTCGTTAAAATTTTCGTTATTGACGCTGTGCTTTGAGGTGCGGTTGTCGCATCACCGGGGCCTCAAATGAGACCACAAGATGTTGTGCCTAACTGCCCCCCATTGCAGTTACGCCCACAACTGGTAGGTTCAGATTACAGCACTGTTATTTGGCTTTGTCAATCATTTAGAAGCCTTATTTTCTGCCCTTTCAGAAACACTCGAAACACCAGTCCGAAGCATACGGATACCACCCTGTGGATTGGAAGTGGACAGCCATGTGAATTACGGGATTCTTCTGTGGATTGCCTGTGCGCAACTGTCTGATTATGAAATTCGTGTAACCGAAACTGGTA
>JBIKVV010000030.1:0-17688 GCA_044356655.1 Ilumatobacteraceae bacterium
ATCGCCGACCGGATAAATGTTTTGCGTCGCGGCAAAGTTGTTGGTGACGCCGACCCAAAGACTGCGTCAGAGTCTCAAATCGCAGAGATGATGGTGGGTCGACCCGTGCAGCTGACTGTAAATAAAGCGACTGCGTCGCCGAAGCAAGTTGTGCTCGGTGTAAAAGACTTGAGCATCATTGACCCAGACGGTCGCTTGATAGTCGAAAACGTTACGTTCAATGTTCGGGCAGGCGAGATAGTTGGTGTTGCCGGCGTGCAGGGCAATGGTCAAACCGAACTTGTAGAGGCGATCAGTGGTTTGCGACGAACAAGTCAGGGCTCGTTGACGCTCGATGGAAAAGATATAACCGAAGCGTCACCGCGACAGCGGCACACGCTTGGCATGGGTCATGTGCCCGAAGATCGTCAACGTCAAGGTTTGGTGACAGGCATGACGATTACTGAAAATCTCGTTTTAACTCGATATCACGATTCTGAATTTTGCAGTGGTTTCAAAATGAAATGGTCAAAAGCGAAAGAAAAAGCCAAAGAGTTGGTGCAGAATTATGATATTCGAACCAGTGATCCCGATCAATTGGCCTCAACACTTTCTGGTGGTAATCAACAAAAAGTTATTGTTGCACGCGAGTTGAGTCGAGATATTCGATTGGTGCTCGCAGCGCAGCCGACGCGTGGCATCGATGTCGGCAGCATCGAATATATTCATGAGCAGATCGTCAAAGAGCGCGACTCAGGCACGGCAATTTTGATTGTCAGCACCGAACTCGATGAAGTGATGGCGCTATCTGATCGAATTTTGGTGATGTATCGCGGCAAGGTAGTTGCTGATCTTGACCCGAAGAAAGTTAGCCATATGGATGTTGGCTTGTATATGGCAGGTTCGCGGCCAGAAAATGCGGTTGGAGTGAACTCGTGAAAGAGCTGATCAAGTCGCTGCGCTATACATTTTTGGCACTTTTAGCATCGCTACTTGTCGGCGCGATAATTATCGTCGTCACCGACATTGACGCGTTGAAGTCGGGCGATTTTGGCAAAGCATTCTCGACGGTTTTCACCGCGTATAAATCTTTGTTTGAAGGTTCGTTCTGGGGTTTGCGCTCAATTTCAAACACGATCACCGGCACGACGCCGTTGTTATTGAGCGGCCTTGCAGTTTCGGTGGCATTCAAAGCTGGTTTATTCAACATTGGCGCAACTGGTCAGATGTTGGCAGGTGGCATGACTGCATTGTGGGTCGGATTCACGATGACGGGTCCGGGCTGGTTGCAAGTGCCTCTAGCAGTTCTAGCTGGAGCAATTGGCGGCGCGCTTTACGGTGGCGTTGCCGGCTTTTTAAAAGCCCGCACGGGTGCTCATGAAGTAATCACAACGATCATGCTCAACAGCATTGCAAGTTTCTTGGTGTTGTGGCTATTGAAGACAACAACTTTTCAGCGCGAAGGTCGCCCTGACCCGATTTCGAAAGAGATCGCCGATGAGGCCCATTTGCCAAGGCTGTTCGGATTTTTAGATGGCCGGTCTGACCTTGTTGCTCACGCCGGATTTTTTGTCGCGCTGTTAGCAACTTTTGCATATTGGTATTTGTTGAAGCGCACAACACTGGGTTTTGAATTGCGAGCAACTGGTTTAAATAGCGATGCCGCAAAATATGCCGGCATGAAGTCAAAGAGTTTGACGGTTGTAGCGATGCTGCTGGCGGGCGGCTTTGCCGGTATGGCGGGTGCAACCGAAGTGCTCGGCACATATGGCTATGCATCGACAAGTTTGGCGGGCAACATTGGTTTTGATGCAATTGCTGTCGCACTACTTGGTCAGTCTTCACCGATTGGCACACTTGTGGCAGCAGTGTTGTTTGGCGCGTTGCAAGCTGGTGGGCGATCGATGCAGGCAAATACTGATGTGCCGGTTGACTTAATTATTGTTTTGCGCGCGTTAATCGTGATGTTCGTCGCGGCACCGCTGTTGGTTAAAGCAATGTTCAGGGTCAAGTCACAAGTTGCAAGCCAAGGTCAAACATTTAGGGGGTGGGGCGGGTGAATGAAGCGATGATGATTTCGGCAGAGCAAAAAAAGCGCGCTCGAAATGTCGGTTTCGGCTATTTGGGTCTGGCTGTAATCACATTGGTGATCTTTTCGCGCCGACCAGGCGACGCGGGTTTCAGGTTGACCGAAGGTGGTTTTTCGCTGTCACTGCCCGCACAACAATTTGCTTACATCTTCGGCTTCGTCTTTGTCGGCCTAGGCGCGGCGCAGTTATGGCGTGGGCTCGGCAAAGTTTCAAACTTCGTTTTGGCGCTTGCTACTGCGATGTTCGTGATGAGTTTCTTGTCGTGGGCAACTTCAGGCGAGTCGTTCAGCCTGGTTGGCATGTTGCAAGACACTGTTTCGCGCAGCGTGCCAATAACACTTGGTGCTCTTGCCGGCATTTTGTGTGAACGTAGCGGCGTAATCAACATCGCAATTGAAGGCATGTTGCTGGCCGGTGCTTTTACGGGCGCGGTTGGCGCGTCGCTGACGAACCTTTGGTTTGGCACGATCATCGCGATACTCACGGGCGTGTTGCTGGCGTGGATACTTGCAGTGTTCTCTATCAAATATCGAGTCGATCAAGTGATCGTTGGCTTTGCGATCAACTTTTTTGCACTCGGAATCACTTCGTTTTTGAGTTTCAGAGTTTTGGTGCCGAACCCTGACTACAACTCGCTCGTGCCGGTTAAGCCAATTTCTGTGCCGCTGTTGTCGAAGATACCGTTCATTGGACAAATACTTTTTATTCAAACAATTTTTGTCTATTTCTCGTTTGCTGCTGTCGCAATTTTAACTTGGGCGATGTATCGCACGCGTTGGGGTTTGCGCACTCGAGCCGCAGGCGAGTATCCGAAAGCTGCGGGCACTCTCGGTGTCGACGTTATTAGATTGCGATATCGCAACTTGATGATCGCGGGCGCAGTAGCCGGCATCGGCGGCGCATGGTGGCCAATCGGCACTGTTGGTCGCTTTGATCAAAACATCACCGGCGGTCGCGGATTTATCGCACTCGCCGCTGTAATTTTCGGTCGTTGGCACCCAGTTGGTGCATTTAGCGGAGCGATTGTGTTCGCATTCGCCGAAGCGGTGCGTTTGAAGATTGGCAACTTTGACACGGGCATACCAAGTGAGTTCTTGTTGATGGCGCCATATTTAGTGACGCTCGTAGTTGTCGCGGGTTTTGTTGGTGCGAGTCGCGCACCCAAGGCCGCTGGCCAACCGTACGACGAGCAGTAAAACTATTTAGCGAACTATTTGCCCTTAGGGCGAAACGCGACGAGACCGTTTGTGAGTTCGAGACGTGGGCCGTTGATTAGGTCAATGCAATATGGCACTGCGGGCATCACTGCGTCGAGACACTCGCTAATTGAAGATGGCTTGCCCGGCAAATTAATAATCAGCGCACCACCTCTAATGCCGGCGGTTTGTCGCGACAAGATTGCGGTTGGCACGACCTTGAGAGAAGTTGCACGCATCAGTTCGCCAAAGCCTGGCATCATTTTTTCGCAAACTTGTTCGGTTGCCTCTGGTGTGACGTCGCGAACTGCAGGGCCAGTACCGCCGGTCGTCACGATTAGACAACATTTTTCAACGTCGGCAAGTTCGCGCAACACAGTGGCAACTAGTTCGACTTCGTCGGCGACAAGTCGAGCAACGGGTTGCCACTGATTGGCGAGGTGCTTGGTGAAATATTCGTGAATCGCAGGGCCACCTAGATCTTTGTAAACGCCAGCAGATGCCCGATCAGAGACAGTGACGATGCCAATTTTTGCCGGAGAAGTTTTGTCGGTGGTCACTAGTCAGTTACCAGAAAAGATTTTGTGGGTCGTTGTATTTTTTGCCACGCGATAACTTGCGCACAATTGATTTGTAGATTTGGCGCCAACCGAAGCGAAAGCCCGTGAGTGAGCGGGCTGTGAACGAAATCGAGCGCAGTCTTTCGATTGATTCGCGCAAACTTCGCAGCATTGCAGTTTCGGTTGCGGTGAGAACTAGCGGTTCGATACTGGCAGGAAACGCACGGGTGGCGAAACCGAAAGTCTGATAATCCATTTCGTAAACCGCTTGCAATCGATTGGCTGAATGTTGGTCGCAAACCTGGTCGAGTTTGATGCCAAAGCCTGCGTTGTGGCGCTCGAGCGAAAGTGATGTGCCGGCGCGTCTGTTGACCTCATCGACCAAGCGTTGCATCTCGGCTGGCTGTTCGACTCGTGCAACCATGTTGTAGTTGAACTTGTCTGGGTGCACGATATGCGACTGGGGCAAAAAGTGATGGTCACTCATGAATTCGTCGGTTTGTTCTGAGATCATTTTGGCGAAATGCTCAAAACTCGCGGTGACGTTGATGCGACTGTCGACCATTTGGTCTGTGCAAAGCTCGTTGACTTTGTCAGGCGTGCCTGGTGCTCGAGAAAAAATGCGATTCTCCCAAGCCGAATAAGCGCGAGCAAGAGGGTCACGAGTTGCGTAAACGCGCAACCACTCAGGCGAGTTCAAGATTTCGTCGATGTCAGAAGCGCTCATGTCAACAAGTTTTGTCAAACCGCTGATGCCGATGTCGTGGATAGTTTGTGAGCGCGCGATGTGCGGTGCAATGAGTTGATCGAGTCGTGCTTGATTGTAAGTGCCACTCGCTTTGGCCAGCAGTGTCTTTATGCTGCTGCAGGCAACTTTTGTAGTTGGGCAATACATAACCTTAAGTTTTGGTGCAACGAGCAAGAATCCGGCGTATGGCTTTAACGGAAAATCTTTCTCGCTTACCATGGTGGCGAGTTCGATTTCATTTGCCGGCTTTCGTCAACAACTTCGCCATGATCATCGCGACTGATTGTTCGAGGGTTTCGTTATTCGCACCAACTGTTATTTCAGGTGACTTTGGTGGCTCGTAAACGCTGTCGACGCCACTAAGGCCAGTCATTTCGCCGCTACGCAATTTGCTGTAAAGGCCTTTTGTATCGCGACGTTCGCACTCTTCAATTGGCGTGGCGACGTGCACTTCGACAAACCGAAGTTCGTTGTCTTGATGAATTTTTCTGGCGTGATCGCGAGATGCGATGAACGGTGAGATGATCGGCACGATGGCGACGATGCCTGAATCGGCAAACAAGCATGCGACCTCGGCGACTCGGCGAATGTTCTCGGCTCGGTCATCGTCTGAGTAGCCGAGCCCTGCGCTCAGACCGTGACGCAGATTGTCGGCATCGAGAATGTAGGCAAGTCGACTTGTGTTCAAAAGTTCGCGGGCGAGTTCGTTGGCAATTGTCGATTTACCCGAGCCAGAGAGCCCAGTCAGCCAGACAGTTGCCCCAGAAAGGCCATGTTTGTTCCAGCGTTGCGTGCGACTGACTAGCGGTTCATGCCAGACAGGTTTAGTCATGATGTTCGCCCATGTATGTCTATGAGTTTAGGCGCTGGATGTTTATGAGCGAGGCGAGAGCAACATGCCAGCAGCCGCAGTTTGACCCGACGCTTCGTCAATAAGAATGAATGAACCCGTTGTGCGGTTCTGGTGATAATCGTCGAAAAACAATGGGCTTGTCGTATGCAAAGTAACACGACCGATTTCGTTGAATTTCAAATCTTTAATGCCTGTCTCGCGATGCAGGTTTGAAATGTCTAAGCGATAGAGGACATTTGAAACCTTGCCGCGAGCAAGTTTCGTGGTGTGTTTGAGTGAATATATCTTGTCGATTTGCAATGGCGCTGCGTCGTCCATCCAACACAGCATCGCTTCGAGTTCTTGCGATGATCGGGGTCGGTTGTTTGGTCGACAAATCATGTCGCCTCGCGTAATTGACAAGTCGTCAGCAAGCAAAATTGTTACGGCTTGACCAGGTTCGGCTTGTGTAAGTGCGCCATCAGGTGAGTCAATGCCAGTGATCGTGCTTGTAAGGCCTGACGGCAAAACCATGATGTCATCACCAACGCGCAAAACGCCGCCGGCAACACGGCCTGCATAGCCGCGATAGTCGGGGTTGTCTGCGCGTTGTGGGCGAATAACAAACTGCACCGGAAAGCGAGTGTCGATTCTGTTTTCATCACTCGCCGTGTAGACATTTTCGAGATGATGCAACAGCGTTGGGCCCTCGAACCACGGCATGTTGACTGAACGACTTACAACATTGTCGCCAGCGAGCGCACTGATCGGCAAGAAAGTTACGTCGCGCAAGTCGAGACGCGAGGCGAAATTTTCAAACTCGTCACGTATTCGGTTGAAAACTTCGCTGTCGTAGTCGACGAGGTCCATTTTGTTGATGCAGATAACAAGGTGAGGCACACCAAGCAACGAAACAAGCAAACTATGGCGCCGTGTTTGTTCGACAACGCCAGTGCGGGCATCGACGAGCACGATTGCCAGATCGGCATTTGATGCGCCCGTGATCATGTTGCGCGTGTATTGAATGTGTCCAGGGCAGTCAGCGATTATGAAACTGCGTTTTGGTGTTGCGAAGTATCGATAGGCGACATCAATTGTGATGCCCTGCTCGCGTTCGGCGCGCAGACCATCGGTCAACAACGACAAGTCGACATAGTCGTCACCTCGGCGCTTGCTAACGGCTTCAATGTGTTCGAGTTGATCTTCGAAGATGCTCTTCGAGTCGTAAAGCAGGCGACCGATCAAAGTTGACTTGCCGTCATCAACTGAGCCAACAGTTGCAAAATGCAGGCGTTGCATCAGAAGTAGCCCAACTTCTTGCGGTCTTCCATGCCGGCCTCAGAAATGCGATCATCGGCACGAGTGGCGCCACGCTCTGTAATTCGCGCAACTGACGTTTCAGCGATGACTTGTTCAATGGTCGTCGCTGATGACTCAATGGCGGCTGTGCATGTGGCGTCGCCAACAGTGCGAAAGCGAACGAGTTCTTCGCTAACTGTTTCGCCGTCTTCGGGTTTCAAGAACGGCGACACCGCCATCCACATATTGTCGCGGCGAAACACATGGCGACGGTGCGCGTAATAGATGCTTGGCAGTTCGATGTTGAAGTCGCTGATGAATTGCCAGATATCTAGTTCGGTCCAGTTTGAAATTGGAAAAATTCTGAAGTGTTCGCCAGGCTTGTGGCGGCCGTTGTAGATTCCCCAAAGTTCTGGTCGCTGAGTTTTTGGGTCCCACTGACCGAATGCGTCGCGATGCGAATAGACGCGTTCTTTTGCGCGGGCACGCTCTTCGTCGCGACGCGCGCCGCCAAACACGGCGTCAAACTTGTGTTCTTTAATTGAGTCGAGCAGCGTGACAGTTTGTAGCGGATTGCGACTCGCACGTGGACCGGTTGCATCTTGAATTCGACCCGCATCGATTGAGGATTGAACTGAACCGATGATTAATTGCACGTCTAAGTCGCGCACGGCACGGTCACGAAACTCGATGACCTCAGAAAAGTTGTGACCCGTGTCGATGTGCATCACCGGAAAGGGCACTCGAGCCGGGCTGAATGCGCGCACAGCAAGGTGCAACATGACGACTGAATCTTTGCCACCCGAGAACAACATCACCGGGCGTTCGAATTCGGCGGCGACTTCGCGAATGATCGTGACCGATTCGTCAATCAGGCTGCGCAATGCTGATTTCACCTTATTAAGACTAGGGCTTTGGCGACAGCCGAAATAGTCACGTAATTGCATTAGTCACAGCGCAGATGCCCGTTAAAGCGACTCGGTAAACGACTAGGGCAATTAGTGTGGCAAGAGAGGAAATTCGTGTCACGACTTACAAAAGCAAGTTCAAATCAAGAAATTTTGGCGATGCTCAACGAGACGGCTGATGCCGTTGGTGAAGTTCTGCGTGCGAACAAAGATTGGTCGTTGTCGGGTTTGCGCGACACGCAATATGCAATTGATTTGCGAGCCGACGCCGCCGCGCTCGAAGTGTTGACGAGTGCTGGTGTTGCTGTCTTATCAGAAGAAAGTGAAATCACCGGCGTGTTCACTGATGATGGGCTTTGTGTCGTGATGGATCCTCTTGATGGGTCGACAAATGCCAGCCGCGGTGTGCAATGGTTTGCCACTGCGTTGTGTGCGATCGACAAAGACGGCATGCGCGCTGGTCTTGTTGTTAATCAAGCAAACGGTCACGACCGCTATTGGGCGACTGCTGGTGGCGGTGCGTTTCACAATGGGGTTGCGATGCGGCCGAGCGGTTGTGTTGAATTGCGCGAGGCAGTTGTTGGTATCTCGGGCATTCCAAAACAGCGACCGAAGTGGGGACAGTTTCGTGCGCTCGGTGCTGCCGCACTCGATATTTGTTTGGTCGCTGACGGTGTTATCGATGCGTGGATTGATTTCAACACGCACGGTGTGTGGGATTATTTAGCGAGCGCGTTAATTTGTCAAGAGGCAGGTGCGCTCATCGTCGAGCATCAAGATCGCAGTTTGGTCGTGCATGAGCACGGCCAACGTCGCACGCCGATTGCTGCTGCCACTTCTGAGTTGCTCGCTAGTGTTCGCCAAGTTCGCGCCCAACAAAACTAGTCAAGTCGCCCTAATTTTTTTAGGGCTAAAACAAATGAAGATGAGAATGGGACAAATTGATGACTTTCTCTAGGCGATTTTGATATAAGGCTGGCAATTTGGTCTTTAACTTTAGCCCATTCGTTAATTGCGAGTAAAGATTGCGGAATTGGTTGAAAATTAATTGGGTAGATTCTTTGCGGCGCTAAACCAACGGTTTTAAACTTCGCTATTAGTTCACTTGGCGTGTACTGAAACCTAGTGGTTACAGATACTCCCGTGAATGGGTGAGATACTGGATGTCTTGAGGCGAAATGGGTGTTGTTTAAAACTTCAAATAAAGAATTTTGGGTCTCAGTATTTTGAATTAAAGTTGACTCCTCGATGAGTTGAGTCAAGGTGCCTAACTTCAATTCCATCTCTGTATAACCATTCATAGATATGACGTTAAACAATCGGTTTCGGCTACCGATTACTGCGACCCCATTGGGTCTAAGGGATCGACCGCAAAAATCAATAAAGCTGTTAAGTTCAGATTCGGAAATGTATTCGATGAATCCCTGCGCACTGACTAGGTCAAACGAATTTGGGAAACATTGATAATCAAACACTGAGCATTGCTTGAATGTTGCGTTTGAGATCAAGTTTTTTGCATTATCTTGGGAGACTCTTATCATTTCAGGAGCAAAGTCAATTCCTATTGAATTGACACCTTTCTCAGCAATTTGAATTACTAATTGACCAGATCCACATCCGACGTCAAGAAAGTCCTTGACTTGTCCATGATGCGCACAGCTATCAATTACAGTCCAATTACGGTCTGCAATTGTGTTGTAACTAGTCTTTTTCGACTGTTCATTCCAATCGCTTGCATGAAGGTCAAAATATTTTTGGGTTTGTTCCTTCTGTTCCATCAGATAACTGTAGGCGATTGCTAAGACCAGAAGCAAGAAAACCATATGATTGGAAGCGATGGAACTTCCAATTTTGATGTATCACTATGTACGCCCAGATGCAAAGAGGCTTTCCGCTAGACATAATGTTCTCCAGTTGGATTTATTTCTAAAGCAATTAGAAGTAATACGAAAAAAATTTAGCTTTATTACCAGTGAAAGAATTTTAGGTCTGAACAGGGCGGAGGTAACAGAGAAGAATCCAATTTGGTTGACTTTTGATGACGGTTATAAGGATTGTATTGATCATGTTTTGCCTGGTCTAATGAGTGTTGACGCGCGAGCAACTTTCTATGTACCAACCGAGGCGATTTTTGAGCGAAAATTGCTGGATGTAAACAAAATTCATATTTTGCTATCATGCCATAAAACACCAGCACAGATGGTCAAGATTTCTTCAGAAGTATTTAATGAACTTCAATTCAGCCGAGTGGTGAATGAGAGTTTTGATGACTTGTATCGGAGATTTGGAATTGCGAACTTATGGAACGATGCTGAAACAGAATTTTTGAAGAAATTGTTTCAGAAAATTTTGCCGGCTGATTTGAGAAAACAGCTTCTTGCGGAGGTTTTTGCGCAAGTTGTTTCTCGCTCAGAATCAAGTTGGGTCGACGAGTTTTATCTGTCACCGGACGATGTGGGACTCTTGTTTGAATGCGGCATGGAAGTAGGCTCTCATGGGCATTCCCACGTTTGGCTTGGAGACTTAAGCGCAGATAAACAGAGAGCAGATATCGAAGATTCTTTCAGATTGTTAGAATTAGAACTTGGAACTTTAAGAAATAGAACTATGTGCTATCCATTTGGTTCATATGACGATACAACTTTAAAAATACTTACAGATTTGGACGTAAATACTGCTGTTGTTAATGATGGAAACAAAATCGCACGAATTGATAATTCTGTCGACCGTCACTTAGAGCTTGATCGCATTGACATAATGTTTTTCGACCAGTTCATTCGCGACGAGTTCGCTGCTACGCGATAGCGGATCAGTTAATAAAAATAGATCTCTTTAAGTTAGGGGGGGTAGACAGATTTGATGGAACGCAAGTCGTATAGTCCGGCAGTGTTTTTGGAGCGGTTTGTTGCACTCGAAGTGCGCGCCGCGGGGTTAATTTTCGGCGCTGCTGTTTTAGGCGTCTTGCTCGCGACATTTGGTGACTTTTACGTGCACAACAGTTTCACTGAGTTGATCAGCGAAATCGCAATTGGCGGCTTCTTTTTGCTTGTGGGTCTCGAGTTGCGGCGCGAATTCGCAAGTGGCACTTTGTCTGGTGCGACACTGAAAGTTGCTTTAGCAGCAACAGTGGGTGGCATGGCTGTGCCAGCGTTTATTTTTGTCTCGTTTGCGCCAGAGGCCGCGCGCAACGGGTGGGTAGCGGTGGTCGCGACCGATATTGCGTTGGCATCTGCGGTTACCGCGCTCGGCGGTTTTCGCCGTGAGTTGCGCGCTCTGTTGTTAACGGTGGCGGTGCTCGACGATCTAGGCGGTGTACTGGCCCTAGCGACAACTGGTAAGAGTCCAAAACTCTTGTTCATTGCCGCAGTTGTCGTTGTCGTCATATTTTTTGCTTGGTCGATTCGTAAATTTAATTTCGGTGTGTTTTACACGTTGGGTACGACAGCGCTTGTCGTGTGGCTGATGCTTCAAGCAGGAATGCACCCATCGCTCGGTGCTTTCGCAGTTGGTTTCGTCGTGCCACATTTCGACCCCGATAATCACTCAGTGGCCGAACGCACTGAAGAAGCGATCCACCCATACGTGGCGGCAATTTTCTTGCCGGTATTTGTGTTTTTGCACACGTTGATACCAGTGCGCATACCTGACGGCGCACCAGCGAATCTGATTGTCGTCACAATTGCCGCAATCGTCTTAGGAAAGACATTTGGTATTGGTGTGGTGCTCACTCTGACGCGCAAGATGTCCAATATTTCAATTTTTGAGGCGCTCGCAGTTGGCTTTGCTGCAGCTGCTGCCTTGACGGTTGCGTTGATCGGCGTTGATGCGACTCTTGCTGATTCGATTTACGAGCAAGTAGTTGGGCTCGGCGTGCTTGGCGCAACAGCGATCGCTGTTGTACTTGGTGTCGTCGCTGGTCGCCTCGCAAAAGCTGAGCGTCGCGAACTACCTTAAGTACAGATGAAAATTTTGGTAGTTGTAGCGCATCCTGATGATGTCGACTTTGGTGCGGGTGGCACAGTTGCAACTTGGGTCGCAGAAGGCAACGAAGTGGTTTATTGTCTCGTAACCGACGGTCAGGCTGGCGGCTCTGACAACACCGTGACGCGCGAACAAGTTGCAGCGCTTCGTCGCCAAGAGCAAACGGCTGCGGCGAACATGCTCGGGGTTACAGAGTTGCACTGGCTCGGGTTTGCTGATGGTGCGGTTGTTGCCGACTTAAATTTGCGCCGTGAGATCAGCGCCGTAATTCGCAGCGTCAAGCCAGATCGAGTTTTGACGCAATCTGCCGAGCGAAACTATTCGCGAATTTACGCCAGCCACCCTGATCATTTGGCAACTGGCGAAGCAACTATGTGTGCGATTTACCCCGACGCACGAAACGAGTTTGCGTTTCCTGAGTTGCTAAGTGAGCGCGGGCTCGAACCACATGCCGTGCCTGAAACTTGGATCATGGCGGGCCCGAATCCAAAACACTTTGTCGATACAACAGACGTCTTAGATAAAAAGATTGCAGCACTGTTGTGTCATCACAGTCAGCACACTGACCCTGAGGGTTTGCCGGCGCGCATGCGTGGCTGGGGTGAAATGATTGCCAAGGCGGGTGGTTTGCCAGAGGGTCGAACCGCCGAAGCGTTTTTAGTTGTCGATACAAAGTAAAGAAAACCCAATACACTAAGAGTTTCATTCGCTGAGAGGTTCGCAAGAAGTTCTCAGAGTTTGGGCGTTTAGCTCAGTTGGCTAGAGCATCTCCCTTACAAGGAGAGGGTCGGGGGTTCAAGTCCCTCAACGCCCACCAATTTTTTCACAGCCACTGTTTGAGAATTTTTAAGTGGACCACTTTGCTAGGTTTCACAGAGTGATCGAGCATGTCGCAGCTAGTGAAAACAATAAATTAAGCACAAGTGTAGAGACGGCTTCGCGCACAAAACTTTATTGGATTCTCGCCGCCGCACTTGTTTATCTCTCAATTTTGGTAGCCCGCGTCTGGGGCGCCCACCGTTTCTTGCACTTCGAAGAATCTGCAATGGTCGCCGCAAGTCGATCTCTGCCACTTTCAGCAATTTGGGATGACCATGCCTATGGAAAATTTCTTCAATGGGTACTTATTGAAGTTTCGACCCTGATTGACATCAGTTATTTACCATCAGTTTTAGTAGCTCTTGCAGTTTTTGTTTGGCTGATTAGTGCAATAGGGATATTCGTTACGATGATGAATTCAGGGATTTCAGCCTTTAGCGCGTTTTGTGGATCTTTGATCTTGTGTCTTGTCCCGCTTCCAGATCTAGCGATGATGGGGCTAATTTCAAGCGCCGGGTTTCCGATTGCTGTTCTGTTAATTGTTATATCTTCAGTTTCTGAAAGATCAATCAATTCACGAAGTTTTGTTTTCGAGTTAGTGATTTTGTTTGTAATTGCAGCATCAACGCCCACAGGTTTAGTTGGTGCAGGCGTTCTAGTGTGTTTATGGCTGCTTAATTATGGTTTGCGTCGCACCAATCTTCTGCGTGTATCTGCGATATTTGCCGGTACTGCGGTATCGGCTTTTGTCGTAAGGTTTCAAGAACCACTTTGGGCATATCTCGGCGTTTGGAAACCCGCTTCGAGTGCCGATCAAGTGGTGCTTGATCGGCTTACGGAGGCTGGAGGGTTTATAACTCGTGAGCGAGCAAGCGTTGGCATAGTCGACACAATACGTAATATCCCCGGAACTTTGCGCTTTATCATTACGCAGTTTTACCCTGAGCCGTGGGCCTCTCGAGCGATTCTCGAGACGGGTGGGTTTGCAAAATTGCTCCAAGTCGTTTTGCCTTTGCTATTGGTAGTTGTCGTTGTCGCAATTCTCGCTCGCATGCGAAGCTACAAAATTGATTCTGCGGTAATGCGAGTCGCGCTTGGGTTGTTTCTAGCAGCAGCCATGTCGGTCATAGTGCAGCATGTTTTGGTCGGGCAGTTGACGCTGCGCCAGTACTTGTTTTTACCGTTGGTATTTTTCTGGATGGCAATTCTCGTTTTGTTCAGTGGCGCAGTAGTCGCACGTTCGGGTCTAGCGATATTTCTTCTGTTGCCACTTGTTGCTGTTTTTGTATTTGCCGCAGCGCAGAATTTTCGAGATCCGTTTCAAGAAAACCCGCGTCAAGGCGGCACCGGCCGATATGCGTCTGAAGATCTCTGGCGTCCTGCGCTAGAAAAAGCTCGCGTTGCATGCGAAAGTTTAGAAGAAGACGAGGTTGTAGTCGTCTCGCAATTTGATCCAGCGAGTCCAGTAATAAAACAAATGATTAAGACTTCAGGCCTCAAGTTCGCCTGGTTTGACCACCCATTTGTGGCACGTTGTTATGTGATTAACGGGGGATAGTTCGCTCGGCTTACTTATAGATAGACAAGTTTGGGCTAGTGTTCTGGAAGGGCTACAGAGAGCAGGTTTCGTGAGAAAAATTTTTGGACTGGTAGCCGCGGTTGCAGTTGCAATACAAGGCATTGGTTTGTTGCGTGCCGATGAATGCGAATCTGTATCGTTTCGCGGGCAAGGCAAAGCGGTGGCGATTTTGCAATGCTTTGCCGACGATAGTGGCGCGATTGCGTCTAGCCCAATCGCAATCGGTTTAATTGTGTTGGGCGTGATGCTGGCAGTGTTCACGTTGAAACGCTGATGAGTAGCGGCAAACTCGCGGGGCAGCGCGCATTTATTACGGGTGGCGCCAGCGGCATCGGTGCAGAGATGGCGCGTCGATTTACGCGCGAAGGCGCAACTGTAGTTGTGGCAGACATTAACGACACGCTTGGCAAACAAATTGCGGTCGAAGTTGGTGGTGAATATGTGCATCTTGACGTCACCGATTCGCAAGCATGGCAAAAACTGATTCCGACATTCGAGCCGTTCGACATTGTGTGTCTGAACGCTGGCGTCTCAACGCATCAAAATGTGATCGGCAACATCTCGAACTATCCGCTAGAAAAAGTTGACAACGATGCGTATGAGCGAATCATGAGCATCAATGTCGACGGTGTTGTCTACGGTGCGCGTGCGGTTATTCCGGGCATGGTCGCCCGCAAGACCGGACATATTTTGGTAACAGCATCACTGGCCGGCATAATCGCCATCGCACCCGACCCAATTTACGGATTAACCAAGCACGCGATGGTGGGTCTCGTGAAATCACTGGGCCCCGCGCTCGAACCGCACGGCGTGTGCATCAGTGCACTTTGCCCTGGCTTTTTGGATACGCCTTTGGTTAGTGAACTTGCGCGTGAATATGCAAAGTCGTTCAGCATGGGTGTGATGGATGTTTCGGTTGCTGGTGATTTAGCGATGTGCGCGCTCACTGAACGCATCGCTGGCTCGCAATGGACTGTGATGGCGGGCCAACCGATCACTCAATATGTTTCTGCGCCACCGTTTTCTTAACAATATTTAGCGTTCAATCACGCGCGAACTATTTGCCCTGTTGCGGCAACTGATTTTGTTTAGATTGCCCGTGGTGTGAGCTTTCCGCCCGACGGGAAATAACGCAAAATACCTTAAATAAACCTCTTCCTTAACTTGTTTTGGGTGAGCTCAATACCGTTAAGGTCGTGTCCCTAGAAAGTCACAACAAGATTCCGTGCGATTTTGGCGGGCGAGGGCGCAAGGTTCGGTGGGTTCGATTTGCCGCTGGTGCTTTGTTGCTGTCGTCACTATTTGTTGTTTCGCCGATTATTCCGGTTGATCTGCGTTCTGACGTGCCGATTCTTTCGCAACTGTTGCCACAAGCAGAGCCCGTGAAAGCAACTGCAACTTGTGCGCAGGGCGGCGAATGCATTGTCGGTAACACAGGACCTGGTGGTGGCATCGTGTTCTATGTCGCTCCAACTACGTTCGCTTGTGGGGCGACACTCGCGTCAACATGCAAATATCTAGAAGCCGCCCCCACGTCTGGCACCGCAGCCTGGACTGATGCGACTTATGCGTGGTCAGGCAACACGGACATTGAAATTGGTGTCGCTGCTCAAGGCACAGCGGTCGGCACTGGCCTCAAAAACACCCTTGCAATGGAGACCGACGCTACAAGGGGAGCAAACAGAGCCGGCACCAAGACACGGGATTATCGGGGCCCGAACTCACTCACCGACTGGTATCTGCCATCTAAAGATGAACTCAATGAGTTGTGTAAGTATGCGCGAAACCAAACCACTGGCGACACAGCCGTGGGGTGTGCTGCCACTGGTACTCTTCGCGACGGTTTTAACAAAACAGATACTAGGGGCCTCTATTGGAGTTCTACTGAATCCGGACGAATCGACGCGTGGGGCCAGCAATTCGGCGTCCCTTTAGAAGGCTGGATAGCTATTGGCCGCAGCGCTCAACTAACCAAGACGCAAGATACCTGGCTCAACGTGCGTCCGGTGCGTGCATTCTCCGCCGCCGATACAACTAAGCCAACGGCATCGTTGACAACAGCGACGGTTGGCGCGGCGGGCAATGCGGTTGCGCAAAGCAATGAACTTGGCAGATTGTTTTTGGTGAAGAGCAACAACACGCCGACATCGGTCGAACAGATAACTGCGCTACCAGCAAATGAGAGAACTGCGCCACCTGGCGTCAACGTAGCGACAATTAATACAAACACTAATTTGCCTGCGGCGATGCTGATAAGCGGAACTTACAAGGTCTATGCAGCCGACTTAGCAGGCAATCTCTCGGATGCTTCGACCAACACGGTGACTATAGATGCGGTGTCGCCAACCGTTGGGGTTGCACCAATTTTTACGCCGATAATTTCGAACACTTCGCGAATTGCGGTGCAAAGCAGCGAAACTGGCACTGCGTATCTGGTTAAAAGCACGGTCGCAGTTACGAATGTGGCCAGCATTACTAGTGCTGCAGATGCCGATTTCAATTCGGTAACGATCACTGCGGCGTCTACCGATACCGCGCTCGAAACAACAGGCCTAAATGCAGGTTCATATGTTGTTTATGCGGCTGATGCAGTAGGCAATCTCAGCATGGGTATGCCGTTGACCGCGACAATTGGCACCGATAGTGCAGCACCAACTTTGGCCGCGATTACGCCGTTTCCCGGAGAAACCCAGGCTGGCATCGCGTCAAATTTGATCTTGCGATTCAACGAACCCGTTGCGAAGGGCAACGACGTCGCAAAAACAATTTCGTTGGTGCGGTCAGTCGTGCCGACAATCACGAATGGTTCATTGACTGGCAATGTTGCGACTTTGACGTTTAGTTCAAACCCTGGTTTTGTTGTCGGCGACAAAATAACCACGACTGGTTGTTCAACTACGGCATTTAATGTGACGGGTTCGACAGACGCAGTCGGTACGGTTGGTCAAATTACAGCGGTGAACGGCAGCACGGTTTCGTTTGCCAAAACTAATGCCGATATCGCATTAGCAGCATTGACTGGTTGTACATATTCGGCCACGAGAACCAATGGCACGACAAATTTAATCACGACTTCAGAGGTGATTAGTTCCAACAGTGATGAGTTGACAATTGGAAATTTTCCAAATGACAATCGGGCGACGGTAAACCCGTTAGGAGTGATGCTATTCGGGGTTTCTTATCACGTCTTAATCTCAGCGGGTGCAATCGTTGATAAAGCGGCAACACCTAACCCATTTGCCGCCATAAGCTCAACGACATTTTGGAGTTTTACAACTGGACAGATACAGTTGCGCCAACTTTAAACGTCGCAACTTCTGATCCACCAAATGGAATAACAACGTTTTTGTCTACACGAAATATTGTTTTGAAATTCAGCGAACCCGTAGTTGATGTTGCCAACAAGTTCATCAAACTTTGTACTGGGGCAGTTAACTGCGCAACGCCAGTGCAGACATTTACTTTGCAAACAAGCACTGCAAGTGGTGGGCTCGTGACTGTCTCTGAAAATACAGTGACGCTTAATCCGACTGCTGATCTCAATTTCTCGACAACATATTTTGTGTTGATCGAAGAAGGTGCTTTCACTGATGGCACAGGAAACCAATTTGCAGGAATTGCGACTTGTGCGGCACACCCGTGCACATACGAATTCTCCACATCGGCTGCACCAGTTGCCGGTGGGGGTGGCGCACCA
>JBIKVV010000031.1:0-17618 GCA_044356655.1 Ilumatobacteraceae bacterium
GCCAAAATGCCAGAGCCATTTGTGCTGAAGTGCCCCGCAATCAACCACAAGCCGAGAACAGCCAACACACTGCTGCCGCCGTTACGGTTTCGTTCAGGGCCATAGCCCATTCGCAAAACTGCTGGCTGCGTGTTTGCGATCAACTCAAACAACTCGCGTATTTTGTCGATCGAAACATCGCAAATCTTGCTTGCATCTTCGAGCGTATATTTGCTCGCCGCTGCCAAAAACTCTTTGCTGCCTACCGTGTGTGCATCAAGAAACTGAGTCGCAACTTTGCCTGTGCGCACGAGCTCATTGCTCAACGCATATGCCAAAACCACATCGGTGCCTGGTCGCACCGCCAAATGTAAATCTGCCCGCGATGCAGTGCCCGTTGCTCGTGGGTCGACCACGACAAGTTTGCCCCCAGCTTTTTGAACTTTTGCCAAGAGTGGCAACAAGTGAGTGCCACTAACTGCTGGGTTAGCGCCCCAGACGACAATGAGTTTTGCATCGACGACATCGAGCGTGTCGATGCTCAGCATTTCACCGAACACCTGATCCCATGCGGCGCCGTAAGTCGCAGCACAGATCGTGTGCAGAATCTCTGGCGCACCTAAGCGAGCAAAGAGGTGTGGCGTCAGATAATTTGCTTCAAGTTTCGGCGCCGACGAGTTGTAAAGATACGGCAACACCGAATCAACTCCATGACTCGCAATAGCCGCTTTAATCTTCTCGGCAACTAAGTCGAGTGCTTCATCCCAAGTTGCCGAACGAAACTCACCACTACCCTTTGCGCCAACCCGAATCAACGGCGTCATTATTCGTTCAGGCGAGTAAACCCTGTCGGCGTGATGTTTTACTTTTTTACAAATCCAACCATCTGTCAGTGGGTTTGATAACTCATCAACTGGCGCTGCATCAATTTTTGTGATGCGACCAAGAGTCAAAGTCACCTCAAGCGAACACGCATCAGGGCAATCTAAAGGACAAGCAGTTCGCACCAAGACTTTTTCGGCGACTTTTTCGGCGACGTTATCCACACGTCTATTATCGCACGAGCGTCGCTCGCCCCCGATGGCCTATTTGGTTGTTGATTCTTCGGCAGATAATTCGTCAAAAGTGTCGATGTTGCGAAGTTGCTTGAATTTGTACCAAAAAATGCCTACAACGCCGAGTGTTGCTATACCTCCACCGACGACAGTCGACTTCACCCCAACGAGTTGCGACATAGCACCAGATTCGAAGGCACCAAGTTCGTTTGTTGCGCCGATGAAAACATTTTCAACCGCCGAGACGCGACCTCGTTTGTCATCGGGCGTCACTAGTGGCACGATTGCGCCGCGCACGAACACGCTGATCATGTCACCCGCACTTAAAATCATGACTGCAAAAAATGCAACCCAATAATTGCTCGTCAGACCGAGCACAACAGTGCCCAATCCAAATACGGCGACTGCAATCAACATCGACCGACCGACGTGTCGGCGAATTGGTCTGAATGCCAAAAACGCAGCCGTGCTTGCCGCACCAATACCGACAGACGCTCGCAACCATCCGTAGGCAACATCACTGACCATCAGTTGATCTTTAGCAATCACTGGCAACAAAGCAATTGCACCACCGAATAGAACCGCAAAAAGGTCAAGCGAGATTGCCGCCAACAATATTGGTGTGCGTCGAATAAATCGCAGACCCTCCATTGCTGAGTGCAATGTTGGTCTTTCTGTCTTTACAGTCGGTGCTGAAATAATCTTCAACTTGATACGCGAAATCAAAATCATGCCAAGACCGATGAGTCCAGCCGAAGTTGCGTACGCAATCCAGGGTGCAGCGGCATACAAGAAACCCGACATCGCTGGGCCAACAATCATTGCGCCCGTCCACACCGCCGAATACATCGCCACCATTTGTGGCAACCCGTGTTCAGGAGCGATCATTGGCCCAATCGATCGCATTGCCGGTGAAACAAATGCACGCGACGCACCATAGGCAATCGCAATCACAAACATCGGCGCGACATTTGTTGGATTTGTACGCGAATAAAAAACAAGAGCCAACGCACACAGCAACTCACCTGACATTGCCGTCACAGCGACTCGACGCCGGTTATAACGATCAGCAACTGAGCCTGTAATAAAAACAAGCAATGCAACCGGCAAGAACTCAGCGAGTCCGAGCCAACCGATATCAATCTCACGACCCGTGATGTCATATATATGTTTGCCAAGCGTTGCCGCTTGCAGCATCAAGCCAACATAAAGCGCCGAATTAGCGATGATAAATGACTTAACTGCGGGTGCTTCAAAAACTTGCCGTGCGGTAAGTTTTATCGGTTCAACAGAGCCTGAATCACCTTGAGTACTTAAGTCATCTGGCGAATTCACGGCGTCAATAACTTACTCTGCCTTGGCGCAACCTCTGGATATAGACAAGACTCTGAACATGTCTTTATCTGACCTCGCCCGTCAAACGCAATTCATCGACGGTGTTGGTCAGGCCGAACTCGTTGCCTCGGGCAAAGTTTCGGCCAGCGAACTACTTGAAGCAGCCATCGAGCGCACCGCTGCATTGAACCCACCAATAAATGCAGTCAACATCACCTGGCTTGACCATGCGCGAGAACTGGCAAAAAAATTCAAGCCAAGCGCTGACAAAAAGTTTGGTGGCGTACCGTTCGTATTGAAAGACTTAGGTGCGCCATACGCAGGCCAACACATGTCAAATGGCAACATCGCACTCAAAAACGCCAATTACATTGCGCCCACAAACTCAAATCTTGTCCAAAAATTTATTGATTCAGGTCTAATTACTTTTGGTCGAACAAATTCACCAGAGTTCGGCAGTGTGCCAGTTACCGAACCATTGGCTTGGGGCCCGACGCGCAACCCGTTCGATATCGCTCGCACCTCTGGTGGTTCGAGCGGTGGCAGCGCAGCAGCAGTTGCCGCAGGCATTGTGCCGATGGCGCACGCCAGTGACGGTGGTGGCAGCATTCGCATTCCGGCCGCATGTTGTGGTCTCGTCGGTCTAAAAACTTCGCAAGGACGAATCTCGCTTGCACCATTTGGCGACGAAGCCAACTTCAGTGTTCACTTTGCTGTCACACGAACCGTTCGCGATACAGCAGCGTTGCTCGACGCAGTGCATGGCCCTGGCGTTGGCGACCGAGTTATTGCTCCGGCACCAAATCGTCCTTATATAAATGAAGTCGGTGCCGACCCAGGCAAACTTCGCATCGGCTTTATTGATCACCATTTAACTGGTGCCATAATCGACAGTGAATGTGTGCAGGCCGTGCGCGATACTTGCAAACTTCTCGAGTCACTCGGCCACCATGTTGAAAATTCGTGGCCACAAGCACTCGAGAACGCAGATTTTTCTGGCAAGTTCACGGCGATGTGGTCGACCAACATGTCAGTTGGTTTGAACACGCTCGCTCAAATGCTTGGTCGCCCCGTAACCAAAGATGATGTTGAACTGATGAACTGGACGATGGCCGAATACGCAAAAAGCAAAACTGCAACTGATTATGCGCAAGCCGTTTATACCTCAATGGTTTTTCGTCGCATGCTGCAACAGTGGTGGGCCGACGGTTTTGATCTCTTAATTACCCCGACAACTTCACAACTGCCGCTGCCAATTGGCACAGTTCGAAACATGCCCGAAGACCCAATGGGTGCACTGCGCATCGCCGGCGACTGGATACCGCTAACGCCGCCGTTCAATACTTCGGGTCAGCCTGCAATCAATGTGCCATTGCAGTGGACTCGCGAGGGCATCCCAGTTGGCGTGCAAATCGTCGCAGCATATGGACGCGAAGACTTGCTAATTCGCGTTGCATCACAACTTGAAATCGCCCAACCTTGGGCACACCACACGCCAACTCTGTAACACCCTTCGGCGAAGATGACTCTTCCCCAAAAAGAAACAGAGCAAACAATAAATGAATACAATCACTGAAAACTCAGTCAAATACGAGCGAATCGCAAAGCCAAAACACGGCAGCGAAGACTGGCTCAGACTTCGCTGGCGCGACAGCAATGGTCGTTGCACTTTCGGCGCTTCCGATGCGCCCGCACTTATGGGCGCATCACCATATTCGACTCGGTCAGATCTTTTCTTTGACAAAAGTGTCGACCCCACAGTCGAAGACGACAAGCCAGTTTTTCGCCGTGGCAACGTGCTCGAGCCGGCGCTACTCGAAGAAGCCTCACACTTGTTGGGCATCAATGTGTTCACCCCGTCGGTTATGTATCGCGCTGGTCGATTCACAATCTCTAAAGATGGTGTCGACAACGAAGAATGCCCAACTGTTGGCGTCGAAGCAAAAACAACTTCGCGATACAGCGTTCACACCGCCGACGATCTGCCGTTCGAATGGCGTTGGCAAGGTTGGGCTCAACAGTCAGTTCTCAATGTGCCTCTTTTTTTCATCGTGCTCGACCGTGATCTTCGCATCAGTTTCGTCGAATTGCCCCGCAACCAAGAAGCCATTGACCAACTTTGGGCCGAAGCCGAGCGTTTTGGTTCTCTTGTCGATTCTGGCGCTCGTGCCGATTCTGAAATTAATCAGTTCAGCGCCGAACAAATCTCGTCGCTCTATCGCGCAACGCCGACTGCAACCGAACTGCCCGAATCGGCGCGTGCAGTTTTAGCAAATTTGCGTGAAGCACGAGAAACTCGTCGACAAGCTGAAAAACAAGAAGCAATCGCCAAAGACGAACTCGCCCGCTTGCTGCTTGAAAACGAAATCGGCCTTCTTGACGGCGAGCAGGTAGTCACGTGGCGCGAACATCCAGGCAAGCAGGCTCTCGACTCAAAACGGTTGCGCGTCGAACTGCCTGAGGTCTACGAAAACTTTCTAAAAGTTGGCGACCCGTTTCGAGTGATGCGAGTCAAATAAATTATTTCGCACTGGCAAGTCGCAGCATCCAGTGCTTCCAAATGATCACCATCGCGGCAGTGTCGAGTTCACAATATTGCAGCAGCATTTTTTTGACGGCATCACGATGTTTGGCGTCATTACGACGCAAACCATACATCATTTCTTGATAACTACGCATCGCACCAATGCCGTCACGCACTGCTTCAACCGCTGTCTCTTTTGCCTCGTCATCGGCAATGTTGTTGCGCTCGGCTTCTAAAATCAGGCCCGTCAACGCGCTATATGGGTCGAGTGCGCCATCGAGGCTCTCGCGAAAATATTTTGCAAACCACGGGTCGCGCCAAAGTTCTTCGTTGCTACCCCAAATCGCCGGCAAAACATATTTGATGCTCAGACTGCCACCCATTTGCGGATGGTAATAATGCTCGCCACAAAGTTTGAGTAGGTCTTGCACTCTTCCCCCGTCTTTGCGATCGGGCACGATCGCGTCGATCCAAGTGGCAATTTTTTTATCGGGGTGGCTATAACTGGTCATCTGACGACGAATGTCGCGCAAGGTCGTCTGTTCAAAAGGGCTCCAAACGAAGATCGTGCCCTTTTCGCCTACGGCGTCGCGCAGCGCGTTCGCAAAATGAAAACTCGGAAACGCATCGTCGACGTTTATCCATTCGGTGTGTTGCAACTCTTTGTCACCAGGCTTCAAAATTGTGTGACAGCTAAATTGAAACGCAATCTGCTCGTAGGGTTGCATGCCTTTGTGATACGGCACTGCTAATCGTGAAGTTTCAAAGTCAACAAAATGCAGCGGATACTCGCAAGCATCGAGTTCATTTTTTAGCAGCGGGTCGACCCACTCGGTGCCGGTCTTTGTGCATTCGAGTTGTCGAATCTGTCGCTTGCCTGTCGATTTGTTTTGATCAATTATCTTTGGCGGTATCTCGACAAGTTTCGAGATGCCATTTTTGATCAACCAGTTAAGACCTTCTTTGCTATTGCCCGCTGCGTCGGCCAAAAAGCCAATTTTGAATAGGTCTACAACGTGCGGGTCGCCAGCGGCGAGCGCACCCCAACATTCGGCAAACCCGTTTCGCAAATTGTTGATATTGCGATATTCGCAATCGCGACATTTGCTGCCGAGAGGTGGCTCGAGTGCGATAGTTGGGTTGGCAGCAATCTTCGAAAGCGAATTAGCTTGCGATCGGACGGTTGCGATCAACTCGTCAACCTCGAGGCGCACATTTAGAAAACCTAAAAAATGCTGGCTGCGTAACGCTGCAATATCACCGTGATAAGTCGCCCGCGGCCCAGAGCTGCCAGGGTCTTTGTCGGTCACTAATTCAACTTTGTTGAAAATCGCTTCTTCGTGACAAGTTTTTGCCTTATCAACCAAACATAACTCGGGTACAACTTCAAAACCAGGGTATGCAAGTTCAAGCACGTTTGTTTGATAGGTGATATCAAATAAATAGTCGCTCCAGTCGCTGAGAATGCCGCCTTGCTTACCTCGAAATGGTGTCGGGTCGAGAACTGAGTCAAAACTTGCGGCCTTAACTTCAACTAGGCGCAGCACATTGTCTTTGCGCTGCAAAATATCAACGCGCACCAACATGCCGTCGACCACAAATGTCGGCTCGAACCACACGCCATCGCCTGGCACTGACATAAGTCGCGCAGTCGCCTGCTCTGGTGTTTCACCAGCTTGCGGCACGACCCAAACGCCGTTGTCAAATAGCGCTCGCGCCAGTGCTTCGACCATAAACCCGCCGTCAGCAAAAAACTCAAGAAATGAATTCGCATTGTTTAGAGACGGGTAACCAGATTTAAAATATTTGAGTTTGACCGGGCAGTCACACCCAAGCAAGAAGTTTGATTTCGAGAGCAGCGCCTCGCGATCGGTCATCAAAACAACCTACAACGCAACTGTCGCAAGGTTTGCGACTATCACTCTTGCAACTACTGCGTAGCTGAAGCCACCCGCTCATCGCCTTGCGGGTCGCGCCACGAGCGGCCAGCAGGCACCACAATCACGCGCTGCAACGCCGAATCAGTGAAACTAAACGGCGATTCAACACCACGAATCACCGATGATCCGCGTAAATAACCAACAGTCAAACCGAACACACCGAAGAACACTGGCACCGTTGCTGGTATCGCACCCGAACCAACTGGCAGATCGTCGTAATAAAGATTTACTTCACCTTTGAAGCGACCCGTCGACTTAAATTCAACGCGCAGTGTGTGCACACCAATTGGCAGATCAACTTCTGCCGACACCGAGAAGTAATAGAGATCTAAAAAGTTGTGAACGTAATGCAAGCGTTTGTCTTTGACGTAAACGGCGTAACCACCGGCACCGCTTCCCTGCGCGATAATCGCCCCCTCAACACCGGTTGCGGGCACTGTCACTTCAGCAAAAATCTCAAACGATCTATTACGCAACATTGGTGCAACCAGCGGTGGTATCGCGCCAATGCCTGGGCGATATTCATAGCGCTCTTGTCGATATCGCTTGTCACCGAATCTTCCGGGCTGATTGTTTAGCGGCAGAATTTGTTGCTTTTCGGCTAAATCCCACCACAGCGCGATCAGCTCTTGCAATTTTTCAGGATGCTCACGCGCCAAGTCATTGGTCTCCGCGATGTCTTTTTCGACGTGGTAAAGCTCCCATTGTTCGACATCGAAACTTATATTCGGGTCTGACCCGTCATAACTTGGTACGCCAGGCAAACCTGGCAACTGGTGAAACACAACTGCTTTCCAGCCGTCATGATAAAGCGCACGCGAGCCAAGCATCTCATAACACTGCGTCACATGTTTACTTCGCGCTTTGGCATCACTCAGTGTGTGCGCAAAACTTGCACCTTCGATTGGTTGTTGTTCAACACCCGCAATATGTGTCGGTGGTTCAATGCCGATCAGTTCAAGAAGAGTCGGCATCACGTCAACCGAGTGCAAATACTGCGTTCGCACTTCGCCTTTGGCGGCAAGTTTCTTCGGCCAATGCACGATCAACGGGTCGGTCACGCCACCTTCGTGAGTTTCTCGCTTCCATCGCTTGAAAGGCGTGTTACCTGCCCAAGCCCAGCCCCACGGATAATGATTGTGCGCTTCAGGCGTGCCAAGCAGATCAATTCGCTTGATGTTTTCTTCGAGACTTTCGGGTATGAAATTAAAGTAAAACATTTCGTTGAACGAACCTTTTGGTCCACCTTCAGAACTTGCACCATTGTCACTCATCACGAGCACAATCGTGTTATCAAGTTCACCCATTGACTCGATGTGTTTGATTACTCTGCCAACTTGCGCATCGGTGTGCGTCAAAAAGCCCGCGTAAACTTCCATCATTCGTGCATAAAGTTTCTTTTCGTCGGCACTCAAACTCGCCCACTCTGGCACCCAATGCGGACGCTCACTTAAAATTGTGTCGCTCGGCAGTAGGCCCGACTTTTTCTGTCGTGCGAAAACCTCTTCGCGCCAAACATCCCATCCTTTATCAAATTTGCCGCGATATGCATCGATGAAATTTTTCGGCGCTTGGTGTGGTGCGTGACATGCACCTGGTGCAAACCACATAAAGAATGGCTTCTCAGGGTGCGCCGCTCGCAAGTCGTTAATAAATAGTTCTGCTTTGTCAGCCAAGTCTTCGGTGATGTGATATCCCTGCTCGGGTGTGCGCGGCGGGTCAACTTGATGATTGTCGTAAACCAAATCTGGGTGATATTGGTCGGTCTCGCCGCCAAGAAAGCCATAAAAGCGTTCGAAGCCACGACCAAGTGGCCACCGCTCGCGTGTCGATCCCATTTGATTTTCACCTTGCGGCGAGAGATGCCACTTGCCGAGCAGATACGTCGCATATCCGTTGCGCACCAAAATTTCAGAAATCATTCCGGCGCTCGCCGGCATTATCGAGTTATAACCAGGAAATCCAGAAACTATGTCGGCGACGCGACCCATGCCGACACTGTGTGGGTTGCGGCCCGTCAACAGTGCAGCGCGCGTCGGTGAACAAAGTGCTGTCGTGTGATAGTTGCTATAGCGCAAACCATTGCCAGCGAGTTTGTCGAAAGTTGGCGTAGCGATGTCAGAGCCATAACAACCAAATTGTGCGTAGCCGACGTCGTCGAGCAGCACGACGAGAATATTCGGCGACCCTTCAGGTGGTGTCGTTAGTGGCGGCCACCACGGCGTTGAGTCATCGAATGTGCGACCAATCTTGCCTTTGAACTCGTTGAACTCGTTTTTCACGCAAACCCCCAGCTCCAAAAATTAGCCTTTGCTTGCTCACCAATTCGCATTGGCGCATTTTGGATCTGAGAGAATCTGGCTGCGCTAGTTGGCAGTTATCATTAGCAATACCAGCGCTCGTAGCTCAACGGATAGAGCATTTGACTTCGGATCAAAGGGTTGGGGGTTCAAGTCCCTCCGAGCGCGCCAGTGATTTTTAGTCAGGTCTGCCTCAGTCAATTTGGTACCGTACTATTGAAATCATGCTCATTGAATTCGGCGAGCAATCAACCAAAAAACATGCTGTCGTTATAGGCGCCGGTTTTGGCGGCTTAGCCTGCGCAAAAAAATTGCGTAAATCTGATGTCTACTCAGTGACGCTGATCGACCGAAACCCATATCAATTGTTTTCGCCGTTGCTATATCAAGTCGCCACGGCGTCTCTTCCCGAAGACGATATTGCGTTTCCGGTTCGTACCGCCTATCGCGAAGTTCAGTTCGTTCGCGGCGATGTTAAAAGTGTCGATGTAAACAAAAAAGAGATAACGCTGTCTACTGGCAAGACAATTTCTTACGACGACTTGATTCTCGCCGTTGGTTCCGAAGGCACAACCTTCGGCATCCCAGGTGTTGCCGAGCACTGCTTTCAAATGAAGTCGGTAAATGATGCTCGCGAAATTCGTCGCTCACTACTCAGCACATATGAAAGTGTCGAAGACGGGTTGTTTCCTCTCGAGAGTCTTAATGTTGTGATCGTTGGCGGCGGGCCAACCGGCGTTGAACTCGCCGGCGCAGTCAGCGAACTTCAACGAGAAATTCAACGCGAGTTTGAGCACATCGCACCGAAAGCAACCGTGACACTTCTTGAGGCGGGCCCAAGATTATTGCCGAGCTTTCATCCGTACTCGAGCAAATACACTCTCAAAACTCTCACCAAGATGGGAGTTCAAGTTCAGGTAGATGCTGCAGTTGTTGAGGCAACATCACGGTCGCTAAGACTCAAAGACGGCAAAGAAATTATCGCGGGCACTCGTATTTGGGCGGCGGGGGTTGTCGCGCCCGCACACTGGAAGTTTCTCGGTGAAACCGACCGCGGCAACCGAATCAAAGTCAATTCAAATTTGCAACTCAGTGATTCGATTTGGGTTGTCGGAGATGCCGCGAGTTTCCCTGATGCAACAGGGCGACCACTGCCGATGGTTGCCCCAGTCGCAATTCAACAAGGAAAGCACGTCGCGCGCCAGATCAGGCGACGAGAATCAGGCAAAACACTTGAAGCATTCAAATATCGCGACAAGGGTCAAATGGCGACGATTGGTCGACGCAAAGCCGTTGTTGAAATGAATTCATGGTTGCGATTTCAAGGCTCACTCGCATGGCTTACATGGCTCGCATTACATCTTGCATATCTCTCTGGCGGTCGTAACCGCACAAGTATTTTCGCCGATTGGATCTGGAACTACATCGTTTGGACACCGCGCCGAACAATCACCGAATAACCACCGAGTCATTTTCTCGGCACTGCGAAAAGTTTTAGCCGAACGCTCTAACTGGACGAACATAATTTGCGCCGCCCTTGAGACTCAAGAAACTCGTCTCGTCGGCAAAATATTGTGTCCACGCGTATCGCGGATGGCTTTCAGACGAACTCCAATAGTGTCCGACTGAAAAACCACCAAAGCCTCGCGCTCGCAAAACGCTCGACATCAAATAAAGTTCATCTTTTGACGGCAAATACCAGTCGGCAACGCCACCAAAAACAAGATTGTCAGCAAGACCCGCTGCAAAGGTCACCGGCGAAACTCCTGTTTGTCGCGAAAGAATTGCGTTTGTATTTGCTTGTCCCATGCCAATTGCAGTATTCGCCAATCGACTCGCGGCCTGACCGACGCTGTTCGAGTAGACGCCTCCACCGTGACAGTTAGTGTCAGGCGAATTTGATCTGTCTTGAAAACATTGAACGATGTCGGCGACCCAAATCACACGTGGGTCGACGGTTTTACCATTCCAAGAGTTTGGTGCTGCTTCCAAATATCTGCAAGCCGTATTACATGCTGTACCTGGCGCAGTGAACGCTGTCTCAGAAACGAAAAATATGATTCCACCACCTGGCCCGATGTCACCGACAGCACATTGCTTATTCGCCGTACATTTCTTTGAAGCAGGTTTTGCCGGCGCCGGCAACTGCGCAAGTTTGCGCCACTTTTGATTTGTGCCATAATCAGCGCAAATTAAAACATCTTTTTTTGTCACTTGAATTTGATTAACTTTGCTACAAACTGCGCCATCTTTTGCAGTCGTTGCTGAGACGGGCAGGGCATAAACAAGAGAGCCCACCAAGATGGCAACAATTGATGCAAAAAGACGTTGAGCAAAACCAGACATGGCTTAACTCTATTGATTTCAAACCACAGTTCACCCCCACGACGTGTGCCACAAACGAAAAAAGTGAGAAACGCCTTAGCCTGACTGCGTGCATCCACATCAATTAATTCCGCGTGATAAGTCAGCAGTCGCAGGTGCAAAAATTGGCAAAACTTCTGTTCGCAGAGTTTGGCGATTCGCTCGACCATACCGACGCTCAATTCTCGGTTTTCTCGCAACAATTCTTTTCACCTCGGTGATTGCCCTCATTCCACCGCTGATGTTTCGACTAATTGTCGACGAAGCAATCCCCGATTCTGACAAACGCCGAATCGTTTATCTCACGATTATTTTGGTTGTTGTCGCGCTAGGTGACGCCGCACTACAAATTGTTCAACGCTGGTATTCGGCACGAATCGGCGAAGGATTAATCTACGACCTGCGCGTTGCCCTATTCGACAAAGTTCAAAATATGCCCATCGCGTTTTTCACTCGCACTCAAACTGGCGCGTTGATTAGTCGTCTAAATAATGATGTTGTCGGTGCACAAACTGCCGTGACTGGCACGCTCGGCAGCGTTGTTTCAAATGTCGTGATTTTTACGACGACCCTCGTGGCGATGCTTGCTCTTGAGTGGCGACTTACATTGCTCGCTCTAGTTGTTTTGCCTGTGTTCATCGTGCCGGCAAAGCGCGTCGGTGCACGGTTGCAAGAGATCTCACGCGAGCAAATGGGTCTCAACGCTTCGATGAACACGCAAATGACTGAACGATTCAATGTGTCGGGCGCTCTGCTTGTCAAACTCTTCGGACGTCACAAAGAAGAGGTCGGCGCATTCGGCTCTCGTGCGTCTCGGGTTCGCGATATTGGTGTAACTGCAGCAATGTATGGTCGTGTGTTTTTTGTTGCACTTGGCCTTGTCGGCGCTCTCGGTGCCGTCGCAATTTACGGTGTCGGTGCTTTCATGGTTGTCTCGGGTGGCATCACGATCGGCACGCTCGTGGCGATGGCCGCATTTGTGCAACGCATTTATCAACCGCTGACAGGATTGACAAACGCTCGGCTTGAGGTTTTAACAGCGCTTGTAAGTTTCGAGCGTGTCTTCGAAGTGCTCGACGCGCCAGTGGCAATTACCGATCGCATGGGTGCGGTCGACATCACTAACCCGCGCGGAGAAATCGAATTCGAAAATGTTTCATTCAGATATCCGCCTGGTTCGAGTGTGTCAATTGCCTCGCTTGAACTAAGCGGCGTAATGCAAGGCGCCGACCCAGATGTTGACGTGCTCAAGTCAGTTTCGCTGAAAATCGCACCAGGAGAAACAGTCGCACTTGTTGGCGCCAGTGGCAGCGGCAAGACAACTTTGGCGATGTTGCTCGCTCGCCTTTACGACGTCACTTCAGGCGCCGTGCGCATCGACTCAAAAGATGTTCGCGACCTGACAAGCACTTCACTTCGCACCGCAATCGGTGTCGTTTCGCAAGACTCACACATGTTTCACGAATCGGTCAGGTCAAATTTGTTGTATGCCCGACCTGATGCGACTCAAGAACAAATCGTAGAAGCGTGCCAGGCTGCAAAAATTCACGAAGTTATTGCCGCACTACCTGACGGTTACGACACGATCGTCGGTGAGCGTGGCTATCGACTTTCAGGCGGCGAAAAACAACGATTGGCTATCGCAAGGTTGCTGCTTAAAAACCCAGCAGTGATGATTCTCGACGAAGCCACCAGTCATCTCGACAACGAGGGCGAAGTTCTCGTGCAAAATGCGCTCGATGCCGCAATGAAAAACCGTACTTCACTGGTGATCGCTCATCGCTTGTCAACTATCCGCGATGCTGATCGCATAGTTGTGCTCGACAATGGCACGATCATTGAGCAAGGCACTCACGAACAATTAATGAACAACAATTCGCTTTATGCAGCCCAGGTTCGCGCAGGCGAAACCTTCGAGGCTTAACCGATGAATAATTTTGTTGAAGTCGCTTCTGAGCTGAGCTTTCCCGAAGGGCCAGTCGCGTTGCCCGATGGCAGTGTTGTCTTAGTTGAGATGATGAAACGTTGCATAACTCGAATCATGCCCGACCAGACAAAACAAATTGTTGCTGAAATTAATGGTGGACCAAATGGTCTCGCACTCGGCCCTGATGGCGCGCTCTACTTGTGCAATAACGGGGGCTCGTTCTCAAAACAAATTTATAATGGCGTCACTTACCCCGGACCGTTTGATCCCGACCAATATATAGGTGGACGAATTCAGCGAGTCGATTTAAACACGGGCGAAGTCACCGACCTCTACACGCATTGCGATGGTCACGAGTTGCGTGGACCAAACGACATAGTTTTTGATGCTCACGGTGGCATGTGGTTCACAGAACACGGAATTCGTCATGGCCGTGTCTTTGACCTAACTGGTATCTATTATGCAAAAACTGATGGTTCGCTAATTCGCGAAGTCATCTTTCCATGTCAGGCACCAAATGGCATTGGTCTTTCACCCGATGGTAAAACGCTTTACTGGGCAGAAACATTTAATGGTCGGGTATTCAAGGCAAAGATTACCGGTGAGGGCGAGGTCGAAAAATTTAGCTCTCGAGATCCTCGCAACTGTCTGGCTGGTTTACCAGGACTGCAATACCTCGATTCGCTCGCAGTCGACAGTGACGGCAATGTTTGTGTAGCAACATTGATGAACGGTGGCATAACTGTCATCTCGCCCAATGGTGAAGTTCTCGATCACGTTGCAACCGGTGACCCGATCACGACAAATATTTGTTTTGGTGGCACTGAGTTGCGAACTGCATACATCACGCTTTCAGGTCTCGGAAAACTCGTGTCTATGACCTGGCCGCGCCCGGGTCTAAAACTTAATTTCTAGTCAGCAATCCAATTGCCGTGAAAGCCGTTTGGCACTCGGGCGGGCAAACTCACGACCGCCACTGGCTCGCCACAAAAATCTTGAGCATCAAGCACCACCAGATCTGAGAGATCGGTCTCTGTGTTGTGACGCAGCGCCATTACATAACCGTCGTCTTCAGATTTTGCGTCATTGCGTGCAATAAACACTGGCTCGCCGTAGCCATAGTTTTCACCGTCGTGTCGCACTTGCGTTGTTTTCTTTGCCAGATCTTGCTTGATCAAATCTGCTTGCCTGAAAACATCTGAGATGCCGGCGAGATAACCAAAATTGTGTTGCATACCAATCAACGATTCGTTCATTCGCGGAAACTCTTGTGGTCGATCATCTAGTCGTTGTTCGGTTGCTTTGCCCGTCTTGGGGTTTAGCACCCAACGATCTAAAGTCGGAAAACCTTCGTTTGGTCCGCGCTGCTCAACATCAAACATTTTTTCGTGGCGCGCCGCATCTAAAACAACACTGCCATCTGGCGCGTCGTAAGCATTTAACGGATGAAAGATATAACAGCTGTTGATCTCGACCCACTTAATGTCGGACGCCACGCCTTCGCGCGGAAGCAAGCCAACGCGCGCTGTGTAATCCGCATTCCATATATATGGAAACGACCGCCCCGACATCGCCAACTCGAGATTGAACAAACATGGCAAATCAAAAATCAACACGTATTTTTCGGTGATCGCACAGTCATGCATCATCGGGCCACCTGGCAATGCGATATCAACCGTGCGTCGCACTTTGCCGTCGACACCCACAACGAGATATTGCACTTGATTGCCCCAACCCCACCAATAAGCCATCACGTGCAATTCACCGGTGCGAGGGTCACGCTTCGGATGCGCAGAAAAAGCCTGCGGCAAAGTATTGGCAAAATTCGAAACACGAACGGTTTCAAGTTCGTAATTCATTTCGATCGGCGGCGAACCACCTTCGACAAGAGCCCAGGTTGCACCTGCATGTCCGATCACATTTGTATTCGACGCAAACTGTGCATGATCGGCTGGCCAATCTGAAGGTGGCACTTGTTCGCCAAGACTTTTGGCTACGTTTCGGTCACGCACCCAACGATTGCGATACCACTCAGCCTTGCCGTCGTTGATTCGAATTCCGTGAACCATGCCCGAACCTAAAAACCAGTGATACGAATCGGGATTAACTTCACCAATCGGGTTCGGCCCGTTGCGCAAGTAACGACCCGTCAACTCGCCTGGCAATTTGCCTGTTACGCGCAAATCAAACGCAGTTGTTTCAATATCAACAGGCGCCAAGTTGCCCGCCAAAAACGGGTTACTTGATGTGCGAAGTGTCGAAGTATTCTTCACAGCCAAAATGCTAGCAACCTGGGCGTAGCGTAAGAACATATGTGGGGCACGCCAAATATGGTTTCAAAACTTGAACATGTTTTGGTGCGCACGCCGACGACTATTGGCAATTTTGTAGCTGATGCGCAATGGCGCGAGCCTGACCGCAATTCACTCGTGCGCGAACATAACGAATTTGTGCAACTGCTTGAAAAACTCGGATGCAAGGTTCACATTGCCAACGCCGTCGACGGTTTAGTTGACGCGGTTTACATGCACGACCCGATGATCATGACACCACATGGCGCGATCTTGTTGCAAATGGGCAAGCGTGTTCGTCAACCAGAACCAGCCCAGATTCGCCAAGATCTCGAGCGCATCGGTGTGCCGATTTTGGGTGAACTCACTGGATCGGCAATCGCTGACGGTGGTGACAAAGTCTGGCTAGACGCGAAAACTTTATTAATCGGTCACGGCTATCGAACTAACGGAGAAGGCATCGCGCAAATCAAAAAAATGCTCGCACCATTTGGTGTTGATGTTCATGCCTTTGACCTGCCACACTTTCAAGGACCAAGCGCCGTGTTGCATTTGATGTCGGTACTTTCGCCGATCAGTCATTCGCGAGCAGTTGTCTATGAACCGCTTGCGCCGATTCGCTTGCTCGAGTTTCTTAAGTCGCGCAATATTTCTTGGCTCACAGTTAACGACACCGAAGTTCACACTCAAGGCGCAAATATCTTGACTGTCGCACCAGATGTGGTTGTTTTAGCCGCTGGTAATCCAGAAATAGAAGGCAAACTCCGCGAGTCTGGTGTAACCGTGCACATTTTCAACGGTGAAAATGTCGCGGTCAAAGGTGACGGTGGGCCTACGTGTCTGACTGCGCCGTTGCTGCGCCGCTAACAGCTCGCGACTCGGGCTTAATCTCGCGCAAACTCGCGCGAATTGTTGCAAACTAACGCAGGTGCGCAATCTCGTTCAACGAACCGACTGAGCGCAGACCATTTTGTGATGCCACAACTCGATGAATCGACGTATATTGCGGATAGAAAAATCCGCGCTCCGTTGAGATGCCCAAAATGTGCGCCAGATACTGATTAATTACGCCGCCGTGACATGTCACGACTATTCGTTGCGAAGCATGCTGCCTAATCAACTGCTCGAGGCTCGAGATAACTCGATTGCGAAAACTTTCAAGCGTGTCTGAATCTGACTGCCACTCGCCTACCAAAAGTTTTTGCCACCGTTCGTCATTGGCCGCCCGCAATTCTTCAATCGGTATGTACTCGCTTGACAGTCGGTCGTATTCTGCAACTTCGTCGACTATTGATATCGGCAGGCCAGTCGTCTGTGCCAGCGGTTCTGCGGTCTGAACTGCCCGCTTCATCGGACTCGAATAAATCGCCGCGATTTTTTCAGTTGCTAAATAGTTTGCGAGCCGAGCGGCCTGATCAACACCTTCGGGTGAAAGTTCAGGGTCAGCAGGGCCTTCAACTACTTCTCGGCGCAACGGCAGGCCGTGCCGAACAAGTATCAACTCCATTGGTTAAATCAATTTAGCAAGATCCAGTTCGTGAAACGCTCGCTCGAAGCGAGAATTCATCGTTTCTACGAGCGCTCGCGAGCGGGGCTCGTTGAGATCCATGCCACGACTTGCAACAACTGGATAAACCAGACAAAACAATGCGGTACCACGATATTGCAACCACAATCGTTCACGGTCGATGTCTGTCACACCGTTTGCGCGCAAACCTTCAAGCCATCTTTCGAACAACTCTTGTTCATATTTGCTCGCATCATCGGGTGTGAGACTTTGCGTCAAGAAGTACGCCAGGTCGTAAGCGCCCGAACCGGTGCCGATTAGCTGAAAATCGTAAAGAATGAACTCGTTGTTCTTCGTGAACATCATGTTGTCGGCGCGAAAGTCGCCATGTGCGAG
>JBIKVV010000032.1:0-17583 GCA_044356655.1 Ilumatobacteraceae bacterium
TTGGCTGAAGTACGCACGGCATTGCTCGAGGCCGACGTCAACGTTGGCGTCGTGCGCGATGTGATTGAGCGAATTCGTACAAATGCTGTTGGTGCGACCGCGTCGACTGCGCTGAATCCGGGACAGCAAGTCGTAAAAATAGTCAACGACGAACTTGTGGCGATGTTGGGTGGCGAGACTCTCAAAATCACGTATGCAACACATCCGCCGACTGTTGTTCTGATGGCCGGTTTGCAAGGTGCGGGCAAAACCACCAACGCGGCCAAGCTCGCAAGTTGGTTTAAGTCGCAAGGGCGACAGCCGATGCTGGTCGGTGCCGACTTGCAACGACCAGCCGCAGTCGAACAGTTGCGTGTGTTGGGTGCGCAAATAAATGTGCCCGTGTTTTCTGAACCAGGCGACCCTGTTACTACTGCGAAACTTGGTCTGGCTGAAGCCAAGCGTCTTGGCAAAGATGTTTTGATTGTCGACACTGCGGGCCGATTGGCGATTGACGCTGAGATGATGCAGCAGGTCAAAGAAATCTCACAAGCAGTGCAACCGAAATTCACGTTTCTAGTTATCGATGCAATGACTGGTCAAGACGCTGTGACAGTTGCGAAGTCATTCGACGAAACACTGTCAATTGACGGAGTGATTCTGTCGAAACTTGATGGTGACGCTCGCGGTGGTGCTGCACTGTCGGTGAAGCAGGTTTTGGGTAAGCCAATTGCGTTTGCGTCAACGGGCGAAAAACTAGATGCCTTCGAACAATTTCACCCCGATCGCATGGCAAGTCGCATTCTCGGCATGGGCGACATGCTCACGCTCATTGAGCAGGCCGAAAAAGTCTTTGAAAAAGAAAAAGCCGAGGCGACGGCGGCAAAAATGTTGGAAGGCGAGTTCACACTCGAAGATTTTCTTGAGCAATTGCAGCAACTCAAAAAGATGGGTTCACTGCAGGGCGTAATGGGGATGATGCCCGGCATCCCTAAAGAAATGAAGAACGCCGAGATTCCTGACGATCAAGTCAAGCGCACAGAAGCAATTATTTATTCGATGACGACTCAAGAGCGGGCGAGGCCCGAATTGATCGATGGTTCGCGTCGCATTCGAATCTCGAAAGGCTCAGGCACAACTGTTGCTGATGTCAATCGGCTGGTGAAGCAATTCACCGAAATGAAGAAAATGATGAAGCAAATGGGGGGCAAGGGCATGCTTGGCGGCAAGCGAGGCAAAGGCTCAAAGAGCGCTGGCGTGCCCGACGACTTGGCGGCCGCGTTGGGCTCGCGGCTGGGACCGCGATAGCCTGACAAGTCGGTTCATTTGAACCATTTGGCTTAAAGATCGGAAATTCATGTCAGTAAAACTGCGTCTCTCTCGTGTGGGTAAAACCAAGAGACCTCACTATCGAATCGTTGCCGCCGACACTCGTTCAGCGCGCGATACAAACTTTCTAGAAATCCTCGGTACCTATCAACCGCAACAAGAGCCATCGGCGCTCAAGGTCGATAGCGCGCGTGTGATTTTGTGGTTGCAAAAAGGTGCTCTTCCAACAGAGCGCGTTCGCAAGTTGCTCGAAATCGCCGGAACATGGGCTGAGTTTCAAGCGACAAAGAAGCCTGCTAAATAATGTCTGACGCACAGACAGCAAACGCAACTCTCGCGCCGACTGCTTCTTCGGTATTGACTCATATCGTCAAGTCGATTGTCGACACACCAGATGCGGTGAAGATCGAATCGATCGAAGACGAGGGCAAAATTATTCTTGAAGTTCGCGTCGCTGACGGTGACCTCGGTCGAGTAATTGGTCGTCGTGGCCGCACAGCGCAGAGCATTCGCGCTGTCGTGCGTGCCGCGGCATCGCGCGATAACGCCGAAGTCGATGTCGACTTTCTCGACGACTGACGCCCAGACTCCACAGGGTTTGCTGCACGTTGGTCGCGTAACGCGACCGCACGGGGTTAAAGGTGACGTATACGTCTCTTTTTTTACAGACCGCCCAGAGCGCACACGACCTGGTGCAAAACTTTTTATTCAAAACGAATGGATGACCGTGACGAGCGCGCGTGGGCAATTGTCGTCAGGCAAGGCGAGCCCGAGCCAGTCGACAACATGGTTGATGCATTTTGCCGGCATCGATGATCGCAATCTGGCCGAACGTCTTTGCAAGAACGATGTTTATGGCGAACCGATCGAAGATTCAAGTGTGATGTGGGTGCACGAACTAATTGGTGCCGAAGTTGAAGATGTTGCTGGGGTGAATCACGGTCGATGTGTTGCTGTGGTCGATAACCCCGCGCACGCATTGCTTGAGCTTGAGTCTGGCGCGCTAGTGCCAATAGTTTTTGTCGTCAGTCAAACCAAAGAGCGCATCACTATTGATCCACCTCAAGGATTATTTGATTTGAACGAAGGTGACGAGTGAGCACAAAATCGGCTTTTCGTATCGATGTGTTTTCGATTTTTCCAAAACTTGTCGACGACTTTTGCAAAGAAAGTTTGCTCGGCCGTGCGCGCGAAGAAGCGATTGTTGATCTGCGCTGCCACGACCTGCGCGACTATGGCGACGAATCGCGTCGCGTAGACGATGCACTTTATGGTGGTGGCGCTGGCATGTTGTTTCGCCCAGAGCCAATTTTTGCCGCAGTTGAAGCAGTGCAACCACAGCGACCGTTGTTTTTGCTTTCGCCAGGTGGGCGAAAATTTGATCAAGAATTCGCCGATCAATTGAGCAAGTCGGCAGGGTTCAGTTTGTTGTGCGGTCGCTATGAAGGTGTTGACCATCGTGTGGTCGAACATTTGATTGACGGCGAAATTTCGATTGGCGATGTTGTCTTGAGCGGCGGCGAAGTTGCGGCATGTTTGATGATCGAAGCAACCGCTCGGTTGCTGCCTGGTGCGATGGGCAATGATGCTTCGCCAGTATCAGAAAGCTTTGGAGTATCGCGAATGCTTGAAGAGCCGCATTACACGCGACCTGCAGAATTTCGTGGATGGGAAGTGCCAGAGGTTTTGCGCAACGGTGATCACGCCAAGATCGAGCGCTGGAGGCGAGCACAAGCGTTGCATCGCACGGTGCGATCGCGTCCTGACCTCATAGAACGCCGTGGTGGCTTGAGCAGCGTCGAAAAGAGGCTGTTGGAAGAGTTCCCTTGTGTGCCGTATCCTGAAAGACCTCTATGAAACCAACAGACATCGTCGATAAGCAAACTCTTCGCACTGACATTCCAAAGGTCGGTCCCGGCGATGAAGTGAAAGTTCATGTTCGCGTCGTTGAAAGCGGCAAAGAACGAGTTCAGATTTTTCAAGGCAACGTAATTTCGGTCTACGGATCTGGTGTCGCCGAGAGTTACACCGTGCGAAAACTCAGTTACGGCGTGGGTGTCGAGCGAACTTTTCCGATTCATAGCCCGTCGGTTGCCAAACTTGAAGTTGTTAAGCGCGGCGATGTGCGTCGTGCGAAACTCAACTACTTGCGCGGACGAACTGGTAAGTCGGCCAAAGTTCGCGAACTTCGCGAAGACCAATAATTTTCGTTGTTTTTCTGCCAGGCGATTTAGTCGGCATCCACATTGAACACTGACGATCTCGAACAATTCGAGGCCGAACGCGAACTGCAATTGGCTCAAGAATATTCTGATGTCGTAAAACTATTTAAGTTCGCAGTCGAAACTGATCGCCGGTTTTATCTGGCCAACAATGTTGATGTCAAGGTCGTCGCTGACGGTGTGCGACCACTACTTGAGGTGACGCTGAGCGACGCATGGGTGTGGGATCTATACCGCAAGAGCCGGTTCGTGCCGAAGGTGCGAGTAATGAGTTTCAAAGACCTGAATATCGAAGAGCTGCCACCGCAAGACACTTAAGTCGCGAGGGTTTAACTGCGCGTGAGCGTGCGGTCGTGCGCATGGCACGGGCCAGATGGGCCGAAGACTTGGTGGCAGATTTTTATCAGCGCGATGGATACGAAATTATTGCGCGCAATTGGCACTGCCGTCAAGGCGAACTCGACATTGTCGCTGTTTTGCATGAGGCTTTGGTCAAAACGATCGTTGTGGTCGAGGTGCGAGCACGAGCATCAAACTATTTTGGTTCGGCGTTTGAGTCAGTGACACAAGCAAAGCAAACAAAATTAAGAATTGCGACAAAAAAGTTTTTGGATAGTTACAAAAATAGTTGCAGTGCTGTGCGTTTTGATGTGGCTTCTGTTATGGGAGTAAAAATTGAAATTGTGCGCGATGCTTTTTAACTCGCCGCACGGCGATCCCAGCATGCGTAGTGCCAATGTCGACGCAGGTCGGGTGCTTCTGCGGGCACGCAGACATAATGACCTGTGCCTTTGGCGATTTCTTGGTTGCAGCCAGGACAAATGTAACTCTTGATGGCTTCGTAGGGTTGAACGCGACGAACTTCAATGTCGCCGTAGAGACCGTTCCAAATTGATTTTGACATTTGATGAGATGTTTCGTTAGTCAGAGATAGTTAGCCGAAGAATGCCCAGATTACGAGTGCGGCGATTGCGAACATTGCACTGGCGACAATTAGATAGTCGATCGGGCGGGTGTTGCGCTTGCGGGTCGGATTGAATCCCATATGGCAAGTATCGTCTATGAAATGGAAACTCTGCAGGTTTTTCGTGAAAATTCTGTTGTAACCGTGACGATTAACCAGCCGAAAAAGAAAAATGCGATCAATGCGCAGATGTGGGATGGGCTAGCCGAGATATTTCGAGAAATTGCGTCGCGCGCCGATGATCGAGTGGTTGTTGTGACGGGCGCCGGTGACGATTTTTGTTCGGGTGCTGACTTGAGTGGTCGTGGTGACGCGGGTTCTGTCGGCGCGCAAAATCAGGTGCACCATCTGGCAGCGATGCGGCGAGTTAATGACGCTTGCATTACATTGCAGCGGTTGCCGCAACCGACGATCGCCAAAGTTCGTGGAGTTGCAGTGGGGGCAGGATGCAATTTGGCACTTGGTTGCGATTTAGTTGTGGCTTCACAGACCGCTCGGTTTTCAGAGATTTTTGCACGACGCGGATTATCACTCGACTTTGGTGGTTCGTGGTTGTTGCCCCGTCGCATCGGCATGCATCGCGCCAAAGAACTTGCATTGTTGGCAGAAATTGTTGGCGCAAGTGATGCCCTTGAGATGGGTCTAATCAATCGAGTGTTGCCCGACGAAGAGGTTGATGCGTTTGTTGAGAATTGGGCTCGCAAACTTGCTGCGGGTCCGCCTATCGCATTGGCTCAGACCAAGCGACTCTTGAATAATTCGCTGAATGTGACGCTTGAAGAAGCATTAGATGACGAAGCTGCCGCGCAAACAATCAATTTTGCGACCAGTGATACGGCTGAGGCGATGCGGGCATTTATCGAAAAGCGAGAGCCAAAATTTACCGGAAGATAATCGTGTCGCTCGCCATTATGGCGACGAGTATTTTTGGCGTCGGTGCGACCGCAGGTGGCGCTAGTTCGTTTGTTGCGACTGTGCCGCCGATCGACGATTCGATACCAGACGAGCAAGGCGGCGGCGGAAGCGTGATCGACGATTCGCTTCCGACAATTGATCCGGCGACGCAAACGACTTTGCCTGCTGGGTGTATTGCGCCGCGCGCTGCGACTGCAACTTTTCTTGGCGAGTTGATTTCGACTGATGATTTATTGGCGACGTATCGTGTCGTACAAGTTCGCGGGGGATCGCTTGGCGCCTATGCCAATTCAGGATTGATTTCAGTGCGCTATGCGAATCGCGAGACTCGTTTTTTGGAGCCAGGCGAAACGTATTTGGTTGGCGCTGGTGCAAGTGAGTTGTTTACCATGCTTGAATCAAAAGTTCGAGCCGAAAAAGAACTCTTTGGCGGCGACGCAGTTGTCGGTATTGACGAGTCAGACGTGCCTTGTCCAAGATTTGAAGATCCAGTTATAACGTTGCGACCGAACGGCGACTTCATTGACGCGGGCATTTTTTCGCTTGTCGCCAAGCAGCCAACACAAATGCTGCAAGTTTTTCTCTTGCCTATATTTTTTGTGTTGGTGTTCTTGATCGGGCTCGTGATTTTCAAGCGCCTAGTTCAAGCTGCTCGCCACTCTTCGCGCAAATAGTTGCGACTAGTTGCAAACGACTAGTTGTTAACGACTGGCGAAAGCCTTAGTGGCGGCCGCGCGAATTTCTGAGACGGCGTTGGTTAATCCTTTTGGATCGCGAAATAACGCACTGCCGGCGATCAAAATATTGGCGCCAGAGCGCGCTGCGCCAGACACTGTGTCGACGCTGATACCGCCGTCGACTTCGAGGCTGACTTTGTCGTCAAGATTCGCCGCTGAAATCATTTTGCGCACCTCAGCGATTTTCGGCTCCATGTCTTGCATGTATTTCTGACCGCCAAAACCTGGTCGGACTGTCATAACTAAAACCATGTCGACGAGGTCGAGCACGTTGGCCACTGCGCTGGCTGGTGTTTCTGGACTAATGGCGACTGCCGCGTTGGCACCGAGGGCGTTGATCATTTCAAGAGTTGCGCGAAGGTCGCTGCAGGCCTCAGCATGCACTATCAAGCGGCTGCAGCCAGCCTCGACATAGCGACTCGCCATTTTTTCTGGTGTCAACACCATCAGATGCGCTTCGAATTTTAGTTTTGTGAGCGAGCGGGTCGAGGCAATGATGTCGGGGCCAAACGTTAGGTTCGGCACGAATTGGCCATCCATGACATCCCATTGAATGAGGTCAACACCTGCTTGGTCGAGTTCACAAATCGCTTCACCGAGGCGCGAAAAATCAACTGGCAACACCGACGGCGCGATTTGAATCGGTTTCATATCTCGATACAGCCTAGGGTTCACACTGATGAATAACGAAAATGCGTTACCTTTTCAATTCGTTTCGTCGTCGAGACGTCTTAGGCGTCAACTCGAAAATAAACTGGTAGGCAAACAAGTTTGCTCTTATACGGCACAGCGCACGGTCTATTTTGGCGAGAACGGCAAGCAATGTTTTCCAACTAATTCGGCGTGTTGGGGCGCCGCGAAGCATTACTTCAAATGGTGTTCCGGTAGTCCAGGTATTCGTCACGTCATATCCGGCAATATTGGCAATTCGGCTGAAGCTCTTTTTGGTAAAAAACCGAAGGTGAGATTGATCAAGAATTCCGCGTGCGTCATAGTCAAATTTGCCAAGAAGTACTCGAATTCTTGGGTACCAATTTCCAAAGTTGGGGATGCTTGCAACTATTTTTCCCGATGTCGAAAGTCGTTCTTGGAGCTCGTATAGAAGTTTTTCGGGCGCTCTTAAGTGCTCCAAGACATCGGCACAAATTACAAGATCGAATTTACCTTCAATGACTGATGGTAAACCCTTATCCAAGTCGTGCTGGATAAAAATTGCTTTACTCAACTGCTTTTGAGGCTCATTTAAATCAACTGCGACTACATTATGTCCAATCTGAGCTGCGAAATCGGAGATTTCTCCACTAGCGCAGCCAATGTCGAGAAGGTATCCAGTAGGCGTCTTTTCAATCAAGCTTTTGATTTTGCCATGTGATGAATGCTCATCGTGTTTGAATCGATATTCGGGACTTAAAACCTGAGACGCGAAGAATCCCATGGATTTGAATCGATGTTTCACAACCCCTAATGAGACTTGGCGTGCATATTTCAATCCGTGGACATAGGAGATTTCGTCGCCGTAGTAAGTCGGGATAGGTAACTCAATAATTTTTTTGCCTGCTGAATTCATTTGCAGAATAATGTGCGTGTCAAAATCAAATCCGTCTGGATTTTCAAGGAAGTTGATCGACTTGAGACTTTGAGTTGAGTAGGCGCGATAACCGCAGTGCCACTCAGAAAGGTTAATTCCAGTCACAAAATTCTGCCACCACGTTAAAATTTTGTTACCAAAGTACTTGTACCGAGGCATTCCGCCAGCTCGTGCATTTCCCTTAGTCATCATTCTTGACCCGAGAACAACATCAGCCTTTTCATCAATCATTGGTCGGATGAATGATTCGATTAACTCTGGCGCGTACTTGCCGTCACCGTGGAGTAGCACGGCGGCATCAAAGTTGTTTGCTAACGCCCACTCGTAGCCAAACTTTTGGTTTCCGCCGTAGCCAAGATTGATTTGGTGACGAACTACTTTTATGTCAGCCCGTTTAGATTCGTCAACAAATTGTTTTCCAACTTCTGATGTGCTGTCAGAACTTGCGTCATCACAAACTAAAACTTCTAAAGAGATGTCGGGCAAACTGACGGGGATTCTTCCCAGCACATTGGCTAGTTTCTTTTCAGCGTTGTAAGCGACAACGAGTACTGCAACTTTAAACACTTAATCTCAATTGACGCATCAACACTTGTTTATTTCAAGATATAGACCGAGGTCGCCACTAAGCAAAGCCGCCAAGTAAGACTTTTTTGTTTTTAGCGCAAACTCGATTGCGTTTGGCGCGTCTTGACACGAGGCTTTTCCAGTAATTGATTTGGCATTAACTCTCGAAATAATCAACTTGTTGCGAAGTTCAGGGTCGCGATACGTTGAGAAACGCCCGTTAAATATTTTTGTGTCATCAACAAAATAAATTTCACTCTCACTATTAATCTTCTGCGACGAACCTGCTTTGACGAATAAATTAGTTAGTTCTTCTTTTTTTATCGAATCAAGATAAAATTGTGAACCGAAGAAAACATTGATGACTAAACACATGGCTACTGATGTGAGAGCCATTGTCTTCTTCAGGCGCGTTGGCATTATTCCCGATACGCCACTGAACATTAGCGCCGCCCCTAAGGGGGTGAGCATAATATGCCTACCGCTCCAATCAGATCTAAACGCAAAAATACTGATGAAGTCAGGCAACCTACCATTGGCAAAATACGGGAGCAAACTCCATGCAAAAATTAGCCAACCAACCAGAATTGTTAGCAGCGATTTTTTCGTTGACTTAAATCGGCTAAATACAAAAATTGAAACCCCGATGATCAACAACCCAGTCGCACCGAAAGTTAAACCTTTTTGTAATCCACCTAATGTAATGGAGTGATACCCATCCCATTCAGGCTTTGGATACCAGAAAAATGATCTGAGAATGTAGTAGCAAAAGGGTAATGAAAATAAGCAGAAAGTTCTCACGTGTAATTTAAGACTTCGTATATCTGTTTTCCATTCCGGGTATTGCATTATTACAAAATGCAGTAACGGTAGAGCATAGAAAAATAGAAAAGAGTGCGTCATGAAGCTCCAGAAAAATAAAACCAATGCGATTAAGAATGATGAAAATTTTTTGCTGCGGATGAGCAGAAGCCAAGCGACAAAAAACAAAAAGTATGACGCGGTATAGCCAAAAAGTACCAACGCAATTCGAGAATGATTGATTGGAAGAAGCAAAAACAAGAGCGTTATAAATTTATTCTGCGTCTCAGAAATCAATCTGATATTTTTAAAAATCAGGAAGATGCAAATTCCACTTGCAAAAAACATAAAGAATGTCAGCAAAGGAATAGTCCAGTAACCAACTGCGATTAATTCTTGATCGATGATTGCACGCCATGGCGGAAGTCCCGTATCAACAAAAATTTGATTTAGGTACGTCTTTGGTTGACCGTAAATGAACGCCCAATCATCCCAGTAAAGAGTGTTGGGGTGCAGCAACGACCAACCCCACGAAAGGGTGTACAAAATTGTGGCCAGTCGCCAAGGGAAGCCTTCAAGTGCATCTTTGGCTGGCTTTAACCGGTTATTGAACTCTCGTGCCTCGAAAACTTTCATGTACGCAACTCTAGTGTGCGGTGCTGTTATGAATATCTCGATACAGCCTAGGGTTCACACTGATGAATAACGAAAATGTGACCATTGAGCGGATGGTTGCAGGTGGCGACGGATTAGCGCGCCTGGCCGATGGTCGAGTTGTTTTTGTCAACGGCGCAATCACCGGCGAGCAAATTGCAATCGAGATTACGACGAATAAAAAAGATTTTGCCCGAGCAAACATTGTTGAGATTTTGAGCGCCTCGGCCCATCGTGTCGCGCCGCCGTGCAAATTTGTTGCTGCTGGTTGCGGTGGTTGCAGTTGGCAACATCTCGATGTTTCGCAACACATGTCGACAAAAGCCGCAATTGTCACCGAAGCGTTGCGCCGTACAGCCAAAATTTCTGAAAATGATGTCGCCGGGCTTGTAAAAGTTGGTGGCTCAGTGAGCGCGCATGCATCGCGGACAACTTTGCGCATGGCTGTCTTGCCGACCGGCAAACTTGGTTTCCGCCGCGCGAACAGTAACGATCTCATCGAAACTTCGCCATGTCTGGTTGCGCATGACTTGCTAAACGAGATTATCGCAACTGCCCGCGTTAAAAACGCGACTGAAGTGACGCTGCGGTGCGGTGCTTCATCTGGCGATCGCGGTGTCTGGTTGCACGACGAACATGGCCGAGGGCATATAACTGGCCTACCAAAAAATGTTGGCGTCGGCATCGAGTCTCTTGTTCATGAAGTTGTAAACGGTGTGCGCTTGCGTGTGATGATGACTTCATTTTTTCAGTCGTCGCTTGAAGCTGCTGAATTGCTGGTCGCCGCAGTGCGTAATGCAGCGGGTGAGCGCGCACTATCTGGCGTCGACGGTCGAGTTATTGACGCTTATGGTGGCGTCGGGTTGTTCGCCGCCACACTGCTCAGCGCAGATGTGCCAGTCACTGTTGTTGAGGCGAGCGAATCTTCGTGCCGTGACGCGCGTGTCAATTTGTCGCAACACATAGAGCAAACGATCAACACTGATTTGCCCAGCGAAATTGTAAATAGCAACGTCGAACAATGGTCACCTGTGCCTGCAGGTTTGGTGATTGCCGACCCTGCACGAACTGGTCTTGGACCACAGGCAGTTTCACGTCTCGCAGCGACGAATACGTCGCGCATAGTTTTAGTCAGTTGCGACGCTGTTGCTGGTGCGCGCGACTTGAGACTTTTGATCGAGGCAGGTTATGAACTTGAGCAGACTACGGTGCTCGATTTGTTTCCGCACACTCCACACATCGAAACCGTCAGTGCGCTTCAGCGCAAGGCTCGCGCGACACGCTGACCAATTGTCGCGAGGTGTTTTTCTCGGTCTACAAGCGTCGAATTGTCGACGCCGTAAAGAGCGATCCATCGAGCGCGGCACCAACGGTTGCACATCACTCGAATCGAGCGCGAGATAGTCCGTTTGCCGGGTTCGCCTTGCAATGCGTTAACAAATTTCGATGAGCCGTGCGTTGTGACGGCGACTAGTCGTTTGATATTTGTCAATCGCGGGCGAATTGTGTTCGCGCCCGCCGGCAAAACCCACGCAACCTCGTTCATCCATGTGCGGTCGATCCAGCCTTTGAGCATTGCGGGCAAACCCGACCACCAAGTGGGATAAACAAACACGATCGCCTCACACCAGCGCAAATCTTCGACGTCTCGCGCTAATTCGGGGCGAGTCGTGGGTGGCGTATGGTGTAGCGCGCGCTCGGTTGCACTCAAAAACGGGTCGAAGTTTTCTGCGTAAAGGTCGCGCAGACGAACTTGATGATCATGATTCGACAAATAATCAACAACAGCGTCTCGTACTGCGCTATTAAATGAACCCTCGACCGGATGTACATAGATAACAAGCGTCTTTGTCATTTGCGTGACGATCTTTCGAGGCGTTTGACTATTTTTTGTGTCGTGTCGGCTATGAATTTCTCGCGCTGTTGTTGCGTACATGTATCGAGCGCGTAGATGCCGCACCACATCGTTCGTGTGCGCAAACCAGTCGACATGCGAATCGCGCGCGTGAGAGTGCGCCGACCATTGTCGTTGATTAATTTCACATATCGCCACGGCGAGCCATAGGTGCTGACACCGATGATGTGCCGAATGTTGTGAAGATTCGGCCGAATCTTGCTGTTTTTATTGAACCGAAATGCAACTCCTAGAACGAAAACTCGTTCAAGCCAACCTTTGAGTTGCGCTGGCAGACCTGACCACCATGTGGGGTAGACGAAAATTAACGCCTCGGCTTGCAACAAAACTTCGGCGTGGCGCTTTGTTTCGTCATTGATTAACGGCGTTGAAGTTTCGTATGCCACCCGCTCAGCAGTCGACATTGCGGTTGCAAACTTTTCTTCGGCTAGGCGAATAGCCGTGACGTTGTGCGTCGACTGCGATTCGAGCGCGAGAATTATCCGCTCAAAAATTGCCGCACAATAACTGTCAGCACTCGGATGCCCGAGCACAACAACAATGTTCATCTCAGTCCGAGTTTAAAGCAAGTGCTTGTAGCGTCTCAAGAAAGCCGCACCAATTCGCACACTTTGCTGCACCTTCCACGGCGGTTGGTGTTGGCGCAGTTTTTTGAAACGTTCCTGCAGTTCAATATCTTCATCGGTTTCAACCCAAGTACCGTCAATTCTTTGGTTCATTTCAAGCACAACTTCGGTTATCTCTTCAGCAGTATTCTTCACGATTTCAAAATCTCCTTGGATTAGAGCTCTTCTTTGCGCCCATTCGTTGTGAGCGATAATCCAATCGAAAGGCATCAACTTTTTGTCGGTCCGACTCCAAGCAAGCTGCAAGATGTTTAAATCGCTTTTGCCTAATGTTGAATAATTGAGGGAATAAGAATCGGTAAGCACCGTTGGTTTATTGAATGCGGAAGCAATCCACCACAGACCCGTGGCGCCAACAAGCACGAATTTACAGTTGGCCAAGAGCCAAACATCACCGAACTCGCTCCGAGCGGTACTCGCATAATCGATAATCGAAGATTCTGTTGTGTCAGCCAACTTATTCGAAACAAATTGGCCCATACGGACCGTTTTGATTGAGCGCTCGTCGAGTACTTCTGTGCCAGCAACATAGTTTTTCCAATCTGGCATGCATGAATAAAGATCAAGATGACTTTTGACTTCATGCTCAGTTGCATTTTTTTGTTCGTAATAGATACGTTCAGCGATGCCGATACATACAAAGGGCTTAGAGTCATCTCCAAGCAGTTCTTTTTGAAGACTTTTGCCTGCCAAGACCTCGCCTTCGGTAAATTGCAAAACCGGTTGTTCGCGAGCCCAGATTTCTAAACGGTCGTTTGATTTATCTGGGAGGTATTGACGGTGGAGGCGAAAAATTGGGAGTACGTAGCGAATCACGCCGCGAGCGAAGGGCCGGTCGTCATCTAGAAATGGTACGACACGTCCGTACATCGAGGTGAAAGCGCGATTTGGCGACTCGCAGTCGAGAATGGCAAAAATGAATGGTCGTCGAACGCCAGTAGTTTTTTCTTTGTGTGCCTCTATGCGCAACGCGACCTCGAGATCTTCAACGATGAATGAGATTTTTGATCGCTCACATCGCAACATAAAAATTTTCACCGGGCGAAACAGCGAGTAAAAACCGAGCAGGAGAGTTGCGCAAAGTGAGAGTGGCAGAAAAAACAAAAATCGCCCAAGCAAATAGGCCAATCGTAAGTAGCCGTCATTGGTGATCGAGTTGCCGAAGAAGAAATATTTGATCAATCTCGACTTAGCGGTCGCAAACATCAGCGTCAAGACTACGCCGACGCGAACTTGCAAAAAGTGCTCCCCCTGGGATTTGAACCCAGGACCTGCGGATTAAGAGTCCGTTGCTCTACCAACTGAGCTAGAGGAGCGATAACGCTTCGCCACTCTAATAGATCAAAGCGAATTGTAGAAAAGCACAAATTTTGTTGGGGTGGACGAGGGGTCTCGAACCCCCGGCCTCCAGGACCACAACCTGGCGCTCTAACCAACTGAGCTACGCCCACCACGAACAATTCAGTGTGCCACACATTTACTAACGACCCAACGCAAATTTGTGATTAGCAAAAATTAAATTACGCCAAACCCTATGAATCAATGAGGTTTCAATAATTTTCGCAACCTAAACAACGGCTACACTGGAGTCAACCAAATATTGGAGTTGATAACCATGACAGCGATGGATTCCACGCTGTTTTCGCCACTTGCACAACGTGCAAAGGAGATAACAACCCGAGAGCTCGCGCTTTATGCCGAGCGCACAAAAGGCTCGCAGCGCGCCAACGAAAGGGCTCGCAAGAGTCTGCCTCTGGGCGTGCCGTCGAATTTTCAGGCCTACGACCCCTATTCACTAGTCATTGCGTCGGCTGGCAGTTCATGGATGAAAGACGTTGACGATAATCGCTACACCGATTTCGACATGGGTTTCGGCGCACTGTTTGCTGGCCATGTGCACCCGCTAGTCCGTCGCGCGATCGATAAACAACTCGACATCGGCACACTTTTCGTCTCACCATGTCAAGACAACGCCGAGGTCGCCGAGATGCTCGCCGAGCGCTACGGCCTGCCACTGTGGCGATTCACCAACTCAGGCACCGAAGCCACGATGGACGCGATTCGTGTCGCTCGCGCCGCAACCGGCCGCGACAAAATCGTCAAAGTCGAGGGCGGCTATCACGGCCACCATGACGAAGTAATGATCTCGATGAAGCCGCCGATCGCCGTGGCGGGTCCGGCGCGCAAACCTTTTTCGGTGCCGTCAAGTGCTGGCATCACCGCCGACACGGTCAAGACGACGCTCGTTGTGCCATACAACGACCCCGAAGCACTCGAAGATATTTTGCGAGCGGGCGATGTGGCCTGCTTCATTGTCGAACCAGTGATGCAAAACATCGGCATTTGCAAACCATTAGACGGATATTTGCAAGCAGTGCGCGAAATCACTCAGCGCTACGGCACACTTTTAATTTTCGACGAAGTAAAAACTGGCATCACAGCAGGCTGGGGCGGTGCAACGGGCGCGCTCGGGGTCACGCCTGATCTTGTCGCGCTCGCCAAATCAATCGGCGGCGGTTTGCCACTTGGTGCATTCGGTGGCAAGCGCGAATATATGGACACAATCACCAACGGCCAAGTTGTTCATCTCGGCACCTATAACGGCAATCCACTTTGCATGGCTGCTGCGAAAGCCGTGTTGCGCGAAGTTTGCACTCGCGAAGCTACTCAAGCGGCGATAGATCTAAACATAAAACTTGTTGACGCGTGCACGGCGGTAATTGATCGTGCCGGGGTCGATGCGAATGTTGTGCAGTTCGGCGCCAAGGGTTGCATCACTTGGTCGCGCGAGCCGATTCAAAATTATCGTGACTACAAAGCTACAGATTTTGATCTCGCGTATGCGCAATGGATTCACGGCATCAATCGCGGCATTCTTTTGCCACCAGGTCTTGATGAGCAGTGGTTGATCTCGATTATGCACGGTGAAGCTGAGACTCTGAACTACGCAAATGTTTTTCAAGAGTTTATTGACGAACTTCTCGTCTAAAAAATTCGTGGCGCAAAATTCGCCGTCATCGTTACGAATGTTGCTTCGTGGATTATCTCGACGTTGCCCACATTGCGGCACCCGTGGCGCATTTTTTGTTTCGTGGTTTCGCACGCAAAAAAATTGTCGCGGCTGCAATCTTTTCTGGCAGCGTAATTTAGAAGGCTTCATGCTCGGTGCGTCAGCAATTAGTTTTATTCTCACTGGTGGTGCTTTAGTTTTGACGCTGGCTGTTGGTGCGTTCATTTCTTATCCAGATATTGCAATTAGAGAGCTACTAATTTCAACAATCAGCGTGACGATGATTGTTGGTGTCGCTGGGTATCCAATTTCTTATACGACGTGGTTAGCCATTGATCTGATTATGCGCCCGCTCGATATTGATGAGCTGGCGAACATCAGCAAACAGCAATAAGTCAAAGTCTTCGCGGCAGAAGGCTTATGCCATATGGCTTTTAGAGTGCTTGACCGAACATCTGTTCGTGTGTAGGGTTGCCTGCAACACCCCCTACCTAAGGTGCCAAGTTCTCAACCCAAGCAAATGAAAGGCAATAAATCATGAGCACAGAAAAAGATAAAGCACTCGAAGTAGCCCTAGGGGCCATTGATAAGCAGTTCGGCAAAGGGTCGATCATGCGTATGGGCGAAAAGCAAAGCCTGGGCATCGATTTCATCCCAACTGGGGCTTTGCCACTTGACATTGCGCTTGGCATCGGCGGCTTGCCTCGAGGTCGCATTGTTGAAATCTTCGGCCCAGAGTCGTCAGGCAAATCAACTTTGGCGATGCATGTTGTGGCCGAAGCCCAACGCAATGGCGGCATCTGCGCCTATGTCGATGCCGAACACGCAATGGACCCAATCTATGCCAAGGCAATTGGTGTTGACACCGACAATCTTTTGATCTCGCAGCCAGACACGGGCGAGCAAGCACTCGAAATCGTCGACATGTTGGTGCGCTCAGGTGCGCTCGATGTTGTCGTTATCGACTCGGTCGCTGCGCTTACTCCGCGAGCAGAAATCGAAGGCGAAATGGGCGACAGCCACATGGGTCTGCAAGCCCGACTGATGAGCCAAGCGATGCGCAAACTCACAGCAAATTTGAACAAGTCAAATACTGTGGCGATTTTCATCAACCAGTTGCGCGAAAAGATCGGCGTTATGTTCGGCTCGCCAGAGACAACGCCTGGTGGTCGTGCACTCAAGTTCTATTCGTCTGTTCGTCTCGACATTCGTCGCATCGAAGCAATTAAAGATGGCGTCGAGGTTGTTGGTTCACGCACCCGCGTAAAAGTTGTAAAAAACAAAGTTTCACCACCGTTCAAGCAAGCCGAATTCGACATCATGTATGGCAAGGGCATCAGTCGTGAAGGTGCTGTTCTTGACATGGCAGTCGAAATGGGCATCGCTAAAAAGTCGGGTGCTTGGTTCACTTATGAAGGCGAGCAACTCGGCCAAGGTCGTGAAAATGCCAAGCAGTTCTTGGCAGAAAATACTGAAGTCATGGTTCAGATGGCCGACCGCGTGCGCCAGCAGTCAATGCCGGTGGTAGAGGCCCCGGCTGAAACATCATCCGACTCGGTGGCTGCAGCAGCAGCAAAAGCGACTGCGACTAAACCAGCAGCAGAGAAAGCATCAAAGAAAGCTTTCACTGCCAAAGACGACGAACCGATCGAACTTTAAATAAATCGCTAACGCCATTGCGGCTGGCAGGTCATTATTGGCCTGCCAGCAGTGGCTTTTCAAGGGCAGGCCCAAATCGCGCCTGTAAAATAGAACGGTCGTGACCCGCAACTATTTCGTTCGCACTTTTGGGTGCCAAATGAACGAGCACGATTCTGAGCGTTTGTCTGGTCTGCTTGAATCAGACGGCATGACAAATGTTGACAATGTCGGCGATGCTGATGTCGTCGTTATTAACACGTGTTGCATTCGCGAAAATGCCGACGACAAGTTCTACGGCACGCTCAGCCAGTTAAAAAACTGGAAGACCGAAAAAGACGATCGCCAAATTCTCGTCGCGGGCTGTTTGGCACAAAAAGACCGCGAATCTATCCGTGAGCGCGCACCGTATGTTGATGTTGTCATTGGCACGCATAATGTGCACCGCGCAGCCGAATTGCTAGACGAGACCCGTTACGGGCGCCCGGTCACCGAAATTCTCGAAGAGGCAGTGCTCGATGACCACACGATGTTTCCGAGTGCGTTACCGATGCGCCGCGAAGTTTCTTACAACGCGTGGGTGACAATTCAAATCGGCTGCGACAACACTTGTGCTTATTGCATCGTGCCGGCCGTTC
>JBIKVV010000005.1:0-66258 GCA_044356655.1 Ilumatobacteraceae bacterium
TTGGCACCAACGGCGTCGAGGCTTCAGATCTCGAATGGCTGAATGTCTCGGTGTCTGGCACTTATCTTGATGACCAAACGCTGCTTGCAGTCAACCGCTCGCAAGAAGGAATTTCAGGCGTTGACCCGCTCACGCCACTTTTAATTGGCCATGGCTCAATCAACAGCGACTCAATTGACGGCGGCTCTGGCGATCAAGTTGTGCTTGTTAACCGCGGTTTTATTACACAAGCAACTGCCACACCAAAAGCCCCCGACGGACCTGTTCAGCTAATTGCGCGAGTGAGAGTTTCTGAGTCGCGTCGCTTTGGCGAACTCAGCGACCCCACCACGGGCAAGTTAAGTGAAGTGATCAACATTGATCTGCCTCGTATGTCGCAGCAAATCAAAAATCTCAATACTGAGATCTACCTAGAAGTTCTCGACTCGCAACCCAAAGACTCGCCGGCGATCGCACGCATTGCCGACCCAGTTTTATCGACTGGTTCTCACCTGAGCTACACCGCTCAGTGGTTCATTTTTTCTGTCTTCGTTGCTGCTGGTTGGGTCGTCGTCGTGCGAAGAAAACTTAAATCAGGCTAAGTTTTCAACGAAGCCTTCGAGTTGTCGCAAATTGCGACACTCAAAAACGCCATCAGTGTGGGCGCCATACTCGCCGACTATCGAATCGCCCGTATTCCAATATGACTTCGGCTCGGGGTTCAGCCAATAAACGTGGCGGGCTCGCTTGCGCATCTCTTTGACCACCCATGACTGCGCGGCGTGATAATTGTTACGCGCATCGCCAAGTAGCAATATCGTTGTTTTTGAATTGATGTCTTTGCCGTACCGCTCAAAGAAAACCTCAAATGCGTGGCCGTAGTCGCTGTGACCGTCGACCCAAACAACATCAGCTTCAGTATTGACACGGTTAATCGCTTCACCGATGTCTTCGGTTGATTTAAAGAACTTTGTCACTTCGTCGATGCCATCAATAAACACGAATGAACGAACTTTAGAGAACTGATTCTGAATCGCATAGACGAACATCAGCGTGAACCGCGCAAACGCAGCGACGCTGCCCGAGATATCGGCGACAACCATCAACTCAGGTTTTGCCGGCCGCGGATATCGAAACTTCGGATCGGCAGGCACACCGCCATAACTCAACGAGTGCCGCACTGTATTGCGAAAATCGAGCGGGCCTTTGCGACCGTGACGACGTTTGCGTGCCAAACGCGCAGCCAGTTTTCGCGTCAACGGATATAAAGCTTTTTTCAAACTTTGCATCTCGTCGCGACTGGCGTGCATGAACTCGACGTCTTCTGGCAATGGTTTGCGCAACGTTTTAGCCATTGCTTCGGCCCCACGATCAGCGACAAGTCGACGACGAATCTCTGCTTCAACTTCTTGTTTAAATTGCTCGATGCGACTTTCAAACTCGTCTTTTTCGAGTCGTTCTTCGAGCGAAGAAAGTTCTTGTTTGCTCATCTCACGATTGGCATCCATCAATTTTTGCAACATGTTGTCGAGATCAAGATTGCGCAGCGTGCGATACAAGTAGTAAGTGCCACCCACAGGCCGACCAGGCTCCATGCCTGCGAACCGCTGCACAGACTGCTTGGCTAGAGCGCGCATCATTGCTTGATCACCATTCATCAACGCGCGCATCAACATCGCCGCGATTTCTTCAGGCGTCAACGAATCCATTCCGCCGCCAGAACCTTTGCCCTCGCCCTGACCCTTTACTTGGTCCATTTGGTCTTGCATTTCGCGCCAGAAGTCGTCGGGCTGACTTTCTTGATTTATTTCGTATTCGGGGCCACGCAGCGAAAAATAGACTTCGAAAATAGTTTCGAAAACTCGCCAGTGTGCATTGTTCTTGACGAGCGTTGCGCCGAGCGCATATTTAAATGCATCGCGATCTTCGATCGGTATTACCTTCACTGCTTCCATGGCGTCAAGGTTCTCGGTCAGGCTCACTGGTAAACCCGCATTGCGCAACTCGGCAATGAAACCCGACATCAGGTCAAGTACGGGCACTTAAAAACTCACTTCGTAACTGAAAGTTCTTTGGCCGCTTTTGCGATGTCAGTCTGATATTTCAGAAGGATATGCAGAGTCTCTTTGGCTTCTTTCTCGTCGATTGTTTCGATGCCGAGAATCATCAGCGTGCGGGCCCAGTCAAGGGTTTCGCTCACAGAAGGCGCCTTCTTCAGATCTAGTTGGCGGATGCTGCGCACGATGCGGGCAATTTGATCCGCGAGATTTTCGCTGATGTCTGGAACTTTCGTCAAAACAATTTCTTTTTCGCGCTCGAGGTCTGGGTAGTCGACATGTAGATAGAGACAACGACGCTTCAGCGCCTCTGAGAGTTCACGCGTGTTGTTCGAAGTCAAAAACACAAGCGGAATCTGCTTTGCGGTAATCGTGCCCAATTCAGGGATCGAAACTTGATATTCAGACAAAATCTCGAGCAGCAACGCTTCGGTCTCGACTTCGACGCGGTCAACTTCATCGATCAACAAGACAACTGGCTCTTCGCTGGTGATCGCCTCGAGCAACGGACGAGTCAACAAAAACTCTTCGCTGAAAATATCGTCGTGAACTTCGCTCCACGAGTCGCTCTTCTTGTCGGCTTGAATGCGCAGCAACTGCTTTTTGTAGTTCCATTCGTAAAGCGCCTTCGACTCGTCGAGGCCTTCGTAACATTGCAAACGAATCAATCGTGCACCCGTCATGTCGGCAACACTCTTTGCGAGTTGGGTCTTACCCGTACCCGCTGGACCTTCAATCAAAACCGGCTTGCCCAGTCGGTCGGCCAAATAGACCACACCGGCGATGCCGTCATCGGCAAGATAATTTTCTTTTTTTAGCCCGCTGCGAACGGTGGCGACGTCTTTAAATCGTGGTTTCACCCGCATAACTCTAGCCGTGCAGGCCTTGGTCTAACTAAGTGCAATTACGATTAGAAGCCATGGCTATGCCCACCGCCCGTTCGGGTCTGTTGCGAGCCAACCTCACTGTGGCTAGCGGCACTGCGCTAAGTCGACTTTCGGGTCTTGTTCGCATCATTGTTTTCGGCGTTGTTATCGGCCAGACCGCTCTCGCCGACGCTTACGACATTGCCAACAATGCACCCAATGTTGTTTACGAGTTGCTTCTCGGCGGCATTCTCGCCGCAACGCTCGTGCCTTTATTCACGCGACATCTGCAAAAAGGTGACGATGAGTCAGTCAGTGCGATCACGAGTTTTGCTTTTGTTGCTCTTGGCGTGATTACTGCGCTTGCCATTGCTCTTGCACCGTTGATCTTTAGAGTTTTTTCATTGAACCCCGCGAGCGAAATCGACGCCGATCTCTTTCGCCAAGCGGGCACAATTCTCACACGTTTGTTGCTTTTGCAAATATTTTTCTATGGCGTCACTTCAATTTGTACTTCAATCTTGCATGCGCACAAGAAGTTTTTTGCTGCAGCTTGGACACCCGTCTTAGCAAACCTTGTCACGATCACTTCTCTGCTATTCGTTAGCCGCGTCAGCAGTGTTGACCCACCGACGCTGAATGAAGTAGTCGACAATGAGTCTTTGCAATGGCTTCTTGGCATGGGTTCGACTTCTGGCATCATCGTGATGGCTGTTGGCATGATCTGGGCTTTGCGAAGTAATGGCACGACACTGCGGTGGAACTTTGACATCTCGCATGTGGCAGTTAAAGAGTTGCTCAAACTTTCTGGCTGGGCAGTTGGATATATCGCCGCCAACCAAGTGGCTCTCGTGATCATCAAGAACCTCGCCAATCCGGGCAGCGGCAACGTCGATGCCTACTCAAAGGCGTATACGTTTTTTTCTTTGCCGCACGGACTGCTGGCAGTTTCAATAGCGACAACTTTTGTACCTGAACTCGCTCGTGCCGTTGCGCAGAAAAACAAACAAGAATTTGACCGTCGGTTTTTTTCGGGCATTCGACTAACCGCACTAGCCACAATTCCGGCATCGGTAATTTTGGTAATTTTTGCCAAGCCAATTGTCGAACTGTTGCTGCAGTATGGCAATTTTGATGAATCAGCGGTGACAAATACCGCTCGGGCGCTTGTCGGTCTGAGTGTCGGTCTTTCTGGATTTTCGATTTATTTATTCGTATTGCGTGGCTTCTACAGTCATGGCGATACCCGCACACCATTTTTCATAAATGTATTCGAAAATGCATTGAACATCATCTTGGCGATCTTGCTTGTCGATAAATACGACGTTCTCGGCTTAGGACTTGCATTTTCTTTCGCTTATTTGATTTCTAGCGGTGTCGCAATCGTCGTGCTTCGCCGTAAAACTTTTGCGGTTGCCGACTAGTGCACGTTAGTCATTTAAATATTTAAGAGATCAACACGACTAAATCGTCGCGATGAATCACTTCGGCTGAAATGCCATCGCCAAGGTCAGCACTTTTTTGACCCGCGCCTTCACTCGCCTGCACCGAGCTGACACTTGCCATGCCACGGGCAATAGTTTGGCCAGCACTATCTAAAACTTCGATCGTGTCACCGGCCTCAAAGTCACCTTGCACATGCTTGACACCTGCATGCAACAACGAAACATTGCGTCGAAGTATGGCATCGCGCGCCCCGTCGTCGATTGTTACCGAGCCGGTGGCTTGCGCGGCAAACGCAATCCACAATTTGCGAGCAGTAAGTTCGCGTTGGCGCGGCAAAAACTGTGTGCCAGCGTCAGGCACTTTATTGACGGCATCTACAACGACATTTTTTCGTTGTGCCGCAGCAATCACCGTACGCACACCAGACCACGACGCAATTCGAGCAGCGGCAAGTTTTGAAGCCATTCCACCACTGCCGACACTGGTTGCCGAGTTGCCTGCACGAACCGACAACAACTCATCATCGGCATTAACAGTTTCAATGAATACAGCTTTTGGGTCAACATTTGGATCGGCAGTGTAAAGACCCTTTAAATCAGTCAACAAAATCAAAACATCAGCCGACACGCTGTGGGCAACAAGCGCTGCAATTCGATCGTTGTCACCAAAACGAATCTCATCGCTGGCGATCGCATCGTTTTCATTGATCACCGGTATGCAACCCAACTCGAGCAGACGCAACAATGTTTGGCGAGCATGCAGATACTGATGGCGATCAATGAAATCGTTTGGCACCAACAAAACTTGCGCACCAACTAACTGATGACGATCAAGTTGCACGTTGTACTCTTGCATCAATCGACTTTGACCAGCGGCCGCAAGTGCTTGCAATGTCGGCATATCGGTTGGTCGCTTGCCTAGTTTCAAGGCGGCAACACCACCCGCAACAGCACCCGATGTAACAATCAAAACTTCGTGATTTGCCCTGCGCAACTCGGCGACTTGTTCACAGAGTGCATTAACAGCAGCCGAGTTAATGCTGCCGAGATCTGTTGTGATTGACGAAGTACCTATTTTTACAACGACGCGCATAGTTATTGCTCCGGCGTGTAATCAAACGAGAATGTGCCGATCCACACGATTGCGCCTTCGGTTGCACCCGCGCGCGCCAACAGTCGCGGTATACCGAGACGTGACATGCGATCATCGATGTAATTCAAAGCATCAGCATTAGTCAGGTCATTAATAGCAATAGAACGCTCGATATCGCGCCCGTGCAGACGAAACTCGTTGCTACCGATTCGCTCGACGCGTGTGCCCTGTGGCTCTGGGCGAAATGTAACTGGTCCAATTGGCGCAGGCTCTGTCGTTCGAGCTTCGGCGACCAAGACGGCTAGTTGATTCAAAACGTCGCGCACACCATCACCAGTAACTGCCGAAATCTTCGGACCCTTCCATTCGGCGATCGCCTCAGGCGTTGCCGAATCTGTCTTAGTAGCAACAATCAACCGTGGCCGATCGAGCAATTCAGGTTGATACGCCTTCAACTCGCGCAACAAGATTTCTTCTTGATCGGCTGGCGAAATTTCTTCCATTGAAACCAAATCAATCAGCACACAAAGAACTCGAGCGCGCTCGATGTGTCGCAAAAACTGATCGCCCAAACCTTTGCCTTGGCTGGCGCCTTCGATAATGCCCGGAATGTCGGCAATCACAAACTCTGTCGTGTTGTTTAAGCGCACAACACCGAGATGCGGTTCAAGAGTTGTAAACGGATAATTAGCGATCTTCGGTTTGGCCGCCGAAACCGAACTAATGAATGTGCTCTTGCCGGCATTAGGAAACCCAACCAGCGCCACATCTGCCATCAATTTCATTTCAAGTTTGAGCCAACGATCTAAACCATGTTCACCTTGCTCGGCAAATTTTGGTGCGCGACGACGATTCGACAAAAAGCGAGCGTTACCGCGACCACCCTCGCCGCCTTGAGCCGCCAACCATCTCGAACCATGACTCGGTAGGTCGGCCAAAATTTCGCCTGAGTAAAGATCTTTTACGACTGTGCCTTCAGGAACTTTGACGACAAGTTCTTCGCCGCGTCGACCATGCAAGTCTTTTCCCATCCCAGATACACCGTCTTGTGCGCGACGATGCGGGTGATCGCGAAAAGCCAACAAACTCGCCACGTTGCGGTCGGCCTCAAGCCAAACCGAACCACCGTTGCCGCCGTCGCCACCATTCGGACCACCGTTCACAACCGGCCCCTCACGACGAAAACTGACGCAGCCACTACCCCCGTCGCCTCCGCGAACATTTAATTGGGCTTCGTCAACAAACACACTCATTGGTCTCCTCGGGGTCTGCGTGGCTACTCGTAGCGAAAGCAGGCTATTCAAGGCTACAAGCGACAATCTGGGCTCACCCGTTGCCTATGGTTGTGTCAATGGTTATTGAGGATAAAAACGCGCATACGTCACGAGCCAAAGCGTGGGCCGAAACGATGCACGGTCACAGCGTTGACACCGATGTTGAAATTCGCCTCGCACACGCCGACTCGTGGGCCGGTTCAGGTGCGCGCGATTTAGTCGATCGACGCAAACGCGAAGAGCTCGAAAATCAAAATCTCACAGTTCTTGCAACACGAAGCTTTGGCGCCGGAAATCGAGCAGTTGAAGAAGAGCCAGACAAATTTCGCACTTGTTTTGAGCGCGATCGCGATCGCATCTTGCACGCGTCTTCATTTCGTCGACTTGCTGGCAAGACTCAAGTTTTCGTCTTTCCGCAAGATCACCAGCGAACGCGTTTGACTCACGCTCTCGAGGTCGCACAAGTCGCCACGTCTGTGGCGCGCGCGATTGGCGTCAATGTCGCGCTCACCGAAGCAATCGCCTTGGGTCACGACTGTGGGCACGGTCCTGGTGGTCATGCCAGCGAAGATGCATTGTCGCCATATGTCGACGGCGGCTATGACCATGCCGTTTGGGGCGCCGACGTCACGCTCGTGCCGCTTAACTTGTGTGTTGAAACTCTCGATGGCATCCGCAACCATTCGTGGTCGCGGCCTGCACCGAAAACCCCAGAGGGCGAAATCGTCTCTTGGGCAGATCGTATTGCTTATGTTTGTCACGATTTTGAAGACGCAGTTGCTGCCGGTGTCGTCACCCCCGAGCAATTGCCTGAAATAGTGCGTTCGGTCTGTGGCACACAACGCGACGAACAACTTCGGGCGTTCATTAGTGCGATGATCAATGCGACTGCCGCTACAGGTCGCGTGGCGATGACCAGTCAGTGTGCCGATGCGTTGGCGGCATTTCGTAAATTCAATTACGACAACATTTATATGCGTCGCGAGTCGCGTACGCAGGCCGAGTCGGTAATTGTTTTATTGCGAGCGCTCGTTGAGCATTATGTGGCTAATCCAAAACTCATGCATAGCCCAGGCGAGCGCGAACTTTTCGACCCAAATAGCGCCGAGGCGATCAAACTTGCTGTCACTTATGTCGGTGGCATGACCGACCGCTTCGCTTGCCGCCAGGCTATGTCGCTTCTCAACTGGCCCGAATCGCAACTGCCCCAAGGCATCGGCACCGAGAGATGAAACTCAATTCATGACCCAAAAAATGTGGATTGATACTGACACGGCGTCAGACGATGCGGTGGCTTTAATTCTCGCTTTGAAGAGTAAAACTACAGACGTGCTTGGCATCTCAATAGTTGCCGGCAATGTGCCAATTAATTCTGGCGTTCAAGCAGCGCTCTACACAATCGAAATGTGCGGTGCAAAAACACCCGTTCATGTTGGTGCGCACAGACCACTCGTGCGAAGTTTTTCTTCGGCACAAAACGTGCATGGCACTGATGGCATGGGCGATATCGGTTTAAAACTCGAAGGCCGAAAGCCGACTTCAACTCACGCAATAAGCGAAATGATCGCCACATTTCGCGCCAAACCAAATGAAATTGATCTCGTCACATTGGGGCCGCTAACGAACATCGCCCTTGCGCTTTCGATTGAGCCACAGTTTGCCAAGTGGGTGCGACGGTGCGTGATTATGGGCGGTACTGGCGCATTGCCAGGCAACGTGACCGCGGCTTCAGAATTCAATGTGTGGGCCGACCCAGAAGCAGCTCGAATTGTTTTCGATTCTGATTTGCCTCTCGAAATGGTCGGCTGGGACGTCTCAGTTGCTGACGCGGTAGTTTCTGACGCGCTCGCCGATGAACTGAGCAAACTCAGCAATCTTGGCAGTTTTGCAATGAAGATTCAGCGCCAGGTACGCGAGTTTTGTCGCACCGAAACAAAACTTGATGGTTTCGATTTGCCCGACCCAATTGCAATGGCTGTCGCTCTTGATCCAGCGATCGTCACCTCTGAAGTTGAAAAACACGTTCGAGTGAACCTTGGCTTTGGCGACACCCGCGGCCAAACAATTGTCGATCACCTTGACATCATCAACAATCGCAATAACTGTCGCGTTGTATTGCGCGTCAACCGTGAAAAATTTATCACGATGCTGCGAATAGCACTAGCGAATAACTAGCTGATCATCAATCGCGAGCCTCGCTCGCAAAACAGTAAGAACTGTTTAGTTAGATGCTGGATTAACGTCGACGACCTTGCGGCCACGACGCTCGGCAAACTTTACGTTGCCATTGACAAGCGCGAACAAAGTATCGTCACTGCCTTTGCCAACATTTTTGCCCGGGTGCACTTTTGTGCCACGCTGACGAATCAAAATTGTGCCGGCGTTGACCAATGTGCTGTCAAACACTTTTACGCCGAGGCGCTGAGCATTTGAATCTCTGCCGTTTCTTGTAGAACCGCCACCTTTGGTTTTTGACATGAATCAGCCTTTCACAATCGAAGTAATCTCAACGAGGCTATAGCGCTGGCGATGGCCGAATCGACGGCGCTGGTTCGTGCGACGCTTGTACATGAAGCCATCGATTTTTTTGTCAGCGACTTCGCCTAAAACTTTGCCCTTGACCGAGGCTTTTGCGAGTTGAGCAGGAGTTGCAAGAACGCTCTCACCATCGACGAGCATTACCGGGGTGAACGAGACCTCAGAGCCAGTTGCTACGCCCAACAGTTCGACTTGAACTTGTTGACCTTTGGCAACCTTTTCTTGTTTTCCACCAGAAGCAATAATTGCGTACATATTGAACTCAGATCCTATCTGTATGAATTGCCGAAAATTACTGAAAATTACCCAAAATCAGTCGAGCATCGAGTGGTCGACCATGATTCCGCGACCCTCGCAAGTTGGGCAAGTGTCGGCGAAATTTGTCAACAAGCCTTCGCCAATTCGCTTTCTGGTCATCTCGACAAGACCCAACTCTGAGATCTCAAACACCTGAGTGCGTGTCTTATCACGCGACAACGCATCTTTGAATCGCTCGAGCACCTTGCGACGGTTCTCGCGAATGTCCATGTCGATGAAGTCAATGACGATGATGCCGCCGATATCACGAAGGCGCAACTGACGCGCAATTTCATCTGCTGCCTCAAGGTTGTTGCTAAAGACCGTTTCTTCAAGGTTCGTCTTGCCAATATTCTTGCCCGTGTTCACGTCGATTACGGTCAAAGCCTCAGTGTGCTCGATTACGAGCGAACCACCGGACGGCAACCAAACTTTAATATCGAGCGCCTTGTGAATCTGCTCATGCACATGCTGTTTTTCAAACAGCGAAAGTCCCTCAGCCGCAGTGTCATGAAACTCAATGCGGTCTAAAAACTCGGGGTTGAAGTCGCCAATGTATTGAGTCACTTCTTCGAACAAATCGCGATCATCAAGAATGATGCCGCGATAATCGCTGCTGAATTCTTCACGGATAACTCTCACGGCCAACGAAGGCTCGCGATACAACAAAGTCGGACCACTCGCCTTCTTAGACCGCTCTTTAATGTCTTCCCAGAGTGCGAGTAAACGCGACATGTCTGTTTGCAGTTCATGCTCGGTTGCGTTTTCAGCTGCAGTACGCACGATGATGCCGTGCTCTTCTGGCTTGACGCGATCAAGAATCGTGCGCAATCGACGACGCTCATCTTCTGGCAATCGCTTCGAGATGCCATAAGTACGCGAGTCAGGTATCAAAACCACAAAACGCCCCGGCAACGAAACTTCTTGAGTCAACCGACCACCCTTGGCACCAATTGGGTTCTTCGTGACCTGACACAAAATTAACTGACGAGATTGCAAAACATGCTCGATGCGTGGTTCAGGGCCTTGTTCAACGACATCTTCTTTATCGAATTGCACATCGCCACGATATAAAACGGCATTTTTTGGCGTACCAATATCAACGAATGCAGCTTCCATTCCTGGAAGCACGTTTTGCACTCGACCTAAATAAATATTGCCGTGAATTTGATCAGCATCATCTGCCGGACGACTTACATAGTGCTCAATAAGACTTCGGCCTTCAAGCATCGCCACTTGCGTAAAGTCTTTGCGAACTTGAACACACATCATGTAACGACCGAGTGGTCGACCATTGCGCTCTTTGCCCCGACGCCGCTCAATCAGTTCTGCGTCAGTCTCAACAACCGCCGATCGTGATGAACGCGCTGAATCACGGTCGCCCGTGCGATCACCGCGACGACGACGATTTTTACCGCCTCGACGATTTCGACCACCCCGACCAGACTTCTCACCGCGATTTGACTTTTCAGAACGCTTAGAGTCACCCCCACCTCGATTTGCAGGCGAATCACTCGAATTTTCGCCGTCACTCGGTTGCGACGGTGCAACTATCGGCGCTGGGCGCGTGTCACCAATTTGGGGTTTGCGCACAAGCGCAGCATCGGCTGCTTGAGGTGAGACTAAACGACCTTCTCGCGGGTGCTCTGGCAACTCTGGGGAACTCATTAACTTATCCTTCTAAACCTTTAAAACGAACCGACAAACACTGGTTCGTCAATCGCGGTTAAGCACTAACTCAGGAGACTGAGCGCACCGACTTCGCGAAAATCGAATGTGTGGAGCTTGCGCTCCGTGCTTTCAGGCTACCCCGTCAAGCGGCACTAACGACGGACTCTCCTAGCGGAGACGACGCATATAGATGCTCTGGGCTAACCCAATCATCAGCGCACTAGAAACCAGGTGCGAGCCACCATACGAAATAAACGGCAAAGGCAGACCACTAACGGGCGTCAAACCAAGAGTCATTCCGATGTTTTGAAAAATCTGAAACAAAAACAAAGAGAACACACCCGCAATCAGAAGTTGATCAAATCGTGTGCGAGCCAATCGTGCGATGACCCAAAGTCGCCACAAAATTATTGCAAAGAGTGCCAAGACAACAAAACCGCCAATCATCCCGAATTGCTCACCGATTGCTGAGAATGGAAAATCAGAAAACTGAACAGGGATGAACGCGCCGTTCGTTAGTGGGCCTTGCAAAAAACCTTTACCGAAAAAGCCGCCGCTCGAAACCGCTCGCTTAGCAAATCGCACCTGCAACACAATTTGCTGCAGGTCTTTTTCGTTTGAGTCTTGATTCAAAAATGCATCAATGCGACGCAGTTGATAACGATCTACTACGCCAGCGACAGTCACAGCTGCCGCAGAAACAATTGTCAGACCTGTGATCATCGCAATGTATCTGCGCTTTGCACCGGCCATTAAAAGAACCCCAGCGACACCAGCGACCAGAACTGTTGCCGAGCCCAGATCTGGTTGAAGTAAAATTAATAGAACTGGAAAGCCAAGAATAAACAGCGAAACTGAAAATTGGTGATAATCAATTTTCTCGTAGGCGGCATCGGCCGTGTATGCCGCAATCAAAATGAGCACGACAACTTTCATTAGTTCGGCGGGTTGCACTGATATCGGCCCGAGGTCAAATGCCAGTCTTGCGCCGCGTGTTACCGCGCCGTAAACCAAAACCAGAATTAGCAGCAGGCTTGATGCGATATACCAAAAGACTGCACGCTCTCGAATCCAGTCGTGACCAACTGCCATGATGATTGCAGTCGCAACTGCGGCAACAATCAAAAATGTAACTTGGCGCTGAACATAAAAATATTGGTCAAAGCCTTGGTTGATCATGCGTTGACGTGTCGCTGAATAGACAGTAAATGCACCAATCACACTTTGTAACGTCACAGCAATCAACAACACGACGTCAATGTTGCGCCAAACCGACACAACGTCGTAACTTGTGCCCATCCACTTTGGTAGAGAAATCTTCGGCAAGAAGCGAGACATTTTCGATGCCCTACTCTCGGGTATCCGAAGCGCCACCGACAAGGCAGAGCGGGTTGCGCAGCGAAGTTGGCGCAGCAACTTCGAAACTCGCTTTATCGAGTGGGTCGGCCGGCAGAATTTCGTCATAGCGATAATTGCCCGCCAACGCAGTAAAGATGCACTTCACGACTGGCGCAGCAGCCTGAGAGCCGTATCCGGCTTTTTCGAGATAAGCGAAAACCGTATAGGGCTGAGAACTATCCAGACTGAATGCGCCAAACGCCGAAGAGTCGTTCCAGGGCAAGTTGTCGAATCCTTGCGCCGTGCCTGTCTTGCCTGCAATTGGCAACTTCCCGTAGTCATAGCCACGAAAAATATTTTCGCCTGTTGCCTTGTGGTAGTAATCGAAAGTGACACCTGGGCCAGTGATTACGCGTGCCATGCCCTTGACTATTGGCTCACGTGTCTCGGTGGGCATTGCGATGCGTCGTGTCGGTTTAATTGAGACAAGGCGCTTAACAACCTCGGTTGTACCAAAATCTACGAAACCCGGGCGCGAGTCGAGTGTGCCTGGTGCAAGCAATGCAACGCCAACGCGAGGTTCATAAACTCGACCGCCATTTGCGATTGTCGAATAAGCCTGAGCCATCTGCAATGGCGTGGCTGACAACAAACCTTGTCCAATCGAAAACAAAACTTGGTCACCGACGTAATATGCGCGACCCGACTCTTGCGAGATTGCGCCAATATCGGCGAGTCGTTTCTTCAGTTCTTTGCTCGGGATCGTGCCTGCATATTCGTATGGCAAGTCGATATTCGTTGGCGAGCCCAGACCAAAAGTTCTCACTTCGTTTTCAAGAACGGGCGCAAACCCACGTTCAGTCAAAATCTGTTCGCCAATTTTATAAAAAAAGGTGTCGCTCGAAACCGCGAGAGCCGACTCGACATTGACCTCGCCATATCGACATGGTGCACCAGTTGACCGACAGATTGAATTTCTGAAAACGCACTTAACACCCTGCTGGCATCGATCGTCTGGGATGCTTTGCAATTTGTATGTGCCCCGATCATCGAATTCATATTTTGCACCACCCGGCAATTGGCCAGTATTTAACGCTGCGTACGCAACCAGTGGCTTAAACGAAGAACCAACGTTGTATCGACCCGTGATCGCGCGATTAACCAAAATAGAAAGATCGGGGTCATCAGTTTGTGGAAACAACTGAGTGAACTTATCTTTTGGTAATCCGCCACCGAACCAGCGCACATCAAATCGCGGATAACTTGCCATCGCCACAACACGACCCGAATTGTGGTTCATCACGACAACTGACCCAGCCGGGGCCTTGTAATAGTTGATCTCTGGGTACTGCGGGTCGAGTGTGCCATCGGGCAACCGCACCTGTCCGGCTTCAACGCGACGGCGCACAAGCAACTGTGTTTCAAGTGCCTGCTCTGCGAACTGTTGCACTTTTAAGTCAATCGATAATTGCAAATCATTTCCCGCTATCGGCTCAACTCGCTCGATCAAGCGCAAAACGTTGCCAACCGCGTCTACTTCATAACGCACGTAACCCGGCGTGCCTCTTAATGCGGTCTCGTAAGTCTCTTCCACTCCGTATTGGCCGACGCGTTCATTCGGGTCATAGCCAATCGATTTGTAGTATGCAAGATTTCCTTTCAAAATTGCTCCCAGATAACCAAGCACGTGTCCGCCTAAAGCACCATATGGATAGTTTCTTCGCCACTCCTCACGCACGAAGATGCCTGGGTAGTCCTCCACGCGCTCCATCAAAAAGAGCGCGGTGTCCTCAGAGACATCTTCTCGTAGCGGGATTGACTCAAATGGTCCATAGCGCTCATCTTGCATGCGCACGAGCAGCGTTTCTATCGGTACATTCAGCGGACCTGATAGGCGCTGCGCAAGTGCAAGTCTTTCGGCAGGTTTGCGTACGACATCTCGGTCGATAGTCACCACGAGTGTTCGCTTATTGTCGGCCATCACACGACCTGCTGCGTCAAAGACTCTGCCGCGTTCAGGCAAAAGTTTGATTGTTCGCGTGCGAACTTTGACGATCACTTCTTCGACGCTGCGCGAGCCGACTGCTTGCAAAAACCACATGCGCGTCGAAAGCGCACCAAACAAAACAAGTGCCACGACGCCAAGAGCGACCAATCGTTTTGGCGCACTCTCAGGCCTGCGCGTTGACATCAAACTGACAACTTTCTTTCAGCCAATGTCCAACGACAAACAAGAATTGCTATTGGCGAGAGAGCCAGATTGCAAACGGCTACAACAAGTGCAACTTTAATTATTCGAAATTGCAGCCAGCCGTCAAGGCCGACAACTGCTTGTGCGAGCGGATAATAAATTTCTCCGAGCAACGAAACGACACCAACCGTGATCAGTCGCATCCACCAAGTTGGCTCATGGAAGAAATAAGTCAATAGTCCGGCAGTTGCCCCCGCAAGACCAAGTGCCAAAGATGTCAGACCTACAGGCGTTGGCAATATGAAGTCATACATCAAGCCGGCAATCAAACCTGTGAGCGCACCGATTGTTGAACCATTTATTGAGCCAGAGACAACAACGAAAAGTAGAACTAACTGCGCGGCTACACCAAACGGGCGCATTTCGGCAAACAAAGTCGTCTGAAACGAAATGACAATTAGAAGCACGAGAACAAGTCGCGTCCATCGACTTGACATGATTGTCAAAAAACGAATCACGGTGTCACCTTTTCAGTAATCGGCTGATAAAGCAAGACCCTCAAAAAAGAAAGATTCGTTAGGTCGGCGACTGGCTCGATTTCGAGCACTGGTCCGGCAGAGCCGAGTCTTTCAACAACGCGCGCTACAGTGCCGATCAAAATATCTGGTGGCGACAAACTGCGCGAGCCACCCGCAGTCACGATCGGTACTCCGACTTGAATATCACCAAATCGCACGGCATTACTGATGAACCGCACGGTCGGCTGACGCGACGGCCCTCGCCCCTCAATCACGCCAGTTTCTCGAACTGCAAGATCACTCGCAAGTGGCACAGTAATTGACGAAACCCCAGATGGCACGGCCGGCAGTGTTGTAACTGAGGGCGTAAACCCAGCGATGGTTGTCGTAGTTGTTGTTGTAGTTGTTGTCGATGCTTCGCCTTCAAGGCTCGCATCTGGTTCAACAGGCACAACTGGTGACGGCACGGCAGCGTTGCTCTTGGCGATAGTTGTCGTGGTTGTCTGGCGCGGAGAATTGACAACTTTGACCGAAAGCGCAAAATCTGGATCAGTGATCAACATCACTACAGAGCGATCGCCATAAACCTTGGTGATTTTCCCGATTAGGCCAGCTGCATTAAGCACTGGCATTCCGACACGAATGCCGCTCTCACTGCCCTGATTTATTTCAATTGTCTGCGAGAAATTTGTCGGCGAATCACCAATCACCTGCGCGGTAACTGCATTAATACCTGCAAGAGTTGGCAGTCCATTGAGAGCCAAAAGTTCTTGCGCAAGTCGCACCGAAGCCGCTGCGGCGACTGTTGCCCCTTCTTGCTGAGCAACTTTTTCGCGAAGACGATCGTTTTCATCAAGCACATCGTTGTAGTCAAATATGCCATGCCAGGCATTGCTAATCGGCCTAGTGATAACACGAGTCGTGCTTTCAACCGGACGAAAAATCGTACCAAAGATATTTCTCAGACCAGAGACTGCTGAAGAATTTTGAAGATCAAGCGTGATCAAAATGATCGATGTAAGAACCAGCAATATAATTGCTCGTCTTCGGGTTAATTGAGCGACTGCCACTTTTTAAAAAATCGTTTCTATGAAAATTCGCTTTGAATCGTTAATCCCTTGATCGCCTCAAGATTTTCGAGTGTCATCCCGGCGCCTAAAACAACAGCAAGCAACGGCTCGGGGGCGATAAAGGCCTGTATTCCGGTTTCGTGAGTAATACGTTCGGCCAGACCAGCCAACAGAGCGCCACCACCTGCCAAAACCAAACCATGACTAATCACATCGGCCGCAAGTTCGGGTGGGGTTCGCTCGAGAGTCCTTTTGATTGCATCGACAATTTTCATCACCGCGTCGTCTAGTGCCTCGCGAACTTGCTGAGTCGTGATTTCTTGTGTGCGAGGCAAGCCCGTTTTTGTATCTCGCCCACCAACATCGCCAACAATCTCATTTTGAAGTGGCCAAGCCGAGCCCAGTTGAATTTTCACTTCTTCTGCCGTGTTGACACCAATGTCGAGATCAAAATCTCGCTTGAACATTGCAATAATCACTTCGTTTAACTCGTCGCCACCGACACGCACAGAGTTTGCCGTAACGATGCCACCTAACGAAATGACCGCGACTTCGGTCGTGCCACCACCGATGTCGACAATCAAGTTCGCACTTGGCTCGTGCACCGGCAAACCGGCGCCGATCGCTGCAGCCATAGCTTCTTCGATGATGTAAACAGGGCGTCGCGCACCAGCAAACTCGGCGGCATCTTGCACTGCACGGCGCTCTACACCAGTCACTTCTGACGGAACCGCGACGATAACTCTTGGCTTACTCCAACGACTCGTTGAAATTCGCTGCAGAAATTGTTTCAGCATTTGCTCGCACACATCAAAGTCGGCGATGACACCATCTTTTAACGGGCGAACAAGGCGAATGTTTCTTGGTGCACGCCCCCACATGCGTTTTGCCTCGTGACCAACAGCCACAACTTGACCACTTCGCGTGTCGACGGCAACCATCGACGGCTCGTTTAATACCAGTCCTTGACCTTTGACATAAACGAGAGTGTTCGCGGTGCCGAGATCTACTGCGACATCGCGACCCATTGAGAGAGGATTACCTCCCGCCATTTTTACGACTTCTTCTTCGCGAGACCCGGAAAGAAAATCTCAAGTTCGCGACTTGCTGATGCCGCAGAGTCACTGCCATGCACCAAGTTTTCAGTAAAAAGAGTTCCGAGGTCACCGCGAATAGTGCCTGGCGCCGCCGAGCGAGGGTTAGTCGCCCCCATCATTGCGCGAACTATCTCCCAAGTGTCATCCGGGCCTTCTAAAGCCAAAGCAACAACTGGGCCACGCGACATGAACGCAACGAGTTCGGCATAAAAACCTTTGCCCTGGTGCTCTTCGTAATGACGGCCAAGCGTTGCGGCGTCAAGTTGGCGTAGCTCCATGGCGACGATTTTTAGGCCTTTCGACTCAAATCGACTGAGAATTTCACCGACCAAGTTTCGTTCGACGGCGTCTGGCTTTAATAATACGAGTGTGCGATTTGACATGCCTTCAGGCTAAAGGTTTATCGCCTGCCTCGCACGCAATTGGCCTTGCTTAACGCTTGGCTAAATGTGCTTGGCCAAATGACTAAGTAGATAAGGGCGCGCGGCGCTGACTATATAAAGCGATCCGGTGACGAGTATCGCATCATCATCTTGCGCAAGATTGATTGCCGCTTGACAAGCCTTCTCTACTGAATCAGTCACTCGCACATCACCACAACCGATGCTTTGTGCAACCTTTGCCATCTCTTCAGCTGGCAAACCTCGCGGCGTCGGCGGCATACATGTAATCACGACATCAAATTCGTTTGCCCGAAACGACAGCAACAAGTCTTCTGGGTTGCGACTGCGAAGTGCCCCAGTAACAAGTATCTTGCGACCCTGCGTGTTGAAGTCTTCGAAGAATACTCTTGCGCAAACTTCTGCACCTGCAGGGTTATGCGCTCCATCGATTATTGCTAGCGGTCGATGGCCGAGCACCTCAAAGCGCCCCGGCATCTTCACACTCGACATGCCCTCATCTAAAATTTCACGATTAATCGTGTCGCCAAAAAATTCTTCAACCGCGCAGATTGCGAGCGATGCGTTATCTCCCTGATGCTGACCATGCAGCGGCACGATTACGTCTTCATATCTTGTGCGCGGTGTTTTAACCGTGATCATTCGCCCACCAATCGCCAAGAAATTATCTTCACAGGCGAAATCTTCGTCGCGAACTAAACGTGCTCGAGCGTCTTCTGCCAAAAATATTTCACGCAGCAATTCGTCTGTTTCTCCTAAAATAAGCGAACTCGAAGGCCGGATGATGCCTGCCTTCTCTCTTGCTATGTGGTCGACAGTCGGACCCGCGTATTCCATGTGATCAAGAGCGATGTTCGTGATGACAGCAACATCTGAGTTGATCACGTTTGTTGCATCCCATCGGCCGAGCATTCCGACTTCAACTACGGCAACATCAACAGCCGAGTCGGCAAACCAACGAAACATCGCCGCAGTCATGATTTCAAAAAAACTTGGGCGAAGGGCTAGTAAAATTTCGAGATCTGCTATCGCTCCAATCTGCAAACCGAATTCAACATCTTCAATTGGCTCGCCGTTAATGCAGATTCGGTCATTTATGCGATTGATATGCGGACTCGAATAGGTGCCGACACGCAGGCCATGAGCCATCAACAACTTGGTTATTATCTGCGCAGTCGAACCTTTGCCGTTGGTGCCCGTGACGTGAATGCTTCGATATGAATGCTGCGGGTTGCCGATGGCGTCAAGTAGTTTTTCAATGTTTTCAGTCGATGGTGAATCAACTCGACCAGTGCGCTCGTAACTCGAGTGTTCGTCGAGATACCTCAAGGCGTCGGCGTATTGCACGACTATTAAATTCTTTTAAGAAGCAGCGCGACGCTGACGAGTGACGCGAGTGCTTCGATTAACCAAGGTCGGCGCCGAAACCTTATTGACTGCGTTCAGGTCGATAACAACCTTGGCGACATCTTTACGACCAGGCAGGTCATACATAGTCTCGAGCAAGACCTCTTCGAGAATCGCCCGCAAACCACGAGCGCCAGTGCCGCGCACAAGGGCTTGGGCAGCAACCGCTTCAAGTGCTTCGGTTGTGAACTCAAGTTCAACATCTTCAAATTCAAAAAACTTTTGGTATTGCTTAAGCAACGCATTCTTTGGCTCAGTAAGAATTTTGATCAACGCCGAACTGTCAAGACTATGAACAGCACCAATCATCGGCAAGCGACCAACAAACTCTGGGATCATTCCGAATTTCAGAAGATCTTCTGGCAACACCTGTGCGAAAAGCTCACCTGGGTCTTTTTCAGATTTCGACTTGACTTGAGCATGAAAGCCAACACCCTTTTGACCGATTCGCGAGGCAATGATTTGATCTAGTCCGGCAAATGCGCCACCGCAAATAAACAACACGTTCGTGGTGTCGATTTGAATGAACTCTTGATGTGGGTGCTTGCGGCCGCCTTGTGGCGGAACCGACGCAACCGTGCCTTCAAGAATCTTGAGCAATGCCTGCTGCACGCCTTCGCCTGAAACATCGCGAGTTATCGACGGATTTTCACTTTTGCGAGCGACTTTGTCAATCTCGTCGATATAAACAATGCCGGACTCTGCTTTTTTGACGTCAAAGTCTGCAGCCTGCAACAGTTTGAGCAAAATATTTTCGACATCTTCACCTACATAACCTGCCTCAGTTAATGCAGTCGCATCAGCGATTGCAAAAGGCACGTTGAGCAAACGTGCGAGTGTCTGGGCCATATGGGTTTTACCACAACCAGTTGGCCCCAGAAGCATGATGTTGCTCTTTGACAGCTCGATATCGTCGCGCCGCGTTGATGCGTTTTGCTTGTATTCAATGCGTCGATAATGGTTGAATACAGCAACAGACAAAACTTTCTTTGCCGTATCTTGACCAACGACGTAATCATCTAAGAAGGCGCGAATTTCGCGTGGGTTCGGAAGTTTCTCGAGACTCGCTTCTGTCTCTTCAGTGTTCTCTTCGTCGATTATCTCGTTACAAAGATCTATGCACTCGTTGCAAACATAAACGCCAGGACCAGCAATTAACTTTTTGACCTGTTTTTGCGACTTACCGCAAAACGAACACTTAACAAGTTCTGCTGAATCACCAAACTTAGCCATCAGTGCCTCGATTCAAACTTCAACGGATAGGTCCAGAGCGATCGGCAAATTCACGAGTCGAAATGACCTCATCAATGATGCCGTATTCTTTGGCGGCCGTTGCTTCCATTACGAAGTCACGATCGGTATCTTTATGAATTCGATCAATTGGCTGACCAGTGTGCTTGGCGATGATTTCTTCCAAAATTTCTCGCATGCGCAAAATTTCGCGCGCAGCCAACTCGAGGTCTGTGACCTGCGAGTAACCAACTTGAGCGTAAGGCTGATGCAAAAGAACCCGTGAGTGCGGCAATGCAAGTCGCTTGCCTTTTGTGCCGGCAGCCAGCAACACTGCCGCTGCCGAAGCTGCTTGCCCCAAACAAATTGTTGCAATGTCGTTTTTAATGAACTGCATCGTGTCGTAGATTGCGAACAACGCCGAGATATCGCCACCCGGGCTGTTGATATAGATATTGATGTCTTTGTCGGGATTCTCACTCTCAAGGTGAATCAGCTGGGCGCAAACCAAATTGGCAATCGTGTCGTCAATCGGCGTGCCAAGAATGATGATGTTTTCTTTGAGTAAGCGACTGTAAAGGTCATAAACGCGTTCGCCACGGCTGGTTTGCTCGGTGACATTTGGAACGTAATAGTTGCGAACAAAATCCACGAAAGAGTCCTCTTGTTAAACGGTTTCAATTATCGTGCCTTAAACCTGACACTTTAATTGCTGACCTTTAACGCTAGTTCGTAGCACCAGGTTTTTGGGGACTATTAGAACCCGTATTTATATAGAGTCTCAGTGCTTGTGATCGTGCTCGTGAGCGTGATCATGGTCATGGTCATGGTCATGTGCATCAGCGACGATCTCAATGTCATCGTGATCGTGTTCACCCAGAATTGTCTCGGCATCAATCGAATTGCCTTTGTCGTCTACAAATTCTGAGTTATGCAACAACCAATCAATTGCTTTTGATTTTGCAATCTGGGCCTTGAGGTCAACGATTGCGTCATTCTTCACGTATGCCTTGCGAATAGCTACTGACTTCTTTTTAAGTTGTGTCGCAATGCGCGAAAATTGTCGTTCGAGATCGTCTTCAGATGCTTCGAGCTTTTCAGCCACGGCAACCGCACGCAACGCGATATCGACTTTTGTGGCTAATACTGATTGCTCTTTTAGCGCATCAACAAACTGTTCTGCCGTTTGTTGAGTGACCGAGAGCCATTGCTCCATCGAAATGCCTTGAGACTCGAATTGCTTCAAGGTGTTCTGCACACGACCACGAAGATCACCATTGACCATCGCCTCGGGTGCTTCGATCTCAAGCAGCGCTGCAAGTGCTGCCGTTGTCTTTTCGACAACAGTGTTACGCACTTGATTAAGTCGCGACTCTTCTATACGAGTACGCACGGCCAAGTTCCATTCTTCGATGGTCTCGTGCTCGGCCAAATGTTCGGCAACCCATTCGTTGGTTAATTCTGGCAAAACTTGCTCTTGAATTTTTTTAACAGTCACAACAAAATCTGCCGTTTCAGACATGCCTGACGGAATCGACGTGAACTCAAGTTTTTGACCAGTTGTAGCGCCAATCAAATGCTTGTCAAAATCTTCGGCAACCCAGCCACGACCTACCTCATAAAGCCAATCGTCGACGTTCAGACCCGGCAATGGTTGACCATCTCGTGAGCCAACAAGATCGAGAGTAACTTGATCGTCGACTTTCGCCGGGCGATCAACATCAGTGAGCGTCGCATGTCGCTTGCGTTCGTATTTGACAACTTCATCGATGTCTTCATCGCTCGCGACCAATGCCGGCATTTCAACTTTCAGTTTTTTGTAACCCGGAATTTCAACAACTGGACGAACTTCACATGTTGCGTCAAAAACAATATTGCCAACTTCTTGGCCGCCCGTCAGATTGACTTCTGGCGTGGCAATTATGTCGAGATCGTGCTCGCGCACAGCAAGTGCCAAGGAAGCAGGAATTGCGTCTTCGATGGCCTGCGATCGCGCGGCCTCTACTCCAATTTGTGCCTCGATTAATTTGCGTGGAGCCTTGCCTTGGCGGAACCCAGGAATGCGAATCTGATTTGAGATTTTACGAAATGCGCCGTCTAAATAACGGTCAAATTCGATCTCGTCAACTTCGATTGACAGTTTGATTTTGTTGCCTTCTAAGGCTTCGAGTGTCGTTTTCACAGTGCCGAGCAGTGTATCTGTGGCAAACTATGACTATGACGACAAATTCGAATGCACCCGCTTCTGCAACACAAGGCTGGAAGCCTCACGCCCTGGCGAATCCACACACGGGGCAACTAGATCTCAGCATGGGTGACACGGTGCGGTCAACGGTCGAACTTACCGGCGTGGCTGTCGGAACTGAAGGCAAAGTTATCCTCGCTAACGGATTCAACTGGTTGCGATACCGAGTTCGATTTACGAACGGCGTAGAAGTCGGCGATCTTGATCAACGCAACATTGAACCAATCGGCAAGGCTGCAAAGCGACTCGCAAAAATTGCAAAACGCGCACAATAACTCTCTGCGTCACCACTTTCCTGGCTTGAAGGATGGCTGGTCACGATTCGATGGCCCCGCTGGCACACAAATGGTCGATGTCGCAATAAATGCGATGACCGAGTGGGCCGCTTCGGGCTCAAATGCAAACGCTGGTGGATACTTTGCTGCAGCCGACGCTTGCGACGCGCTGCTTGAGTCGACGCGAAGTGTCGTCGGCGAGTTTCTCGGTGCAGACCCCGCAGGCATTTGCTTGGGCGCAAACATGACAACGATGACTATGGCGTTCACACGCGCTGTTGCTCAAACTCTGAAACCTGGCGACCGAATTGTCGGAACTCGTTTAGACCACGAAGCCAACGTTTCACCGTGGCGTATCGCTTGCGAACTCTCGGGAGCAGAGCATGTGCTGACTCCGTTTGATCCGCAAACTGGCCGACTTGATATGGCTGCACTCGAAAAACTTGTCAACGACCGAACCAAGTGGGTGGCCGTGACTGGTGCTTCAAATTTGATCGGCACCATGCCAGATCTAAAAGCGGTAGTTTCGATTGCGCACAAACATGGGGCGCGAGTTTTTGTTGATGCTGTGGCATTGGCGCCGCACCGACAGATCAATATTCGCGAATTGGGTTGTGACGTGCTCGCAACTTCGCCATACAAGTGGTACGGACCACACGCTGGTGTTATGTATATCGAGCCATCGCTACTCAATTCATTGCCTGTTGCCAAAGTTCGACCAGCAAGCGACACGGGCCCGAGAAGATTTGAAACTGGTACGCCAAACTTTGAAGGCATTGCTGCGACTCAAGCCGCTGCGCGATTTTTAATCGAAGAAGATATGCAAAAACTTCAGGCTGTCGAAAGCGCCGTTTTTGCGCCGCTTCTTGAGGGTTTGCTTGACACGCCAGGTGTTCGCGTTTGGGGGCCGCACGATTTAGCAATGCGTGCACCGACAGTTTCATTCACGATTGATTCGATGTCACCAGATCGAGTGGCGCAAGAACTCGCAGCGAAAAAAATTGCAGTCTGGTCGGGCGACTCTTATGCGGTCGAGGTAGTTGCTCAACTTGGACTAACTGAAAGCGGTGGAATTGTGCGGGCTGGTGTTGTGCGCTACGTAGATAGTGAAGATGTAAATAAGTTTCTTACGGCTGTTCGCGGGCTGGTTAGTCGGTAGCATTACTCAGTCCGGGGAGTGGCGCAGTTGGTAGCGTGCCTGGTTTGGGACCAGGAGGCCGGGGGTTCAAGTCCCCCCTCCCCGACAAATGAATGACAGTAATTCGGCGCAAATTTTGAAAACGGCAAAGTATGTCTCGCTGATTACCTTTCGCAAATCTGGTGAACCCGTTCGAAGCCCAGTTTGGTTCGTGCAATTCGGCGAAAACCCAAACAGTTATGGCGTGATCACCGAAACCGATGCAGGCAAAGTTAAGCGCATTCGGGCGAACTCGAAAATAGAAGTTCAAGTTTGCGATGTCAAGGGCGGGGTCAAGCCCGATGCCGCAAAATTCTCGGGTAATGCGCACCTAGTAACTGGCGACCAAGCGGTTGCCGTGCGCAAAGCGATCTCGAAGCGCTATCGCCTGACTTACAAACTATTTTCGATTTATCTCGCGGTTTCGGGTTTGTTCAAAAAGAAAGATGAACTGCCTGAGACCAATATTGTCTTTGAACTCACCGACTAGCGGCAACTAGTTTTTTGCGATTTCGAAAACTGTAGTTCGCTTAAAGCCCGACAACATTTCTGGCAAGGGCTCGACCCCAATGCCGATCGAGTTGGGCACCGCAATATGTCCATTTTCGATTACAAATGGCGGAGTTATATCGCGAGCAAAGTAACGCGCCGAGGCAGAAATATCTCCGGGCAAACTAAAACCCGGAAGAGCGGCGAGTGCGAGATTAGCGGCGCGACCGATGCCTGTCTCGAGCATTCCCCCGCACCACACTGGCACTCCGCGCGAAACGCACAAATCGTGAATCTTTTTCGCTTCGAGATAACCGCCGACGCGACCAGGCTTGATGTTGATGATCGAACATGCCTTGAGATCCAGGGCTCCGCGAGCGGTGTCGAATGAAGTGATCGATTCATCTAGACATATCGGCGTCTTGATTTGTCGCGCCAGTTCAATGTGGCCTGCCAAATCGTCTTCGGGCAACGGCTGCTCGATCAGCAGCAAATTGAATTCATCTAGTTGCTTTAAGTGCATTGCGTCGGCGACGGTGTATGCCGCGTTGGCGTCGACTTGCAACATAACTTCATCACCAAACTCTTTGCGCACAGTACGAACGAGTTCGATATCGCTACCTGGTTCGATCTTTAACTTGACGCGCACATAACCCTGAGCCAAATATTGGCCGACGACACGAACCAAGTCATCCAAACTGTGTTGAATGCCAACAGACACACCAGACGGCACTGACGTTTTTGTAGCGCCGAGAAACTTTGCCAAAGAAATTTTCTGATCGCGTAGTTGCAGATCTAAGAGAGCAGCTTCGACACACGCTTTTGACATGTAGTTGCCACGAATCGGTGTTGCGGTTGCAATAAAACTTTGCGCCGTTGAGTCAGCGCGCAACATTGGCACAAGAAAACGCAAAATAACTTCAACGCAGTTCTCGAGATACTCAGATGAATAGTTCGGCTCAGTGCCAGCGACGCACTCTCCCCAACCGGTGTTTTCGTCGCCGACCGCACGAACATAAAGCAAATCTCGCGACGTATCAGTGCCGAACGACGTGCGAAACGGCGACACAAGTTCTATGCCGCCACGCCACAGTTCAATTGCCCGCAACACGATTTATCTCACCTTCGAACTAAGTACATAGGCGCCATCTGAGGTGAAGCCTCGCACAAATTTTGCGGCTGCAAAAGCGGCTTCAAAATTCTTGCGCTGGGTTGAGCGCAAGTTACGAACGAGCGCCTGATCGGCAGCACTATTGCTCTGTCGCAAAGCGACTATGTCTTGTGGCGTTTCGATCAGAACATCGCCTTCTTCGCCAGCAATAACTTCGGCGTGAGGCGCAACGTCGTAGTTTGCAACTTGACGCTCGACAACTAGTCGATCGGTGTTGTCACCAGAGTTAATGGCGTCATCAAGTTCACCGTAAAAGTCACGACGATAACTCACAACTCTGGCACCAAGTGTGACCAAGTTGAAGTGGGCATTGCGTCGAACCAGGGGATCAAATGTCCACGAAATCGCCGCGAAATTGTTTTCTTTTGCCCAAATCCATTGATGCTCTTTCAGCGAACTACCGACACCTGAGTTTCGGAGATCGCCTTTGACGCCAGTTACATGTGAATGCAACTTGTTGTCATGACGGCCAACCAAAGCCAGAGAACCGCCGACGACTTCTCTATTACCTGTTAAGTCGCTAGTGGCAAGGCTTGCGTAGCCCCCAGAGTGAACAACGGCGACTATTACATCCACTGAAATCGAGTTTCTCTCGCCCCAAACCTCAGCCAATAGTTGCGCGAGTTGCTGGGCTTTAAGGGGATCATTAACCAATTCGACATTCACCATTTGAATAAACACTATCTATTCGGCAATGATTGACGACATGGCTGTTGAAGTAACCATCGTTGATCACCCAGTTGCTGCTGAGGCACTCACTCACTTGCGCGATGAGAAAACGACAAATCAATTTTTTCGCGCTGAACTTCGCCGTCTGTCTCTTGTCGTAGTTGCCGAAGCTTCTCGACATTTGCCGACAGTTAAAACGCGCGTGCGAACACCGCTCGCAGAAACTGATGGCATCGCGCTTGCAAGTCGACCCGTTCTGGTGCCAATTTTGCGCGCTGGGCTCGGCATGTTGCCAGCCGCAATGGAACTTTTGCCAGATGCCGACATTGCTGTTGTCGGCGTGCAGCGTGATGAGAAGACGCACGAGCCGAGCGAATACGTCGCCAAGTTGCCATCGCGTCTTGACGGCCGAACTTGTTTGGTGCTTGATCCGATGTTGGCAACAGGTGGATCGCTCGCCCACGGTTGCAAACTTCTCGCCGATCGCGGCGCACCGATGCCGCTAACAATCGCTTGCGTTTTAGCCGCTCCTGAAGGTATCGAGTTTTTACGTTCGACCGGAATGAATTTGCATATCATCACAGCGTCGGTTGATAGCCATCTCAATGAGAACGCGTTTATTGTGCCAGGTCTTGGGGATGCTGGCGATCGCCAATTCGGACCTCCGCACTGAAAATTTAGCCAAAAAAAGTTGCGGCCACGTCGGCAAATAGTTTTAAATCAATCGTGCGAGTTTGATTTGCCGTTATCGACATATCCGCTGTTTCAATTTGCCCAGCCTTAAGCACAACCATCTGGCCGAATTTCTTGTCGTGCGCGGCATCAACGGCCGCCAAGCCAAAGCGTGTCGACAGAACTCTGTCGTAACTTGTTGGTGTGCCACCGCGCTGAATGTAACCAAGTTGCACAACTCGTGTCTCAAAACCAGTTCGCGCCGAAATCTCAGGGGCAATTGCGTGTGCGATATCGCCTAATTTTTCATGGCCATAGACGTCAAGCTTTCGCTCAGGAATTTTCATTGTGTTCGGCTTTGGTTTTGCACCTTCGGCGACAACGACAACAGATGCATATCGTCCGCGATCATGGCGCTTGCGCACGATTTGCGAAAGTTCGTCAATATCAAATGGCACTTCAGGCACGACGATCGCTGTTGCGCCGCCGGCTATGCCAGCCTGTAACGCAATCCATCCCGCATCTCGACCCATTACTTCGACGACAATTACTCGGTCGTGACTCTCGGCTGTTGTGTGCAGGCGATCAATCGCGTCAGTTGCGATTTGCACCGCTGTCTGAAAACCAAATGTTGCATCTGTGCCAACAACGTCGTTATCGATCGTCTTTGGCACGCCAATGATTGGTAGCCCGTGTTGCTGATGCAACATCGATGCAACCGTTAGTGATCCGTTGCCGCCGATCACGATCAGTGCATCAAGACCGAGATCTTTGAAGGTCTTCGTGCACTTTTCAACCCCGTCGGGCGTGTCGAACGGACTGCCACGACGAGTGCCGAGAATTGTGCCGCCACGCGGAAGAATTCCGCGGACATCGCTGGTTTTAAGTTCGATGTAACGCTGTTCAAGCACACCGTCCCATGCGTCATAGAAACCGACAACTTTGTCGCCCTTAACGTCGGTCGCTTTACGAACGATTGCTCGAATAACTGCGTTCAGCCCCGGACAGTCACCGCCGCCGGTCAGTACGCCGATTTTCATTTATTGATCTCAGTCGCCGACGCGACGTGCGTCTTCAACCAAGTTGATTTGGTAGATGACTTCATCAAGCGCATCAGCTGCCGAAACCGTCGAAAACCGCAATGGATTTTCTGGCGTCACACAACTCGGTACCGGCGCCAACATCGTGCTCGGCTGCGGATGACAGAACTGCACAACGCTGTAACGCTCGCCCTCGAAACCAGGCGACGCCACAACGCGATGCCAACCGATTGGCAAGACACCGTTCGTGATTCGTTCAAGCATGATGCCTGAATTGATAATCACGCGACCTTTCGGTGGAATTGCGTCAATCCATTCACCTTTGTATTTGACTTGCAAGCCAGGCGCAGTTGCACGCGGCAAAGCAGTGATCAAATTAATGTCGCCGTGTTCAGCGGCCCAAACATGGCCATGCTCCGGCAGTTGCTTCATCGGCGGATATCGAATTGCACGAGTCAATGCTGATCCATAACTAACCATTTCGTCGAAGAACGACTCGTGACAGCCAATGCCGACGGCGATGATGCGCAAGAAACGAGTTTGCAAATCGATCATCGCGTCGTGAAACTTGAAGAGAACATCGGTGATGCCTGGTACTGCGGCTTCGGGCAGCAGCGGATCAGGGTACGACTGCGGATATCGACGGCGCAACGGATGACCGTTTGGTATCGGCGTTGCCCAGTTGAGCATTTCTTTCCAGTCAGGTTTGTCGCTCGATGCTGCAGTTTCGAGAAGAACTCCTGTGTAGCCGGTCTGACCATTCGTGCCATGGGCGACGAATTTTTGCTTCTCGTCAGTCGGCTTCGAGAAAAACTCGGCAAGCATGCCGTAAGCCGTGTCGAGCAGATCTTCAGAAAGGTCGTGACTCGTGTAGACAAAGCCGGTCTCAAGACTGCGGCGCACACCTTCAACTACTGCGTTGCGCGCAGTGGACGAACCCGTCTCAAACGCCAACAGATCAACATCAAGAATGTCGTCGCTCACCCCCATTACGCTATTGCCCATCGCCGGCATTCATCTCTTGTGTTCGGCCGTTCTTTAACTTGACCGCACCGACTTATGCTGTTTACTCGCGCAATAAATCTTGATTTTCGCGCAAAAACTGCGCCCCAATCCTCCCCCCATGGTGACCCGAATCGCAAATCAGACGCCAATACTTTTCTTGCAACACCTCATCTTCGTTGGCGGAAACCCAAGTTCCATTAAGTCTCGCTTCCATTTCGTTACAGGCGGCAAGTATTTCATCGGCTGTGTTCTTGACTAACCTCACCCCGAGTCGTTCTTGATGCCGTTCGTCAGAAAAGCTGTCACCCATCGTGACCATCTCTTTAACTGTCAGAAATCGATTTTCGTTGAGTGACCAAACTTTTTGAAACAATCCGATATCGCCAAAATATAAATTTCGAAGAATTCTATATAAGTCTGCTTGCAAAGTTGGTAAGTTAAAAATTGCACGAAAAATGAAAATGCCAGTGCCTCCGTTAAGCAAAAAATCACATCTAAACAAAAGATACGCATCGAGAAAATCTGACCGACTTAGCGAAGCGTAGTCATAGATACAAGACTCAAATTCTTTGGGTATCTTTGAATCTAAATCTTTGCCCATTCGGATTACAAAATAACCTCGTTCGCTAAGGGCTTTAGCAACTTGTAAATAAACTTTTTCGTCAGGATTACGGATATTTTGCGGCTTAAGATTCACGCCACTTTTTTGTAGCCCCGAATAATAACTTGAGGTCCGAGTTGTATAGCAGACAATTTTCTGACCTTCACTAACACCGATAGAACGTAAGAAACTCTCACCCATGTCAGTTTCGATTCGAGTAAACCCGACAACTGGCGAACTTGTGTGCCATAACTGATTATTCTGTGCGTCCAAAATATCGACTTTGGGCAATCTCAATCCACCAAGAATTGTCGCCCACCAAACTAATCTGCGTCGCCACTTCGCTTCTGACCCGTAGATCGTGACCACTCTGTCGTACATCTTGCGTATTTGATGATTCGCATCGCTGGAAAGGTTAAGGATGACCAGTTTTTTAGAGCCAAATAGTATTCCTGAATACCTTCGAATCTCAGGTTCAAGTGGCTGAATAAAGGCACTTATTGAACTTGAACCAATCCCAGTAAAAAACACCCTCTTCTTTAAGAGTTTGAGCCAGAGCCAGGTGATGACAATGGCGGGAGATAAAACTATGAATTCGGCGACATGGCGAAGAATCCAGCGACCGAGTGGCTGTTGTACACCAGCAAATTTTTTTCGCAAAAACTTCGGAAGCACGCGAAAAGACTAGTTGAAATCGATCCGGCAAATTGGCGACGACAAAGCAAGTGATAAAATAAAAGTACGCACAAATGCGGGTGTAGCTCAATGGCTAGAGTCCGAGTTTTCCAAACTCGTTATGCGGGTTCGATCCCCGTCACCCGCTCCAAGAATTCAGTTTTCACCTGCTTCAGGAAGCCAACGTGCGATTGCGTCTTGAAATAGTTGCTTCGCAGTTTTAAGACTGCTTACTTGAGCGAATAGACGATAACGGTTTCGTTTCTAAACACCTCTTTGGCGCAACGCTCAACATCTGGCGTATCGGGGTTCGTCAAATCAACCAACACATAAGCAACCTCATTGGCTCGCAACCCTTCAGCCGACCCACAATCACCACCAACAGAAAAATCTGCAATGAATTTTCGCTTGACCGTTTCATAATTACTATAAGAACCAGCAACTCTCATTAGTAGGTCAAAACCCGCATATTCTTTGCGATCAGTAAGCTCAGCCAAATTTGGCGACCGCGACGTAACTTTAGTTGCAACAACCTCGTTTACTCCCGAATTCAACTTTATCCAACGGCTTGCGACAACATAGTCCTCACTCGTCCTATATGTCACATCATTCATCATCCACTCGTTTTGTTGCCGTTGCGACTTTGAACCGTAATTGAAAACAGAAACAGTTAAACCAGAAACAGGAATAGAAAAGCTTAACAAAACAATAATAATAGATGCGAAGCGAGGCCGAAGATTGATTTCTCTTCTTATGAAGATTAATGCACCAACAATCACTGAAAGGACCAGAGATGAGAAAACCGGCAATGCAGGCTTTAAGCTTTCGAGAAATGGGGTCAAATACGATGACCCAAATTCAATTTTCCACCGTCGCAAACCTAGAACAACAATTAAAGACAAAATTGCGGTGAAGAGAAATGGAAATTTGAATGATTTTCGAAATTGTAGTGTCGACTTCCTTGCAACACTAAAGCCAATTATCGATGCGAGAGATGCCGAATATTGGAGAGCCCAGAGAGTGTTATCACTATCGCCCATTAAATTTCCCGAGCCATCTGACTGAGCGATCCACATTTGTAGAAAAGCGACAACAAACCCAGCAACAATGAAGTGGTACAAAGTTGAAATGTTTCCTGCTTGCCTTTTCGAGAGTGCGACTACCAAGAGTCCAGCTAGTCCTAACCCCGCAAGCGCAACGGTCAAAAAAAACAAAATTGGAATAAATCGGATTATTTCTCCGTTGTACAAATCCCAAAGATCACGCGAAACACCTACTGGCCAACCTGGTCTGCGAAACAAACTTCCTGTCCCGCTTAGAGGATTACCGTAGAAAAACAAACCAGAAATCACAGCCGGGGAAAATACTGCAAGAATTAAGAATTTAAAGTTTTCACGAAGCCCTGTTGCGCTACGCAGCCAATTTATACAAATTGCCAATAACCCAAATAGGACTACCAAGCCAGATGAGCTCTTTGCGCCAATAACTCCCGCAAAAATGATCCCGACGATTATCGAAATTGATTGCAATTGTCTTTGTCTGAGCCGTGCCAAGAGCAACACAACCGCAAGCCCAAACGGCAAAGAAAAAAACTGACTAAATGAAGCTAACTGAAAAGCATGAAATCCAAAGCCACGGAAAAATTGCTCAGTGTCAACTAGGACAACTACTGAAGCAACAACTATCGCTTGAAAATGGTTTTTCGAGAAAATCCGCGCGATCTCTACACACATAATGGCCGACAGGGCGGCAACTAACACTGGCCCATATAAAGGTACGACTACCGCGATTTGAGCACTGCTCAAATTTGAAACAGTACCAAGCCAAGCGTACGAAAACCAATGGTATGAGACGGACTCACCTACAAGTATCGGATTGTGCGAAACGCCCCATCGGCCGAGGCTGAAACTAAAAATCTCGGCGAATCTGTCGTCGGCAAACCACGGACGAATCGGACGCGTGTCAAGCACTCGCAACCAAACAAAAGACGCGACCGCACTACACGCCGCAGCTGCAAAAACCCGAACGCCAAACGTCTTGCTTCGCACTCGGTCGAAAACAAAAATCGATACCGCCAAAACAATCGCCACGGGCAGTGGCCAAAACCAATCAGGCGACAAACCCAGCAAGGTGACGACCACGATCCACTTGACAGCAAGTTTTTCTTCGCTACTCGAAGCGACCGCTTCGCCTCCACGCGAGACACGGCGCAACCCCCAAGCAAAAACCAACAGACCAACTTGACCAAGAATCGCCATCGATCGATTGCTAAACGTGACAATGACAATGTAAACAAACGTCGAAACAGTAGCGCCGACACAAAAACTGATCCCGACTCGACTTAATGCAGGCAAATCTCTGAGTGCGCCATAACGCTCAATCATTCGCGAGCCCAAAAACACTTGCCCGCTCACAACAACAACAGTTAGTGCGGCCCCTAAAACCGAAAATCGACTGAGTAACAGCAAAGCGAAAAGCCACAACACCAATCGGCCATGCAACCCAAGCCGCGCGTCGACCTCACTTACTAGTCTCTGTGCTCGCATCCCGCTCAAACCTTAGTCGCGTTATCGTGTTATAGATTTGCACCGTGCACGAGATGAACACTCTGTTATGAACTGGCGGTCATTTAGCGCGGCCGAACTCGAGCGTGAATACACCCCAGCGTCGTGCATCGAAAATATCCAGATTTATTTGGATGAATACGCCCACGCCGGCCAAGCCTCGCGCCAAAAATTAAGTCACGCCAAACTGCAATACGCCTCGCATGACGACGCCTGGTTGTGGTTCGCAGAAAACGCCGAATCAAAAAAACTAATTATCTTTGTACACGGCGGATTCTGGCGACGACTCTCGGCAGATGACGGTACCTTTCTCACACCTGACTGGCATAGTTTGGGGTTCAATGTGGCATCAGTTAATTACTCGCTTTGCCCTAACGAGCCGCTTGAAACGCTCGTAAGCCAGATATCGCAGGCGATCGACTTTCTTATAAAAAGACACGAGCCACAAGACATCACATTGATTGGCCACTCAGCCGGTGCCCAACTTGTGGCGATGAAACTGTGCAATCCAGACACACCAAAATTTGGAAGCGCGATTATGGTCTCTGGTGTTTTCGACCTAGAGCCAATCGTTAATACTTCAGTTAACGATGCAGTGAGGCTCACTGCACAAACTGCCCACGCGCTCTCGCCAATAAATTTCGTCGCGAAAGCTCAAGATACACCGATTGCTGTGATTTGGGGAGAAAATGAAACGAGCGAATTCAAACGACAAGCAAAAGATTTTGCGACAGCTTGGTCATCAGTTCAAAACCATTCAATTGCAAGACAGAAAGAGTTCAAATCGCGCAATCACTTCGACATACTTTACGAACTGATATCTCAAGATGTAATAGATTTACCAAGTGCGTAAAAGTCCAAATGTTTTAGGTGTAGCGCTGATAATTATCAGCAGCATCGGCTTTGGACTCGCACCAACTTTCGCGAAATTCTCGTACGACAGCGGCGCGAATGCAGTCGGCACCTTGCTTGCCCGCTTTACGGTCGCCACACTGCTGATGCTGGTGGTTCGCAAGTTAGTTTCGCAAAAAAACCGAGCAAAAAATCAACCAAAAGCGAAGTGGCCACGGCCAAAGCTTTTCGGACAACTGTTTTTACTCGGTGCCCTCGGCTACTTCATCGCGACGATTCTCTACTTCACTGCAATCGAAAATATTGATAGCGGTCTTGCCATCACAATTTTTTATTGCAACCCGATAATTGTGGTGTTGCTTTCATGGTGGCTTCTCGGCAACAAACCAAGCCCGATAATCGTTTGGTGTTTGATTTCGACTCTCATCGGCGTAGCAATCGCCGCTGGCCAAGTTGGCAACGCCGATGCACTCAGCGTGATTCTTGTGTTGATAGTCGCAGTCGAATATGCGTTCTACATGATCATCAGCTCGAAAGTTTTGCCGAAAGTTGATTTGCCTACTGGCGTCACAATCGTGATGTTTGGCGCCGCAACATCATTTGCTGTTTATTCGTTAATCACGCCAGATTCGGTAGCTGTTGTCTTCCCTGGTTCTCTCTCGGGTTGGATCAGCGTGTTGATGATGGCAATTGTCGCAACCGTGATTCCGACTGCAACGTTGTATGCCGGCATGAACCTGATCGGCACGGGCAAAACAGCAATCATTCAAACTTTCGAACCCGTCGCATCAATTGTTGCGGGCGTCATTTTTCTCAGTGAGCCGCTGACTGTTCCGCGAGTAATTGGCGCAACATTTGTAATCGGCGCAGTTGGCGTGCTCGCGACAGTCGAGTCACGCAGCGCAACTCGAATCATCCACCAGTAAATTCTGGCGATACCGTTAAAGGTGATGTCAACATCACTTTGCGTTGTCGGCGATTTTGCATGGGATGTTCTGATTCGCACCAACAACAGCCTGCTCAAAGGTGGCGACTCATTCGGCGAAGTCATGCTCACCCCTGGCGGTAGTGCCGCCAATTTGGCTGTTTGGGCAAAACGTTGCGGGCTCAACACACGATTTATCGGCAAAATCGGGCGTGATCGTTTTGGACAACTCGCTCGCGAAGACCTCGAAAAAGAAAAAATTGAATATCACTTTGTTGAAACTGACGCACATCTCACCGGCAGCGTTGCGGTCTTTGTCGACCAAACCGGTGAACGCAGCATGGTCTCGGGTCACGGCGCCGACTTTTATTTGATTCCCTCCGAGTTGCCTCGAATCGCAATTACTTCTTCAAATCACCTTCACCTCACCGCGTGGAGTTTCTTCACTGACCCACCGCGCTCAGCGGCGCGCGTCGCAGCGCAACTTGCGCAGCAAAACAACCTGACGATCTCATTTGACCCCGCTTCGTTTCAAATGATCCAAGAAATGGGTGTCGAGCAGTTTTTATCGTGGACAAAAGACCTAGCGATCAATATTTTCTTTCCGAACTACGACGAAGGTCGGGTACTAACTGGTTGCGATGAACCAGAGGCAATCGTGCGCTCACTTGCAAACATCTACACAGATGCGTTAATAATTTTGAAACTTGACGCAGATGGCGCCCTTGTCTTTGACGGAAAAACCACAACCCAAATTCCGCCGGCAACCAACAACCTCGTTGATGCAACCGGCGCGGGAGACTCTTTCGCTGGTGCTTTTCTCGCCCATTATCTAAAGTCAAATTCACCAGTTGAAGCAGCGCAATTTGCAACAAAAGTCGCAGCCTGGGTCATCGAACACTTAGGCGCCAGACCAAACGCTGACTCAAGACTTCAACAGATAATTCAGGCAAAGTAACACTGCGCCTGGGGCGTTTGCAACTACTAACCGCGACGAGACTTGCGCCGATTCGGATCATTGTCAGTAGGTGGCTTGTTCGTCAGCGGCCCAATTTCTGCAATTATCGATTCAATTGTGGGTCGCGATCCGACAACATGACTGTCGATCGCGTTTCGCATTGCCGCCAAATGCTCGGGTGAAGTTCCGCAGCAACCACCGACAATTCGCACTCCCGCATCAACAGCCATGGTTGCGTATCGCGCCATCAATTCTGGGGTTCCTGAATATTTGATCTCGACACCTTCAAAACGAGGTATTCCACAGTTACCTTTTGTGATAATCGGCAGATGTGAATGTGACGCCGTTGCGCCCATTTCAAGTGCCGTTACCAAAATATCTGAGGCACCAACGCCACAATTTGCACCCATCGCTACAGGCGCTACGGCAAGACCTTCGAAAACCTCAACTAAACCGTCGGGCTTGAGCCCCATCATCGTTCGGCCGGCAGTGTCAAAACTACAAGTTGCCGTATACGGCATTGAAACATTTATCGCCGCTTGAGCAGCCGCTCGAACTTCTTCAATCGCCGACATTGTTTCAATCCACACAACATCTGCACCGCCGTCTTTTAATCCACGAATCTGCTCTTCAAAACTTGCAACTGCAACTTCGTGGGTTAAAGCACCAAGCGGTTCAAACAATTCACCTGTTGGCCCAACTGAGCCAGCTACCACCACTGGGCGCGAACTCGAATCAGCAACGCCCCGAGCGATCTCGGCAGCCTTCTTGGCAAGTTCATATGTTCGAGCTTGAGCATTATGCAATTTCAAACGATGACTGTTGCAACCAAATGTGTTGGTCAAAATGATGTCTGCACCCGCGTCTACAAATTGTTGATGCAAACCTGCAACTCGTTCGGGGTGTGAATCGAGCCAAAACTCTGGCGGCTCACCCGATGTCAAACCAAGTGCGAAATAGTTTGTACCCGTTGCGCCATCAGCAAGAATGATTTTTTTCGTTGCGAGCAAGTCGCTCAGCGAGGTTCGCATCAGCGAATCAACCCATCACCGTTCCAGAAGTTACGAGTGCTTGGCGTAATCGCGAAAATGCTCCGATGTTTATCTCTTTGCCAGATCGTGGGCCAACATAACGAATTGGCTCATCGTCATGATTTTTGCCAGCTTCAGCTGCTTCGATCAACAATCGTATAAAAATCGCGGCCAGCGGAGCATTCTTGAACTGATTGCCACTTGTGCCGCAGGCCATGAAAAATCCGTCCAAACTCGAGCGATCGTAAATCGGCACCCAGTCATCAGTCGCGTCATAAAGTGCGCCAATACCCGACGGCGAAACTGGCACACCAAAATCTGGCATACGCCTTGCAAGACGCAACATCATCGTCTCCCAAATTTCAACGGTCGTTTCTTGACGCCAGTCGTCTGCGTCTTCGACCCAATGCAATTCGTCGCAAGCCGGCTCGGTGCCGCCCAAATTCAATGTGCCACCAGGGTGTGGTCTGAAATAAATGCCAGTGTCGAGATCAGCAACAACTGGTGCATCGTCTTCTAATTTGAAACCGTCAGGTGCGGGCGCCACATAGACCTCTTGACGCAACGGCCGATGGCGAATATTCATTTCAGCAGCGACACCAGCCATGCGATTTATTTTGCTCGCATGCGGCCCAGCGGCATTGATAACAATTGGAGCTTCAATCTTTTCTCCACTCGCCAAAGTCACGCCAGTTATCTTTTTGCCGTCGTTGTCGATAGAAACAACCTCAGATTTAAATCTGGTTTCAGCGCCATGATGTTTCGCCGCAAAAATATAATTGTGCGCCGCAAGCATCGGGTCGTCCATAAATCCACTAAGCGGATCATAAAGACCGCTCAACTCACCAACTGCGTCATCACCAAACGCCGGATCATCAATTTTTTTCGGCGGCCAATAACTTCCAGAATCAAGTGCCGGAAACTTTTTGCGCAATTGCTCGGCGCTGAGTATCTCATACGGAATACCGATCTCATCCCATATTTTGCGAACTGCTTCACCGCTATAACCCTCGGTGCGATAAACGAGATAGCCGGTGCGAATAAATTTCGCCATACCATCAGGGTCATTTACGCCGAGATAACTCGCCCAGTTCTCCCACATTGGCGCAGATTCCCAAGCCATTAACACTGCATCAAGGGTCGAATAACTAAAACGAATAATCGCCGACGAAGCCGAAGTAGAACCAGCACCAGCGGCCGAACCTTTGTCGACGATGACAACTGAGCGACCCGCTTTGGCAAGTTCGAAAGCAACCGCCCCGCCGATTACACCGGCACCGATGACGACTACATCTGTTTTCACTAACTGGCCATCACTTCTCGCTGCCAAACAGCTGTGTCGGCAACGCTGTTGAACGTAAACGAGTGCAGACCAACAATGTTCAAGCGCTGAGCATCTTTAGCCAAGCCGGCTACAAGTTCTGTCGGGTCGTAACCACCAGGTGAAAGCATCTTGATGATTGAAGTCTTGTTCTTGCTCAAATAACGCATCGACTGGCCAACTCCGACTCGAACACCAAGAGTCATCAATCGAGTGCGATCAACAACACCTGGCACGCCAAGTTGGATCGGCATCGTGAAGCCGTTGTTACGTTCTTGTTCGAGCCACGAGCGAATCAACGGAACATCAAAACACATTTGGGTTGACGCAAGACCTTGAACACCAGCCTCTTCGAGCAATTTTTGTTTGTGATGCAAGGCGGTACTCAGATCTTCGCGACTGATGAACGCATGGCCGTCTGGATAGCTGCCGAAGCCAACTCGGTCTACACCACTGTTGCTGTCTAAAAAGTCTCGCAACAATTCAACACCATCGTTATAAGGACCAGCAGGCTTCTCTGCGTCTCCAGCAATCAAGAAAACTTCTTTGATACCTTGCTCACGCACCCACGATGCCAACTTGGTTACATGTTCACGCGACTCAACCAAACGTGCGGCAAAGTGCGGCACTACTTCGTGACCCGCAGCGATCAACCTCGCCGAGATTTCTTGGGTCGCACTGATGCCCTTGGCCGGCGAACATGTCACCGAAACTGGTGCGCCAGTCGGCAAGTCAAGAATGCCCTGCTCGATGCTCTTCATCGGTATCAACTCGTAGCGCATGTTGCTAACGAGTTCTTTTACTGCAGGCGTGACCTTGACTGAAGATTTCTTGAGGCGTGAAAGGATTGACATTTTTCCAATACTAGAGGGTTTTTAGCCAAAGGTGTCAGGCAGCTCGCTCTTTCGCTTGGCAACGAACTCTTTAAGTTCTTCGTCAATCGCGTCGTCAAGCGGTGGCGCAACATATGACGCAAGTCGCTCTTTCCAGATCTTGTTGGCACGCTTTGCGGCGTCGTCGCCACCGTCTTCGAGCCATTGTTCGTAACTCGAATTGTCAGAAGTCGTCGAGCGATAAAACGCCGACTCAAAATTTGCGAGAGTATGGGCTGTGCCCAAGAAATGGTTGCCAGGCGGATTCTCGCGAATTGCGTCAAGCGCCTGCCCGTTTGGAGAGATGTCCAAACCTTTGGCGAATGTTGCCATCATGCCGAGTTGGTCGTCATCCAAAATGAATTTTTCATAACCAATTGCAAGGCCACCCTCAAGCCAACCGGCGGCGTGAAGCACAAAGTTTGTGCCAGCCATCAAAGTCGGTATGAGCGTTGCCGAACTCTCGTAGGCCGCTTGTGCGTCTGGCAACTTTGATGCAGTCAACGAGCCACCAGATCTAAACGGCACACCCAAACGTCGTGCCAATGCAGCCATCGTGTACAAAACAATCGCCGGCTCAGGCGTGCCGAAAGTTGGTGCGCCTGTTTGCATCGACATCGACGAAGCGAACGAACCCAAAATGACCGGCGCGCCAGGTCGAACTAGTTGAGTAAACATCATGCCCGCCAGAGCCTCAGCAAGAGTTTGCGTTGCTACGCCTGCCGAAGTCGACGGCGCCATTGCGCCAGCCAAAATAAACGGAGTGATGATTGTTGCTTGGTTGTTCAGCGCATAAATCTCGGCCGAGGCAAGCATTGACGCATCCCAAACCAACGGAGACGAAGCATTGATCAGACTCGTCATCACGGTTCGATCTTGCAAGTCACCGCCAAAACCAATTCGAGCCATGTCAACGCTGTCTTGCGCGCGTTCACCGGCGGTGACTGAACCCATAAAACCTTTGTCACTGTATTTAAGGTGCGCGTAAACCATGTCGAGGTGGCGCTTGCTCACAGGTATATCAACCGGCTCACAAACTGTGCCACCCGAGTGATGCATTCGTGGTGACATGTAGGCAAGCTTCACAAAATTCTGAAAGTCGACGATTGTCGCATAGCGACGACCATTATCGATGTCGTATGCGAACGGTGAACCATAATTTGGCGCAAACACCGTCGCGTTGCCGCCGATCTGCACATTGTTAATTGGATTTCGAGCGTGCTGTGTATAAACGCTCGGTGCAGTTGCCGAAACTATTTTGCGACACATCCCCCGCGGAAAACGCACTCTCGTGCCATCGACATCGGCGCCCGCATCTTTAAATCGCTTTATCGCCGATGGGTAATCACGAACTTCAATACCGACTTCTTCAAGCACTGTGTCGGCATTATGTTCGATTAATTCAAGTCCTTCGTCAGAAACCAGTTCATATGGTTTAATCAGGCGCGTAATAAACGCATCACGCTCGGGTTCGTGCGAAGTCCGCAAGTTTTGGCGACCTGCTCGCCCACCCGATCGTTTGGTGCGTGTTACGTCTGACATCTTTTCTATTCTGCCACGCCACTGGCCGTGCGGCGACGCCGACCCGAACGAGTAGGTCCGTCATTGTTGTTGAGACTTCGGGCTGGCAAATCAATGACCTTTGCCAAGTTTGGAGTCTCAGCAGTTTTATGCGGAAACGCCATCGCCTCGACAAATAGTTGTTGAAATCTTGGTTCAGTCGCTGTTTCAATCTTCGTCACCTTGCGAACAGCATCTTCCATTTCGTGGCGTAGTTTTCGCGACAATAGAGATTGAACTGCCCCAGCGCCAGCGGCGTTGCCGACTGCGCGCACACCAGCAACCGGACAATCTGGCACTAAACCGAGAACCATCGCATAAACCGGATCGATGTGTGCACCAAAAGCACCAGCAAGACGTATGTCATGAACAATTGGCGAACCTGCGTGCTCAACGAGCAAGTCGATGCCTGCACGCAGCGCCGCTTTGGCTAATTGAATTGCTCGCACATCGTTTTGCGTGACATAAAGCTTTGTCTCACCATTGTCATAAAACAAATACGAGAACGTTCGATCATCGCCGACGATGCGTGGTGATTTGCTGGTCAGCTCACCTCGCACCACGCCATCTTGATCAATAATGCCGCTCAAATACATTTCACCGATTACTTCGATAATTCCTGAGCCACAAACACCAGTCACAGCCGTATCTCCGAGTGACTCAACAAAGCCCGGCTCGTTACTCCATAAGTCTGAGCCGATCACTTTCACGCGCGGCTCAAAAGTCTCGCGATCGATTCGAACATGCTCAATAGCGCCAGCAGTTGCACGTTGACCTGCGCTAATTTGCGCGCCTTCGAACGCCGGCCCTGTCGGGCTCGACGCAGCAAACTGTTGCTCAGTATTGCCCAAAACAATTTCAGCATTTGTACCGATGTCGACGAGCAATTGCATTTCTTTTGAACGATGCGGCCCTTCAGCCAAAATTGCCGCAGCCGTATCTGCGCCAACATGTCCGGCGATACATGGCCCTACGTAATAACTGGCGTTCGGCAGTTTCAAATCAAGTTCGTTTGCCCAACCGCTTACTGACTCGTTTGTCGCCAAAACAAATGGCGCCATGCCGAGCGGTGTCGGGTCGATACCCAAAACAATGTGATGCATAATCGGATTGCCGACGATAGTGATCTCAAGCACTCGCTCGACATCAACTTCGGCCTTTGTTACGAGACCACTGATCATTTCGTTAAGCGCCGCACGAATCGCATTCGTTAGTTCGACCTCACCACCTGGGTTCATCATCACATACGAAACTCGACTCATCAGGTCTTCGCCGAATCGAATTTGCGGGTTCATTAATCCATAACTTGCGACAATCTCGCCGCTCTTTAGTTCACACAAATGACCAGCAACCGTTGTCGAGCCAACATCTACGGCAATGCCATATGCGGCATCTACATAGCCAGGCCACGCCGCCACGATTTGGTCGCCGTCTTGCAAGTGGCGAACCGCAACAGTTACTTCACCTTCGGCTTTGGCCATCGCTGAATGCAAACTGCTAAGCGCGCGTCGCGCAACATTGGGTGCGCTGCGCTTATGTTGAACTGCAACTCCTTCGGCTAACGCATCTGCTGCACTTACTGAGTCGCCTAGTTGCGCTTCAGGAATCATTAAATAAAACAAACTAAAACTTGGATCAACAGTTATCGGTTCAAGATCGAGGTCTTTGCGCACGATCTGTTTGTGCACCTGACTAATTGCCGGCACATCAATGACGACATCACCACAAATTCGCGCAGCACAACCCAAGCGATTACCTGGCACGAGTGCTCGCTTGGCTCGGTAATTCGTCTCAGTTTCTGCAAGCCCCGAAAGCGACTCTGGCGTTGCGGTGATTCCCCATTTTGCGAAAACTCCAACAGATGGCGTGATCTGACAGCGACCGCAAATTCCTCGGCCACCACATACCGAATCGATATCGGCGCCCAATTGTCGCGCCGCTTCGAGAACTGTGATGCCTTCTTGCACGACGCCGCCCAACCCTGAAGGGGTGAAGACGACGTGTCGGTCCATGTTGAGTGTTATTCGGTTCTGCGGCGACCGCGGCTATTGCGTGCGGTTCGCTCGGCATTGACTTCGTTCGGGTCGCGATTGGCGCGAATCCATGCCGAACAGTTTTCGTCATTGCCGACTAGTACGTCAGCAGCCATCACAAGAGTTTTTACTTCTTCGTGCAACGGGTTCATAATCGCTGAGGTCATACCCGCACCAATGGCCATCGCCAAGAAAGTGCCAGTGATGTTGTTTCTCGCCGGAATACCAAAACTCACATTTGATGCACCGCAAGTTGTGTTTACTTTAAGTTCTTCACGCAACCGTCGAATAATTTTAAATGCAGTGCGACCCGCATCGCCCATCGCACCAATCGGCATTACAAGCGGATCAACTACGACATCGCTTGCCGGAATTCCGTGGTCGGCTGCACGCTGTACGATCTTCTTGGCCACAGCAAAGCGTTCATCCGGGTCCATGCTGATACCGGTCTCGTCGTTCGAAATGGCCACAACCGCTGCGCCGTACTTTGCAACAAGCGGAAGCACGCGCTCGAGGTTTGCGTCTTCGCCCGTCACCGAGTTAACCAAAGGTTTGCCTTGATAAACAGCCAGGCCGGCTTCGAGCGCTTCAATGATTGACGAGTCAATCGACAATGGCACATCGGTTATTGACTGCACCAACTTAATTGCGCGTGCTAACAACGCAGGCTCGTCAGCGAGCGGAATGCCGGCATTGACGTCAAGCATGTGCGCACCAGCCGCAACTTGAGCCAATGCATCTGCCTCGACGCGACTGAAGTTTCCTTCTTTCATTTCGGCGGCCAACATTTTGCGACCAGTCGGGTTGATTCGCTCACCGATCATCACAAATGGACGACCGAAACCGATAATCACTTCTTTGGTCGCTGATGAAATAATTGTGTCGGTCATTTGGCTTGTTCCTTTTTATATTGACGATTCGGGTTACTCGGGTTATTCGTTTTCTTCTAATTCTTCAAGATCTAACAACTGCTGATTAGTGAACTCATCGTCCTTGACATCGGCTTCAAACCCGCCAGCAAAAGCAAGTTTGCCAAGGCGCTCTCGAGAATAGTCATTATCAAGCCGATCAGCCTCTCGTTGCGCGGCCTCTGTCATGTCACCGACTAGCGGCAAACTCACTCGTCGCCACTGGGCAATATCTTCTTCAGCGGTGTAGATGTGTGCTTTGCGCTTGGCTCGATCAATTGCTCTTTGAAATTTTTCGGTGAGTTGAACTTGTTTTCGTTCACGACCCATCTGTGCGTTTACCTGCGCAGGAATATCACGCCACATAATTACGATCACTTCGTTGCTTCCGCGTGGCACTTACTTTTCTCCCTCGAATATTACTTGCGACTATTACCTAACAGTTGATCTCAAAAACGAAACTGGTACCGACTTTGTAAAGTTCTCAAGACCGACATGTCGGTGTTCAAATTCTAAACCAAGCTTTTGAGCAGCAGTCTCGCCAGCCACAACTATTTCAGGATTGTTCGCTTGTGAGAAAAGCACCACGCGGCGATAGTTGCCAAAATATGCATCGCGCAACTCAGGGTGTTTGTCGAGTCCTAGACCTTGCCAGACGAGCGCCTCAAAATGCTTTGCCAAGAAATCAGTCAAGTAAAAAGTGCCTGGCTCTTCATCATGAGCAGCCATGAACTCAGAGCTTCCTGCGAAAAACTCATAACAGTGAGCACCAGGCAGTCTTTGAACGTTTGGATACTTCTCCAGTACCAGATCTAAATGCCCACCGGTGCCGCAATCGGCATACGCGACAAAAACTCGTCGATCTTGGTTCTGCGCCAACAATTCTTCAACCTGCGGCGAGATGTTCTCAGGTCGGTTGTGAAGATTCGCCGGCAAATACTTAACCTCGACCGATTCATCAATGCCAGATGCGACGAGCACGGCACGCAGTTCGCTAACGAGCGCGCCACACGCAATTATCAACGGTCGCGAGTCAGGCGACATCGCTAACTAATTCTCAGGCGACTGACGGGCCAGGAGGTTCTGCGTTGCGCAAACGACGCGCACCGACAAGTTGTTTTGCTGTTTCTGAAGCGACTGCCGCGTCGCGACAATACGCATCTGCGCCAACAGCGACACTGAACTCTTCGTTGAGCGGAGCGCCACCAACCAAAATGATGTACTTATCGCGAATGCCTTTTTCTTTCATCGTGTCAATCACGACTTTCATATAAGGCATCGTCGTAGTCAAAAGCGCCGACATACCGAGAATGTCTGGCTTGTGCTCTTCAAGAGCAGCGATGTATTTGTTCGCATCTGTATTGATGCCAAGATCGATGACTTCGAAGCCAGCACCTTCCATCATCATGGCGACAAGGTTCTTACCGATGTCATGAATGTCGCCTTTGACGGTGCCAATTACGACTTTGCCAACTGACTGGGCGCCAGTTTCTGCAAGCAGCGGACGCAATATCGCCATGCCACCTTTCATCGCATTGGCCGAGAGCAAAACTTCTGGCACAAACAAAATGCCGTCACGAAAGTCGATACCAACGATTCGCATGCCTTCGACGAGTGCAGCTTCTAAAACCTTGGTTGCTGACCAACCGCGGTCGAGCAAGATTGTCGTACCTTCAATGATTTCAGGCCCGAGACCGTCGTAAAGGTCGTCGTGCATCTGAGCGACCAGGTCGTCGTCTGGTAATTGGGCAAGATCAATATCTTGAAATTCTTCGTTGCTCACTTTTTCTCCATTACTAGTAGAAAATTATCGTCAACTGGTTCTCCAGCACAACGGTTCAAACGCTATCAGTTTGCGTGACTGAAGTATTGAACACTCTCGGGTTTAAGCGGCTCGAGACCAAGAATTATGTCGGCCGCTTTTTCGGCAATCATCATCGTCGGTGCGTAAATATTGCCGTTAGTCACATATGGCATTACCGACGCATCGGCCACTCGCAAACCTTCAATTCCGTGCACCTTCATTGTCAATGGGTCAACCACAGCCATCTCATCAACGCCCATTTTGCATGTGCACGAAGGGTGATAAGCGGTTTCGCCATCCCGACGAACCCATTCGAGAACTTGTGAATCGGTTTGACACTCGGGCCCGGGTGAGATCTCGCCACCATCAAAGTCTTTAAACGCAGCCTGAGCCAAAATTTTGCGAGCGGCGGCGATCGCTTCGACCCACTCTTGACGATCTTCGGGCGTTGACAAATAGTTAAGCCGCAGTTCTGGCTTGACATGAACATCGGGCGACTTAATTCTCACGCTGCCTCGCGAGTTTGAATACATCGGACCAATATGCACTTGATAACCATGTCCACCCGCAGGTGCTGTGCCGTCGTAGCGAACCGCGATCGGCAAAAAGTGAAACATCAGGTTCGGGTACTTAAACGAGTCGTTACCCCGAATGAAACCGCCACCTTCAAAGTGATTCGAAGACCCCGCTCCGCGACGAAACAACCACTGCAGGCCGATAAACGGTCGATAGTGCATCTTCAACATTGGGTTTAGCGAAACCGGCTGCGTACAAGAATGTTGAACATAAACCTCAAGATGGTCTTGTAAGTTCGCCCCGACACCCGGCAAATGATGCACTGGCTCAACACCAACCTTTTTGAGATGCTCACTGTCACCGATGCCAGAAACTTGCAGCAACTGCGGCGAGTTAAATGCACCACCACACAAAATCACTTCTTTAGCCATCGCCGTTCGCTTACGACCAAATGGCAATTCAAAATTAACACCAACAACTTTTTTTTCTTCGACTACTAATTTGGTTACAAGCGCCCTGCATTGCACTTTTAGATTTTTTCTGTGCATCACCGGATGCAAATAGGCCCGAGCCGCACTTAGTCTGCGCCCACGACGCAAATTGCGATCGAATGCCGCAAAACCTTCTTGTTTGTATCCATTGACATCAGTGGTCAGCTCATGACCTGCCTGCTGAACGGCTTTAAAAAATGCACCAAACAATGGATTCTTAATCGGACCTCGCTCTTGCACAAGAGGCCCATCATGGCCACGAAACTGATCGTCACTCGGCGCCGCCAAACAATTTTCTAGTCGTTTGAAGTACGGCAAACAATGCGCGTAATCCCAAGTCGCCATACCTGGGTCACTCGCCCAGCGTTGATAGTCGAGCGGGTTGCCGCGCTGAAAAATCATTCCGTTGATACTTGACGACCCACCCAACACCTTGCCTCGACCCTGAGTGACACGCCGATTGTTCATGTGAGGCTCTGGCTCTGAGACATAAAGCCAGTCATAAAAACGACTTCCAATCGGAAACGTCAACGCTGCAGGCATGTGAATGAATACATCCCACCAATAATCTGGCCGCCCAGCTTCAAGAACTAAAACATTCTTCGTCGAGTCTGCGCTCAATCTATTTGCCAGCGCTGAACCGGCCGAACCACCACCAACAATTATGTAGTCGTAGGTGTCTCGAAGTTTTTTCAAATCACACCCATCATCCGTGCAGCCTCAAGAGTGTTTTCAAGTAGACAAGCGATCGTCATTGGCCCGGTACCACCTGGCATCGGCGTGATTGCGCCAGCTACCGCCTGAACGGCTTCAAAGTCGACGTCGCCAACAATCTTGTTGTCAATGCGTGTTACTCCAACATCAATAACTGTTGCACCAGGCTTAACGTGTGCAGCAGTCACCATGCGTGCTGCACCCGCAGCTGCGATAATGATGTCAGACTCGCGACAAACTTCGATCATGTCTGAAGTCGACTTGTGAGCAACGGTCACTGTTGCATCTGCCGACCGACCGACGAGCAACAGCATTTGTGGCAGACCAACCAATGCCGAGCGGCCAATCACGACTGCACGCTTACCTTTGGTTTCGATTTTGTAACTTTGCAACAAGCGCATAACTCCGAGCGGCGTGCATGGCACATGGCCTTTAACCCCGCGCACCAAACGCCCAAGTGATCGCTCTGTCAAGCCATCAACATCTTTTTCGACCGGCAGCAAACTAAGCACGGCCTCGGCGTCAATGTGTTTTGGCAGCGGTAGTTGAACCAATATTCCGTGCACACTTTTGTCGGCAACTAGTTCTGCAACCGCCTGCTCAACTTGAGCCTGGGTCGCTGTGGCTGGCAAATTCACGCCGCGCGAAACCATGCCCGCTTCTTGGGCTTTTTTGTGCTTGTTGCTTACATATATATGACTCGGCGCATCATCACCAACCAAAACAGTTGCCAAACATATCTTGGGGCTTCCGGCTGCGACAATTGTCGACTTGATTTTGGCAACCGTTTCATCTCGCAACTTGATGCCGTCAAGCAGAATCGCCCCGCCTGGCGTGCGTTTAACCTCTGAAATCATGACAAGCCGACAATTTCACCATTCGCGTCGAAGTCAATAATTGCTGCGGCAGGCTTTGTGCCAAGACCCGGCATCGTTCGCATGTCACCACAAATTGGATAAACAAAGCCGGCACCAATTGAAGCCCGCACTTCGCGCACGTTCAATGTGTGGCCCGTTGGAGCACCCCGCAAAGAAGCATCGCCTGATATCGACAAGTGGGTCTTGGCAACACAAATTGGCAATTTTGCAAAACCGTTATCTGTGTAGTTCTTAATCTGCTTGGTTGCAAGACTTGTGTACTCAACTTTTGCTGCGCCATAAATTGTTGTCGCAATTTTTTCAATTTTCTCTTTAAGCGATGCGTCGTCCGAATACAAGAAGTGAAATGAATTCTTGTCATTGCAGGCCTCTACCACCGCATTGGCGAGATCTTTTGCCCCTGCGCCACCGTCGGCGAAGTGCGTACAAATTGCAACACGCGCGCCGGCACCCTCAGCAATTTTTCGAATTGCCTCATGCTCAGACTTATGGTCAGTCGGAAAGCTGTTGATTGCCACAACTGGCGAAACGCCGTGGGCTTTCACGTTTTCAATTTGCTTGACCAGGTTTGCTGCACCCGCAATGACATCGTCTGGGTTTTCTTTGAGCAGATCTTCTGGCAAAGCTTTGCCTGCAACAATTTTGTATTTACCCGAGTGCGCTTTCAAAGCGCGCACTGTGGCAACGAGCACCGCCGCATCTGGCACAAGACCTGATGCACGACACTTAATATTGAAGAACTTTTCGGCACCCATGTCTGCGCCGAAGCCTGCTTCGGTTATCAAATAGTCACCAGAGTGAATACCGATCAAGTCACCAACAATTGACGAGTTTCCGTGAGCAATATTGCCAAATGGCCCCGAGTGAACGATGACCGGCGTGTTCTCGATTGTCTGCAGTAAGTTCGGCTTAATTGCATCTGCCATGATTACGGCCATCGAACCAGCAGCGCTCAGTTGCTCGGCAGTTACAGGTTTGCCCTGCGAGTTGTAGCCCACAACTATTCGCGCAAACCGCTCACGCATATCTTCTTTCGACTTTGCCAGCGCCAAAATCGCCATCACTTCTGAAGCAGCCGTGATGTCGAAGCCAGTTTGACGCACAACACCGTCTTCTTTGGTGCCAAGACCAATAATCATGTTGCGCAGAGATCGATCGTTAACATCCATCACGCGACGCCATGTGATGTTGTTGACGTCAAGATCAAGTTCGTTGCCCTGGTGCAAATGATTATCAACCATTGCTGACAACAAGTTGTGAGCTGCAGTCACAGCATGAAAGTCGCCGGTCAAGTGCAAATTCAACAACTCCATAGGGATTACCTGGCTGTAGCCACCACCCGCTGCACCACCTTTAATTCCGAATGTTGGACCCATGCTTGGTTGACGCAAACTAATCGTCGCTTTTTTGCCGATGTGCTTCATCGCTTGACCCAAACCAACAGTTGTTGTTGTCTTGCCCTCGCCAAGGGGTGTTGGAGTGATCGCAGTTACAACGACATATTTTGCCTTCGGCCGAGATTTCAAAGAATCGATTGCATCAAGACTTATTTTGGCGAGACTTTTGCCATACGGTTCGAGAAACTCGCTGCCGATACCCATTTGGGCGGCAATCTCAGTTAGCGGCTTTGCCGTTGCTTTGCGTGCGATTTCAAGATCCGATGGAAAACCCATTACTCCCCTTTTGATTAACTCTTAACAAAATTTATGCGACCCTTTACTCTACAGACCTCTCTTTAAACGGGCGCAAACTATCGCGAGTCGCTACAGTTAAATCTCATGGCAAAGCACAAGTTTGACCCTTATATGCGAATCACCGAACCAATGGTTCGAGAGAACGGCGAGTTGCGTGTAGCCACCTGGCAAGAAGCTATTTCGCGAGCAGCAAAAGGTCTCGCCACAACGCGGGATGCATTCTCGCCGTCGGCTGTCGGTTTTTTCTCTTGCTCGAAATCAACGAACGAAATGAACTTCATCGCTCAAAAGTTCGCTCGTGCAGTCATCGGCACGAACAACATCGACTCATGTAATAGAACTTGACACGCACCTTCGGTGGTCGGTCTGGCCACCGTTTTCGGAGCAGGCGGAGGAACAAGTTCGTACGCCGAAGTTGAAACTACAGATCTCGTCGTTCTTTGGGGCTCAAACGCTCGCGAGGCACACCCGATTTATTTCCATCACGTTCTTCAAGGTGTACGTAATGGTGCCAAACTTTTCGTCGTCGATCCGAGACGAACCGCATCAGCCGAATTTGCTGACATGTGGCTCGGTTTAAATGTTGGCACTGATATTGCACTATCAAACACCATTGCGCGCGAAATTATTCATGCCGGTTTAGCAAATAAAGAATTCATCGAAGGCAGCACAACTAATTTCGAGACTTACGCAAAGTCTGTCGAACCCTGGACACTTGAAGTAGGCAGCAAAGTCACTGGCGTTCCTGCCGATGCAATTCGCGAACTTGCGCACGCCTACGCCCGCGCAGGAAGCGCACAATTGTGTTGGACACTTGGCATCACCGAACATCACAACGGTGTCGACAATGTTCTAGGTCTGATCAATCTTTCGCTTTTGTGCGGTCATGTTGGCCGAACCGGCGCAGGGCTTAGTCCGTTACGTGGTCAGAACAATGTTCAAGGTGGCGGCGACATGGGCGCTTTGCCGAACAAGTTGCCCGGCTTCCAAGACGTTGAAGATGATGTCGCTCGCGAAAAATTCAACAAAAAATGGAACTGCACTATCCCGCCAAAAAATGGCTGGAACCTCACACAAATGTTTGAAGCAATGGAACGCAAAGAATTGCGAGCAGTTTTCGTTATCGGCGAAAATCCCGCTCAGTCAGAAGCCGATGGTGCACATGCCACACATTTGCTCGAAAATCTCGACTTCTTGGTCGTGCAAGATATCTTCATGACCAAAACTGCCGAACTTGCCGATGTAGTTTTGCCCGGCTCAGCATCTTGGTGCGAAAGCGATGGCACGGTAACAAACTCAGAGCGACGAGTCCAGCGCGTTCGAAAGGCGATTAATTCTCCTGGCAACGCACACGACGACGTTCAAATCATTCTTGATCTCGCGCGCGAATTGGGCCACGACTGGAAATACTCATCGAGTGAAGAAATTTGGGATGAACTGCGAAGCCTCTCACCAATGCACGCCGGCATGTCTTACAAACGTTTGGCCGAACTCGGCGGCATTCAGTGGCCGTGCTACAGCGAAGACAAACTCGAACCAAGTTTCTTGCATGGTCGACTTTGGGATAAAGACCCAGCGAAACGCGGCCGTCTAGCGCCATTTAGCGTTGTCATCGACGAACCACCAGTTGAAGCCACGTCGCCTGAGTTTCCATTGCGTCTAACAACTGGTCGTCGACTTGATTCGTATAACACCGGCGTTCAAACTCGCGGTTTCGATAGCCCACTGCGTTTCGGCGAAACAATCGATGTCTCGCCTGAAGACGCAGCGAAACTCTCGCTTCGCGACACCGAAGTTGTTCGTGTTAGTTCTCTGCGCGGATCGCTCGAAGTGCCGGTGCGAATTGACAAGAGTCTCCGACCTGGTCTCGTATTTATGACAATGCACTTTCCTGACCAAGTAAATACAAACTTGATAACGATTGATGCGACTGATCCAAAGTCGGGCACCGCCGAATTCAAAGCGGCAGCCGTCAAAATCGAACGTATAAGAGAACGAGTGCCTGTCGCTGGCGAATAGTTATCTCCAGTGCTCTGGCACTATGAGTGGCTAGTGCTCCGGCACTAGTACAAACTTGCCGAAATGTTTCTTTTCAAGAAATTCGCTCTGCGCCTTGGCGATATCACGTAAGGCGAAAGTTTTTGCCACGAGCGGCTTGATTTTGTTTTTCTCGATGTAAGAAACAAGATTGCTGAAAACTGGCTCATCCCAAGCTGTGCAGCCGATCAAAGTTAAATCTTTCAAGTAAAACGTTCGCAGATCGATATCGACAATCGGGCCGCCAATTGCGCCAGACGAAACATAACGTCCACCACGACGCAACAATTTCAGCATCGAGTTGAAGTCTTGGCCTCCGACATTGTCGACGACAACGTCGACAGACTCTGCACCGAGAGCCGCAACATAATCTGTGCCCCGCTCAACAATTTGGTCTGTACCAATTTCAATTGCATGCGCGGCTTTGGCAGCACCAACTATTGCTGTAACTCTTGCACCACGAAGTTTCGCCAATTGCACAGCCGCAGAGCCAACACCACCTGAGGCACCAGCAATCAAAACATGGTCGTTCGGCGAAACATTCGCGCGCAGCAACATATTTTCGGCAGAACCATAACTGCACGGAATCGAACCCAATTCGACATCGCTCCAGTTCGAGTCAAGAACAAAAACCTCGCTCGCCGGCACTTTCACAAATTGAGCAAAGGCGCCGTCAAAATCAGAGCCCATCCAGATGTTGTGCATCGAACCAAAACCGTCAGGTCGCATACATGGTCGAACCAAAACTCGCTTGCCCAAAAGTTGCTTGTTCAAGTCTTCGGCGACTTGAACTACTTTGCCGCAACAATCGGTGCCCTGAATAAACGGAAACGGTGTCGCGAGGTCCCACCCGCCATCGGCTTTTTGAATCTCTGCCAGTTCGCCATCATCAGCCACCGAGTTGGTCGACACCGTTATTGAATCTGAATACCAGCCAACTCGTGTATTGATCTCTGTGTTGTTGACACCCGCTGCCAAAACTTGAATTAAAACTTCTGCAGGGCCAGCAGTCGGCGTCGGTACATCTTTGTAAACAAGTTTGTCGTAGCCGCCATTGCCAGTCGTGACTATCGCCTTCACAATTTAGACGCGATCAATCAATCAGCGCATCTGCACGCAAGCCTGCACGCTCAAGATGTATCGGCAAAACTCTGCCATAAAGTTCTTTTGCGCGTTGCGGACTGCTCACCATTCCGGGTTCAGAGACATAACTGAAAATTGCGACATATCGCTTTCGCTTGCCTCGAAGTGGCGCAACCCGATGCAACGAATATCTGCCCTTGAAGATTTGCAAATCGCCCGGCTCAAGAATCACAGTTTTAATCATCGTCTTTTCGCCATCTAGTACTCGTTCAACTTTTTCATAGTTCTCTTCGGTCAACGAGCGAACCATCGGGCTATATTCGAACTCTCCGCCAGACTCTGCATTCTGAATCGCCAGAGTGACAGTGAAGTTATTCGTGTCAAAATGCCACGGAAATCCGCCGCCCTCTTCAGCGAGGTTCACGACTACATCAGCCAATGGGTCGGCATACGGATAAAACTTGTCTTCTTGTAGAACTTCTTTTATGAACGGCGAAAATGACGGCCAATCAAAAATCGCACGCAAGATACTGTCAGTGCCAAGGTTGTCGGCCGGAACGAACGCGTTAGACCGGTCATAAAACCTGCGGAGCGGATGTGAGTTTGGCAGATCTTCGCGGTCGGATAGAAAGTACGGGTTGGTCCGCGTGAAGTTTCGATGACCAAATTTCTCTACTCTGTCGCACTCGGCCACCAGTTCGTTGATCTTTGTAGAGCGAATGAAGCCCTTTAGAACCGCGCAGCCATCGGCTTGAATCAGAGCCTGTGCGCTTGTGAGCAAAGCGCGTCGTTCTTCACAGTCGCGGTCTATCGGATATCGATCGAGATCTACAAAATCAGCTGCCGAAACAAAAGTCGTGCTCATAGGTTCGCGCTCATATATACGTATCTAATAATAGACAAGTCGCCATCCAGGTGATTTAAGTCGTAAAGTCAATGAAGCAATGGATCTCAAAATCGCATCAGGTTCGGCCAACACAGAAGAACGAGCGGCAGTCGACTCGTTACTCGGCGCCCCAACTGAGACTTCGCATGGCGCCCAACGCGACGAAATGGGTCTGCGAGTTTCTACCGGCGGCGAAAGCCTGCGACAGTTAAGACACTTGCTACTGCCGACCCTGCACACCGTCAACGATCGTGTTGGCTTTATCAGCCGCGGTGCAATTAACTATATTTCCCAGCGCCTCGACATTGCCCCCGCCGAAATTTATGGCGTTGCAACTTTTTATGCCCTGTTCGACACCAACGAGAGACCCGCGCGACAGGTTCATGTTTGCGTCGATTTGGCATGTCGAGCCGCATCAGGTTGCACCGAAGAAACGCTCCCCGAAGGTGCGATTGCTTCGCCTTGCCTCGGCACTTGCGAGCGAGCGCCATCAGTTCTCGTCATTGAAACTGGCGTGACTGTTCGCCAAGAAGTTCTTGCACCTGCGACGAAATCTCAAATTGCAGAACTCGTCGCCGGAAAGTCGGCACCCACCGAACAAGAAATTTCGCAAGCGGCACCGCAAACTCCAGATAAGTCACTGGTGCTTCTTTCACGAATCGGCAATACCAACCCACTCAGCATCGACGACTACATCTCGAGCAACGGCTATTCGGCCTTGCGAAAAGCTTTCGCAATTGGTGCCGAACAGGTAATCGCCGAAGTAACGGCGTCTGGTCTTGTAGGTCGGGGTGGCGCGGCGTTTCCAACTGGCAGAAAATGGGCTGCCGTTGCATCGCAACCAGTCAAAACTCGATATCTAATTTGTAATGCTGACGAATCTGAACCAGGCACTTTCAAAGACAGAGTTTTGCTTGAGGGTGATCCTTTCGCTTTGGTCGAGGCGATGACGATTGCTGCCTTCGCAACGGGCTCTCAACATGGCTACATCTACTTGCGGGGCGAATATCCACGCGCACTCAAAAATTTGACTAATGCGATCGAACTCGCGCGAAACAAAAAATATCTCGGCGACAACATTCTCGACTCGGGCTTTAATTTCGACATCACAATTTTCAGAGGTGCGGGCGCCTACATCTGCGGCGAAGAAACTGCAATTTTCAATTCGATCGAGGGCTTCCGCGGCGAACCTCGCAACAAGCCTCCGTTTCCTGTCGAAGTTGGTCTATTTGGCAAGCCAACAGTGGTCAATAATGTTGAAACCCTTTTCAACGTGTTGCCGATCATCAATAACACTGGCGAGAAATATGCATCGTGGGGTTCAACCGGTTCTAAGGGCAAAAAACTTTTCTGCATCTCTGGTGCTGTCAACAAGCCTGGCGTTTACGAAGTCACCTTCGGTGTCACATTGCGCGAGCTGATAAACCTCGCGGGCGGACTCAAATCAGGCTCGACTATGCAGGCCGTACTGCTTGGTGGCGCCGCTGGCGGTTTTGTAGGCCCAGAAGATCTAGATCTTGAACTGACTCTTGAGGCCGCCCGAGCCGCAGGCACAACTTTGGGCTCTGGTGTCGTAATGGTTCTAGATCAGACCGTTGACATGTTCGACCAATTGCAAAGAATCGCCGCTTTCTTTCGTGACGAATCTTGCGGCCAGTGCGTGCCATGCCGAGTTGGCACTGTACGTCAGCAAGAAGCACTCGCCAGATTGGTCAAGTCAAACGGCACAGATAGCGCCGCACTTGACCTTCAGCTATTGCGTGATCTTGGCCAGGTTATGCGTGACGCCAGCATTTGCGGTCTTGGCCAGACAGCCCACAATGCCATCGACTCTGCACTCACGCGACTTAAGGTGTTTTCAGCATGAACACTCAGGTCACCACTGGTCTTCAAGTTCGCAAGAGTGTCGAACTCACGATTGATGGCAAGAAAGTTACAGCGCCCGAAGGCTCAACTCTTCTCGACGCTTGCCGTGCATCCGGTAAAGAAATTCCGACTCTCTGTTTTGGTGACACAATTACGCCAAAAAATGCTTGCCGAGTCTGCATGGTCGAACTTGAAGGCTCACGCACGCTCGTACCAAGTTGCTCTCGCAAAGTTGAAGCCGGCATGGTCGTCAAAACTGATACCGACCGCACGAGTCATAGTCGAAAATTAGTTCTAGAACTTCTTGGTTCATCCGTTGACTTATCGCTGACAAAAAATGTTTCAAAATGGAACGAAAACTACGACGCAAAACCCTCTCGGTTCGGCACTCCGTCATATCACCACAGCAAGCGCGACGAAGCAGTAACGGGCCATCATCATTCACCCGATGGCCAAACCGCCGAAACAGTTCACCAACCCGTCAAAATTGACAACGCACTTTATGTTCGTGACTATTCGAAATGCATCTTGTGTTATCAATGCGTTGATGCCTGCGGCGAGCAATGGCAAAATACTTTTGCGATTACAACGGCAGGTCGTGGATTTGATGCAAGAATTTCTACCGAATTCGCAGTCGACTTAACAGATTCAGCTTGCGTTTACTGTGGCAACTGCATTCAAGTTTGCCCAACTGGTGCATTGATGTTTACTTCAGAATATGAAATGCGCGAAGCCGGCACTTGGCACGAAGAAGAACAGACTCAAACCGACACTATTTGTCCTTATTGCGGTGTCGGTTGCTCGTTGACACTTCACGTTCAAGACAACACAATTGTCAAAGTCACCTCACCAAGCGATCACTCGGTGACACACGGCAACCTGTGTATCAAAGGTCGCTTTGGCTTTCAGCACGTTCAAAACACTAAACCCGATTAGATGAATTCGCTCAACAAGCGTCTCGAGATTGTCGACATCTCATCGCTGAATAGCATCTCAAATCAAAATTACGACGACGCGGCTGGCAAACTTTACTCGGCACTAAGCGAAATCGGCTTTGCAATTATCGTCAATCACGGCGTTGATGAAAAGATCATTTCTGACATGCGACAAGCGGTCGCAAATGTTTTCGAAACGTCTCGCGAGATTTTGATGCAAGACATGGTCATCAAAGGAAACTACCGAGGCTTTGTGCCGCTCGGATACTTCACACCGAACTCGGGCAAAGGCAAAGCCGACCAATACGAGGCCTGGAAACTGCACTTCGAAACTGACCCGCATGACCCAATCTGCCAGGCAAGTGCGCTTTACGGCCCGAATAAGTGGCCTCGAATTGCCGCCGACATCAAGACTCCGGTCATGAGATATTGGCAAGCACTGACTGATGTAAGCGAACGCTTAATCATCGCCCTGTGCTCGCAGTTACATGTCGATTCGAAAATCATCTTGGCGAGCATGACAAAACCATTAACTAATATGACACTTCTCAATTATCCGCCGATGCCTCCTCAGAGCGATACTTGGGGTATACACCCGCACAAAGATTTCAACTTATTGACACTTCTAGCCCACGATCCAATCGGCGGCCTCGAGGTGCGTAATCGTGCTGACGAATGGATTAGTGCCGAATGTCCCGACTACGGGTTAGTTCTTAACGTCGGCGACATGCTCGAACTTTGGAGTGGAGGTCGCCTCATTTCGACTCCCCACCGTGTGTTTAACAAGTCTGGCAAACCTCGACAGTCGTTTCCATTTTTTTCGAAACCACGGTTTGATGTCGTCGTCGAGCCGTTGCTTGACCCGATTGACGGGTTCGATCGACCGCCTTTGCATGTTGGCACTTCTGCTGCTGACATTTGGTATTCGAATTGGCCAGACACAGTTTCGACTGACCCCGCACAAGTTCTTGGCGAATACAGTTCGTCGTGACAAAAAACAAGCGAGCCCGAAGTTTCGAGCCAAACGCCGACAACACCGTAATTTCAGAAACTGGCCATGTTGCCCATCGTGATTTAGTAGATCACTCAAAGAGACTTGCTCGAAATTTTTACAAAGTCAGCGAGCACGTTTGGTGTCTTGTAGGTAACGGTTTATCGAATCAAACTTTTGTCGACGCACCAGAGGGCATTATCGCAATCGACACTGGCGAGTCGAACGAAGAAATGCGGGCCGCAATATCTGAACTACGTCTGCACACAAAAAAACCGATTGTCGCAGTTCTCTATACACATTTTCATTATGTTGCGGGCACTCAGGCAGTTCTCGACGAGTCGCCTGAAACAAAAATAGAAATTTACGGCCATAGCAAGATCGCCTACAACCGTGTTCGAACGGCAACCGAAATTGCCCCAAGTTATAGCCGCGGGCTTGTCGAGCAATTCGCAATAACACTGCCCCAAGATGGCCCGGACGGCAACGTCAATGTTGGGCTTGGTCGCTTTTATCGCAACCCCGAGCACAAGACACAAACAAATGGCTTCATCAAGCCTGCACATACTTTCGACAAGCCGTGCACGATCAAAGTTGCCGGCCTCGAAATTGAAGTAACGCCAGCGCCTTCAGACGCCGATGATTCAGTTACATACTGGTTTAAGTCACTCGGTTGTGCGGTCAACAATCTTGTTTGGCCCGTACTATTCAATATCTTTGCGATTCGCGGTGAAGAATACCGCGACCCCCGCATCATGCTCACAGGCATCGATCATCTACTTTCGCTTAAACCAACACACATCGTTGGCGCACACGGCATGCCGATAAGTGGCAATGCTGAGATTTTGCGGCGAGTCACCAGATATCGCGACTCAATTCAATTTTTATGGGATCAAACAGTTCGCCTGACAAATCGTGGCTACACAAGCACCGAACTGGGTCATGAGATTCGCCTTCCCGACTTTTTTGACGAAGACAACCTGACATCTGAGCATTATGGTGTCGCAGAACATCATGTTCGACAAATTCGAGCTGGTCTGCTTGGGTGGTTTGACGGCGACCCAGCAAACTTGTTTCCATTGCCAAAGGTCGAACATTCAAACCGAATGATCGCAGGTTTTGGCGGTCGCGAGGTTGTGCGACAAAAAGCGAATGACGCGATACGAGATAACGATCTGCGCTGGGCGTGCGAATTAAGTTCATGGCTCGTCAACAGCACAGAGGCAAGCGAGACTGACAGGCTTTTACTCGCCAAGACACTTCGCCTGATTGCCCAACGTACGACTGCTGCCAACATTCGAAACTGGTGTCTCGCTCGAGCTCGACATCTTGACGGCACATTTGACTTAGCCAGATTTAATCAGCACCGCCTGTCACGTAAGCAAATTGTGACTTCACAAAGCGAGAATGCAGTCAGCATTTTGCGAGTGCTCCTCGTACCCGAACGTGCATTTGAGATCGACACACATATTTGCTTCAAGTTCGCCGATCGTCAGCAAACTGGTGTGCACATCAGAAACTGCATCGCTGTGCCAACCGATGGCAACAACGCTGAAATCAATGTTGAATGCGACATTGAAGCGTGGGCAGACATTTTGGCTGGCGATCTTCCACTTTCAGTTGCGCTAAGCGATAAGAAACTGACCGTCAAAGGCGACGTACATATGTTGCAGCACGCTCTTCAAGTTTTTGATGTCCCAAATTTACAATCGTGAAAAATCTCCCGCGTTCAACCCCAAAGTTTGAAGGCAAAATCTCTAAGACCATCCCGCAGTCATCCCCAAGAAAACTGACAAATCCGCAAGCACCGCACGACGCACCCAACATCTTGCTGATAATGCTCGACGATGTCGGTTTCGGTTCATTTGGCAACTTCGGTGGACCGGTCGCAACACCAGGTCTCGACAAAGTTGCGAAACGCGGTTTGATCTACAACCAATTTCATACGACTGCGCTTTGCTCACCTACTAGAGCCGCTTTGTTGACTGGCCGCAATCATCACACAGTGCATATGGGCGGCATCACTGAAATTGCCAATTCGTTTCCTGGTTATGACAGTGCGATTCCGCCTGAGTCGGCAACAGTTGCTCAAGTTCTGCGCATGTCTGGCTACAGCACAGCCTGTTTCGGCAAATGGCACTTGACACCCTCATGGGAGCAAAGCCCTTCTGGGCCATTTGATCGATGGCCAACTGGTCTCGGCTTTGATCACTTCTACGGAATCATGGGCGCAGAGTCTTCGCAATACGAGCCACCTGTTTACGATCAAACGACACCGATCTCACCACATCTCGACAATGCCGATTATCACCTGACTGAAGATCTGGCTGACCAAGCAATCAAATGGATGCACCGTCAAAAGGCGTCTTCACCGAATAAACCTTTCTTTTGCTATTTCTCGACACCAGCCGTTCACGCGCCACATCATGTGCCGCCTGAATGGATTGAAAAATACAAAGGCAAATTCGATGGTGGTTGGGACGAACTTCGCGAAGAGATCTACCAGCGACAAATAAAACTTGGCGTGATTCCACCTGACACAGCACTGACAACTCGACCCGAGCAAGTTCCTTCATGGGATGAATACCCAGAGCGCTATCGGCCGATCGCGCGCAGACTTATGGAAGTATTCGCTGGCTTTCTCGATCACACAGATGCGCAAATCAAGCGTGTGATCGACACGTTAGATGAACTCGAAATTGCTGAAAACACTTTGGTCATTTACATCACCGGTGACAATGGCGCATCTGCAGAAGGCACTATTCATGGCGCGTGGAGTGCACCTTCGTTTCAAAACGGCGTACCTGAAGATCCAGAATGGCTACTCGAGCACATTGACGATTTCGGCACGGCGAAATGCGAAAACCATTTCAATGTTGGTTGGGCGTGGGCTCTCGACTCACCATTTCAATGGATGAAACAAGTTGCATCGCACTTCGGCGGCACCCGCAACGCAATCGCAATTTCGTGGCCGAAGCAAATCACTGCAATTAACGAATTGCGTTCGCAGTTTCACCACGTTATTGATATCGCGCCCACAATTTACGAAGTCGCAGGCATTGCTCCGCCAGATTTTGTCAACGGCATTGAACAAATGCCAATACATGGCACTTCAATGAAATATTCGTTCGATAATGCGAGCGCAGCCAGCACTCATACTTCGCAATACTTCGAAATCTTGGGCAACCGAGCCATTTATAACGACGGCTGGATCGCCTCTTGTTTTCATGGTCGTCTTCCTTGGATACGACTACAGGGCTTTGAATTCGACGGTCCGCAAGAGCGTTGGGAGCTCTACAACATCGAAAAAGACTTTTCACAGGCAGTAGATCTCGCTGGCGCTCACCCAGAAAAACTCAAAGAACTGCAGGCGCTGTTTGATAAACAAGCATTTGAATACGGCATTTACCCACTTCGCGACCCAGGCTCACCGCGTAACGGCGATTTCGCTGTGCCTCATTCGCTTGATGGCTTCAAAAAAATCAAATACTCGACTGCCCATACCCGAATGCCAGAGAGTTCGGTGCTCAACCTAAAAAATTGTTCGTATCGCATTAGTGCCGAAGTTGAAATCACCAGCAAATCAAATCACGGCGTTATCGCCTGTCAAGGCGGCAACATGGCGGGTTGGTCGCTCTATCTTGACGACAAAGCGCGGGCGGTGTTTCATTACAACTGGTTCGGCCACGAACATTTTTCATTTAGCAGTGCAGAGTCGCTGAATGTTGGCAAACATGTAATCGAGGTTCTGTTTTCTTACGACGGCGGCTTTGGAGCAGGTGGCACTGTTTCGCTATTGGTCGACAATTCTCAGGCCGCAACCGGTCGTATCGAAAAAACTGTGCCACTCGTTTTTTCGATGAGTGGCGAAACATTCGATATCGGTGTTGACACAGGTTCACCGGTCGGCCCTTATCCACATAATTACGAGTGCACCGCTCGAATCATTGGTGTCACGCTCGAGAAACTAGATGAGCCCCCGAAAGAGATTCAAGAAAAAATGCGCGAGGGCGAATTTCGCGCCAGCCTCAGCACTCAATAAAAACTAAGAGCCACTCAGTTCAAGTCGTTTACGCACAGCTTCGCGAACTTGAGCATCAAAACTTCGCACATGTGCCGCCGAGAGTTTGTAAACCAGTTCGCTATCACCAGATTCGAGCGCCGCAAGAATCTCATCGTGTTCGTCAAGCGCATGACCCATGTCGGCAACATCTGACAAATACATATGCCATAAACGATCACTCTGCGCATACAAAACGTCGAGAGTGTCGGTAAGAAAGCGATTTCCTGCCGCTACCCAAACGATCTCATGACATTGTGCATCAAATTGAATTTGATCTTGTGCCGTAGACGCTTGTTTCTTCGCCTTATCTAAAACTTTGCGCATCTGCTTCCAATGATCTACGCTTCCGCGTTCGCATGCCAAGCGCGCAACATAAGGTTCAAGAATCGCTCGAGTTTCGTAAAGCGTCGATAATTCTGCGATATCAATATTCGAAACGATCATTCCTCGGCGCGGAATCACAACTAAGAACTGATCGCGGGCTAGACGCTGCAAAGCCTCTCGAATTGGGGTACGACCAATCTCTAATCGCTCTTGAAGATCGTCTTCACGAACGACTGCCCCCGGGGTTAACTCAAGGCGAACGATCATGTCCCGAATAAGCCGATATGCCTGCTCGCTCAAAGACTCTTTAGCCATTTGGATTGAATCCTATCCGAGTGATATCGTGATGATATATCACCAAGTAGATAGATACGAAAATTAGTGGGGGCAAAATGAGCGAATTTCCAAAGTCAGCAAAGTGCGTAATCATCGGCGCCGGCATTGTCGGCAACTGTTTGGCTGGCCATCTTTCAAAACTCGGCTGGACAAACATGGTGCAAATCGACAAGGGCCCGTTGCCGAACCCTGGTGGCTCTACTGGTCACGCCTCAAATTTTATTTTTCCAACTGATCACAACAAAGAGATGGCGCTGCTAACACTTGCGTCACAGCAGCAATACATCGAACTCGGCATGAACAACACCTGCGGTGGCATTGAAGTTGCCCGCAATCCAGAACGACTCGAAGAGTTTAATCGTCGCATGACATCGGCAAAGTCTTGGGGCATCGATGCAAAACTATTGTCACCTGCAGAAGTGAAAGAACTTGTGCCGTTCATCAACGAAGAAATCATTTTGGGCGGCTACTACACGCCGAGCGTTTCAGTTGTCGACTCGCTACAAACGGGTACTCTCATGCGTGAGAGCGCCGTCAAAGCCGGCAATTTGAGTGTGTTCGCAAATACAGAAGTGCTAGATCTCGAAGTTGAAAACGGCACAATTAAAGCAGTCGTCACCAACAAAGGTCGCATTGAAGCAGAATACGTAGTTGTTGCATGCGGCGTCTGGAGTCCACGAATCGCAAAAATGGCGGGCGCAAATATTCCGCTGACACCTGCAGTTCACCAGATGGCAGACGTCGGCCCAATTGATATTTTGCAAAAGTCAAACGCCGAAGTTGCTTACCCAATCATTCGCGACATGGATACTTTTTGTTACGAGCGTCAGACTGCTGGCTCTATGGAAGTTGGCAGTTACGCACACCGCGCAATTTTTATGCACCCTGACGATATTCCGTCAAACGAAGCCTCGGCACTCTCACCTACCGAGTTGCCACTTACGCAAGACGACTTCGACCCGCAAATGGAGCAAGCAATTGAACTTATGGAGATGCTCGGTGACGCTGAGATCAAATATGCGATCAACGGTTTGCTTTCATTGACACCAGACGCGATGCCAGTTCTTGGCGAGACAGTCGAAGTAAAAAACCTTTGGTCGGCTGCTGCAGTTTGGATCAAAGAAGGTCCGGGCATCGCACAACTTATTGCCGAATGGATGACATACGGATATCCGCATCTGTGCGACCCACACTCATCAGATATTTCGCGCTTCTACCCTCACGAAAAAACTGAGCACCATATTTATGCGCGGTGCGATGAGCATTTCAACAAGACCTACGGCATTGTTCACCCACGAGAGCAATGGGCGACGCAACGAAATATGCGTCGTAGCCCGTTCTACCCACGCGAAGAAGCAGCCGGCGCAACATTCTTTGATGCCCGCGGCTGGGAGCGACCACAGTGGTTCGCCTCAAACGAAAAATTAGTCAGCAAATTCAAAGGCGCCTGCGAGTCGCGACCACACGAGTGGGACGCTCGATGGTGGTCACCGATTACAAACGCCGAGCATCTTCAAATGCGCGAGTCGGTCGGCATGGTCGACCTCACAGCGTTCAACGAATTCGATTTCACCGGACCAGGTGTGGTCAATTTCTTGCAATATGTGTGTGTCAACAATGTTGACGTACCTGTTGGTCGTTCGGTTTACACACCACTACTCACCCAAGGTGGCGGGTTTCGAGGCGACCTAACAATTATGCGTCTTGCCGACCAACACTTCCGAGTTATTACCGGCGCGTTCGATGGCGGTCGCGACAAATATTGGTTCTCAAAGTTCATGCCACAAGACGGCTCGGTGACGTTCACCGATATGTCAAGCGCACTTTGCACAATTGGTGTTTGGGGTCCGAATGCCGAAAAGACAATGGCTAAGGCGACACAAAATATCAACGCCGAGGGCAAACTTGTGCCATTTGACGTATCGCAAAAGAACTTTCCGTACGGTTCAGTTCGAGAGGTGCTGATCGATGGCGTGCCGGCAACGATGTTCAGAATCTCGTATGTCGGAGAAAACGGCTGGGAGGTCTACACAAAAATGGAGCACGGTCTTCGTCTGTGGGACTCAATCGCCAAAGCCGGTGAAGAGTTCGAAATCATCCCAGTCGGCATGGGTGTTTATGCCGTAACTGGTCGAATCGAAAAGGGCTACCGATTGATGGGCGCCGAACTCGAGAGCGAATACAACCCAGTCGAGGCTGGCCTCAATCGACCGAAAGTAAAGTCGGCTGATTTCATTGGCAAGGCTGCATACATGAAAGCACGCGAAGAAAAACCGTGCGCGATTATGTGCACTCTCGAAATGATCGACAATACGAGCAAGGCTGGTATCAAGCGCTACCCAACTGGTGGCAACGAGCCGATCTTGACTAAGTCTGGTGAGCGAATTGTCGATACCAAGGGTCGTGTCTCGCGCGTTACAACCGCGGGTGCCGCGCCATCACTGGGCAAATACTTGATGCTGGCCTACTTGACCCCAGAACATGCAGTCGAAGGCAACGAACTTCGAGTTATGTACATGAACGAACTCTTCCCAGTGCGCGTTGCACGCGTCGGCAGTCAACCACTGTTTGACCCCACCGATGCACGCATGAAGAGCTAGTCGAAACCAATCAGAGATGAATATTCTCGTATGCGTCAAACGCGTGCCAGCCCCTGGCGCACGTATCAACATCACTAGCGATGGTCAACAAGTTGATACTGCATTTTTGGGCTTCACCGTCAGTCCGCATGAAGAATGCGCGGTCGAACAAGCAGTTCAGTTGATCGAAAAACATGGCGGTGATGTCACTGTGCTTACTCTCGGGCCAGCCGAGGCCGAAGAGCAATTGCGAACCGCTGTCAGCGTTGGCGCAACTAAAGCAGTTCTCGTACCAATCGATACAACAGATTGGGATCCGCAAAAAACTGCTCAGGCGATCGCCAAAGTAGTTGGCGACCTTGAAGCAGTAAACGGAAAATACGATTTGGTTTTGTTCGGCAACGAATCTGCAGACTCATGTGGTTATCAAGTTGGTGTTAGAGCGGCGCTAAAGCTCACACGACCAATTGTCAACGGCGCCAAGGGCCTAGAGATTGATAACGGTGTTGCTGTCGTTCGTCGCGAAAGTGATGCCGGTGTCGAGATCTACAAGTTGAAAATGCCTGCATGTGTCGGCATTAAAGAAGGCATCAATTTGCCGCGTTATCCGACCATGAAAGGTCGGCTCGCATCGAAAAAAGTTGCAGTCGATCGAACCGAAGCATCGGGCGACGCAGGCGGATTAAAACTGATCACGCTTCGTCGACCGCCCGAGCGCGCCAGCAACACCATAATTCTCGGCAACGGCCCAGAAGCTGCGCCTGCAGTCGTTGATCTTCTCGAAGAGTTAGGCGTTTTCAAATGACAGTTCTTGCTGTAGTCGAACATGATCGCGGCACAATGACCAGTGCTTCTCTTGGCGTGCTGACGGCAGCTCGTAATCTTGCCAAGCAAATGAACACAAAGTTTGAAGCTCTCACAATTGGCGCCAATGCAGATCGTCTCAGCGAAACTGTTGCAAATTTTGGTGCGACGACCGTACACCAGGCTCATAACGCGATGCTCACAGATTTTGGTCCTGAAGCCTGGGGCGAATCAGTCGCTCAGGTTGTGCGCCAAATTTCACCAAGTCTTGTCATTGGCACGGGCACCGAGCGGGGTCACGAGATACTCGCCCAAGCAGCTGCTCGTCTTGACCTGCCAGCTGCGATGAACTGCTCAGAGTTCGATAAAGACTTCAACGGCTCACAACCTTTAAAAGTGGTTCGAACTCGCTGGGGCGGTTCGCTACTTGAAGAGGCACAACTCGATGCGTCAATAAAGCTCGTGACTCTTGCTAATCATGTCGTTGAACCACAAGAAGAACTTGCAACTTCGCCCGCAACAATTTCAACAATTGAAGTACAACTCGACGAAAGTGTTGCACAAAGTTTTGTACAAGATCGTGTCGAACGAGTCGCTGGCGTCACTCTTGCAACTTCGCCTGTCGTGGTCAGTGGCGGTCGTGGTGTTGGTTCGGCTGAAGCGTTCGCACCACTCGAAGAACTTGCGTCTCTGCTCAACGGCGTTGTTGGTTGTTCGCGCGCAGTCACGAATAACGGCTGGC
>JBIKVV010000033.1:0-17128 GCA_044356655.1 Ilumatobacteraceae bacterium
GTGCTCGATGACCACACGATGTTTCCGAGTGCGTTACCGATGCGCCGCGAAGTTTCTTACAACGCGTGGGTGACAATTCAAATCGGCTGCGACAACACTTGTGCTTATTGCATCGTGCCGGCCGTTCGCGGCAAAGAAATTTCTCGTCCCGGTGCCGAAATTTTGGCCGAGGTTGAAACATTGGTCCGTAGCGGCGTAACTCAAATTTCTTTGATCGGTCAAAATGTCAATAGTTATGGTCGCGATCTGTCTTTAAACGCCAGAGCGGCGGGCGATATAACAGTGAAGCCAAAGCCGCAATTCGCAGAGTTGCTGCGCAAAGTTGGTGCAGTGCCAGGCATCTCGCGAGTACGGTTCGTGAGCCCGCACCCAAAAGACATGCGCGAAGATACTTTGCTGGCAATGGCCGAGACCCCGACAGTTGTCGAACATCTGCACTACCCGTTGCAGTCAGGCTCTGACAGCGTGTTGGGTTTGATGCATCGTGGTTACACAGCTGAGCGCTATTTAACGCGTCTCACCCAAGCGCGAGAGATGATCGACGATCTCGCAGTGACCACTGATGTCATTGTGGGGTTTCCTGGTGAAACTGAAGAAGATTTTTTTCAAACCGTTGAGGTTTGCGCCGCTGCGTGTTTTGATTCGGCGTTTTCATTTATTTTTTCGCCTCGCCCCGGTACTCAAGCGGCACAAATGATAGACAAGTTCATTGACCCAGCCGTAGCAGTCGAAAGATACGAACGCTTAAAAGTTGTGCTTGATCACTCGGCAGTCATTAAACATCGCGAGCGCATCGGTCGAATCGAAGAAGTTGTCGTCGAAGGTATGAGCAAGAAGAACCCCGAACTTACGACTGGCCGTACTCGACAAAACAAAATTTTACACTTCAGTTCGCCGCAGCCATTGCGTGTAGGCACGTATGCAAAAGTTGAAGTGACAGACGCGGCACGATTTCATCTTTCGGGCCGATTGCTCGAAGTCGGCGATGCACCAAAACACAAATTGCGTCTTGCTGTGTCGAGTGCAAGTTAAGTTTTGATTCAAGTCGCCAGATCATGAATAAACCTGTTCGCAAACCTGTCGTCATTGTCGGGCCGACCGCAAGCGGCAAGTCATCTGTTGCGATGGCGGTAGCTCAGGCAGAAACAACTGTTAGCAGTCCCGTGCACATCGTTGCAGTCGATGCGATGCAGGTTTACCGCGACATGAACATCGGCACAGCCAAGCCGACTAAACAAGACCAAGCATTGGTGCCACATCACTGCATCGATCTAGTTGACAGCCATGAACGCTTTACAGTTGCCGAGTTCAAAAAGAGTGCAACCGAGTCGCTCGAAAAGATCGACAAACTTAGCGGTCGTGCATTATTGGTCGCCGGCACAGGCCTTTATCTCACGGCAGTGATTGACGAGTTGGTTTTGCCTGGTGAATTTTTGGATATTCGGGCAACGCTCGACGAAGAACCCGATACAGCAAAACTTTTTGCACGACTCGCAGAACTCGACCCAGTAGCCGTCGAAAAAATAGAGCGATCGAATCGACGCCGCATTATTCGAGCACTTGAGGTTTGTATTGGCAGTGGCCGAGCCTTCAGTAGTTTTGGTCCGGGCACAAGTGCTTATCCTGAAAACGGAATTGCTCAAATTGGGCTGCGTTGGAGTCGCGAACGTCTCGCGCAGCGCGTTGCCGACCGGGTGCACACGATGATTGATGATGGTTTGGTCGACGAAGTTGCTGCCCTTCGCAATTCGAAACAAGGTTTGTCGCGCACAGCCGCTCAGGCTCTTGGGTATAAAGAATTGTTACTTCATCTCGAAGGCAAGATAAGTCTCGATCAGGCGATCGCCGACACGATCACTCATACGCGGCAGTTTGCGGTCAGACAAGAGCGATGGTTCAGGCGAGACCCGCGCATCAAATGGGTGTCGATCAGCGAAGACCCAGTTTCTGAAATTGTCCCGATAGTTGCCAAGCACTTACGCTAGACAGAAATCATCATGCAAGTCGTCGTCACCAAGCATCATGGCCTCGGAAACGATTTCTTGGTGCTCGACTTAGGTCAGTTGCACCCGCAACAAATTGATCCCGTTAAAATTGATTGGTCGGGCGTCGCAAAACTTTGGTGCGACCGCCAGCGTGGTGTCGGCGCCGATGGCTTGTTGTTGCTGACTCGAGTTGCTGATTTCAAATTGGAAATGCAGTTACTTAATCAAGATGGCTCGCGCGCCGAAATGAGTGGCAACGGCATTCGCTGTTTGGCCCAGGCGGCTTTCGATGCAGACGGTCATACCTCGGCTGTCAGTTACACAGTTGTGACCGATGCCGGTGTTCGAGTCGTTGACGTCGAACCTGTGACGCATGATGAAGTTCGGGCGAGTGTAGATATGGGTCAAATCGAAATAATCGATGAGCCGAAAAATTGGTCAAATATTGGCAGCGATCCGAATCGCCCTGTGATGCATCTATCGGTAGGAAACCCGCACACTGTTGTCGGGGTTGAAGATGTGAGTGTTGTCGATCTATTAGAGATCGGCCAAAAAATACCGCAAGTGAATCTCGAGATAATTGAGCCAGGTCCTGAAAATCACGCGATAACGATGCGTGTGCACGAACGCGGTGCTGGTATCACTCAAGCATGTGGCACAGGCGCGTGTGCGAGTGCGTGGGCTGCAAGCACCTGGGGTCTGGTGCCAGCTTCAGTTCGAGATGTGCTTGTTCATCAACCAGGGGGCGATGCGAGCGTTCGACTAAATCATCCGCAACCTGGTCACGTCACTTTGATCGGGCCTGCAAATTTTGCTTCGCGCCACAATCTTGAGTTAGTACTGTGAAGCAACTGTGAACACGCCTTATCAAGAGGCGCTCGGATCAACACTCATCTCGCGTGGCATTCGCGAGCGAATCATTTTGGTGGCCGTCACTTTGCCAGATCGCACCGACGATGAAACTCAAGAGTCTCTCGATGAACTCGCACAACTGATTGATACAGCGGGCGCCGATGAAGTCGCGCGCATCACGCAGCGCCGAGACGCACCAGACAGCACTTATTACATCGGCAAGGGCAAGGCCGAAGAACTCAAAGAACTTTGCTTGGCTCTCGACTCTGACACGGTTGTGTTCGACAATGAATTGTCACCCGGACAGCAATTCAATCTAGAAAAACTCTTGGGCCGTACGGCGCTAGATCGAACGGCAGTGATTTTAGATATCTTCGCGCAGAACGCACACACGCTCGAAGGTAAAGCCCAAGTTGAGTTGGCGTTGCTGCGTTATCGTTTGCCACGCATTCGTCGTGGCGCCAAAGCGGGGTTATCACAGCAGGCTGGTGGCATCGGCACGCGAGGCCCTGGCGAAACAAAACTCGAGGTTGATCGTCGCCGAATTGGTGAACGAATCAGTCGTCTTGATCGCGAGCTTGACAATTTGCAGAAAACGCGTCAAGAGCAGCGCAAGGGTCGCGAACGAAGCGGCCTTGGTTCGGTGGCGATCGTTGGTTACACAAACGCGGGCAAGTCTTCGCTACTTAATCGCTTAACAAGTGCCGGCGTGCTGGTCGAAAATCGACTGTTTGCCACACTCGACCCGACAACTCGGCGACTCGCACTACCGGGTGGTGAACCAGTCTTACTTTCAGACACGGTGGGTTTCGTGCGTCGCCTGCCACACGGTTTGATCGAGGCATTCAAAAGCACTCTTGAAGTCGCGGTTAACAGCGACTTGCTGGTGCATGTTGTCGATGCTTCTGCTGTCGACCCAAACGGACAAATCGCCGCAGTGCGCGAAGTGCTCGCAGAAATCGGCGCCGACAAGGTGCCTGAATTGTTAGTTATTAACAAGTCAGATCTTGATCCCGATGAGGCCAAGCGACTTGTTTATGAGCACCAAGGTTCGGTGTCGTTTTCGGCAATGACTGGTGACGGGTTAAACGACTTGCTTCTTGCGATCGGCGATCGAATGCGGGCTTTGACTACCGTGATTGAATTGTTAATACCGTATGACCGAGGCGACATTGTCGCCACCGTGCATCGAGAGGGTGAAGTTGTGTCAACAGCAAACGAAGACAACGGCATGCGTGTTCGTGCGCGACTCGCTGATGCCAGTGCTGGGCGTTTGAGTGAATTCGTGGTCATCAAATGACCCAAGGTTTTGTTCCACCGCCGTATCCCTACGACAGGCTCGACAAGTTCAAATCATTTGCCGAAAAATTCGACGGGGGTTTGGTCGATCTTTCGATTGGCACACCGTGTGATGCACCATCACCAGCGGTGGTTGCAGCTCTTTCAGCTTCGAACAGCGAACGGGGTTACCCACCGAGCATCGGCACAGAAGCGTTGCGCAATGCTGCGCAGTCATGGATGCAACACAAGTTTGAAGTTTCTATACCGACATCTCAGATTGCAGCATGTATTGGCAGCAAAGAATTTGTCGCCACAACTCCGCAATACATGAAACTAAGAAGCCCAGATCGCGACACAGTGTTGTTTCCGGCTGTTTCTTATCCGACTTACGAAATGGGTGCAATCTTGGCGGGTTGTCGACCAGTTGCCGTGCCTATGACACCAACGGGTGGTCTTGATGTTGCCAAAATTTCTGCCAGCGACATCAGTCGTGCGCTAATGATTTGGTCGAATTCACCGAACAACCCGACCGGTGATCTCGACGACCTGAAATCTATTGCCCAATGGGGTCGCAAAAACAACGTGCCTGTTTTCAGTGATGAGTGTTATGTCGAGTTCACTTGGTCGCGCCAGCCCGAGTCAATTTTGCAACACGGCGTCGACGGTGTCATCGCGCTGCATTCGCTTTCAAAGCGCTCAAATTTGGCAGGTGTGCGTGTTGGTTTTTATGCAGGCGATAACGACATCGTTAACTATCTGAAAGAAGTTCGCAAACATGTTGGCATGCTTGTGCCCGGGCCGACCCAGGCTGCCGCAGTTGTTGCGCTAAATGACGATGCACACGTAACTGTGCAACGCGATGTTTATTTGCGTCGTCTTGAGACTCTCGCGACAGTGTTGTCAAAATGGTCGGGGTTCAAAATCGATTTACCAAAGGGTGGCTTTTATCTCTGGTTTGACGCCAAAGATGGCTGGGCATTTGCCGAACAATTAGCCAAAGAAGGTGGTGCGCTCGTTAGTCCTGGTGATTTTTATGGTGCCGGTGGCGCAAATAATGTTCGTGTTGCTGTAGTTGCGCCAGATGCGAAGATTGCACTCGTCGCTCAGCGTCTTGCTAAAAAGTAAAATTGGGTGATGCCAATTTTTAGATTAGCGATCGCATTAGTCGGTTCGTTTTCGTTGCTTGCAAGTTGCGGTTTTAGTGTTGGTGAAGAAAACACTTGGGATGTCACCCAGCCAATCGAAACTGGTGTCACTGTCGAGGCCACTGGCTTGGTGAAAGTCGTGCCAGATGCTGTGCAATTCAATTTTTCGGTTTTCGCAATTGATGTGTCATCAAGTGGTGCACTAAAGCGTGCAAATGAGTTGGCAATACAAGCCCGAGAAGCACTCGATAACGCGAAAGTCGATAAAGATGAAATTGCCACGCAGAGCATCAATATTTACCCTGAGTATTCATATTCTCAAGATGGTGTGCAAAATTTAGTGGGCTTTCGTGCGACACAGTCTTTCGCGGTTACTTTGCGAGACACAACTAATGCCGGCGAAGTAGTTGATGCAGTTGTTGCGAGTGTTGGCACAGACTTATCGATCGACATGCTCGCGCCAATTTTGATCGACTCAAAAGATGCGGCCGAGCAAGCCCGCGAAAATGCAATCAAACTTGCGAAGAAAAAAGCAGAAGACTACGCCGACCTGCTTGGTGTAGATCTGGGCAGCGTCATCTCTGTGCGCGAGTTTGCAACTTCGGGCGCGACACCACAGCCGTGGCTGCGCGCTGATCTAGCGCTGGGCGAGTCATCTAAGACTGTCGTTGATCTCGGCACTCAAGAAGTTTCTGTAACGATTGAAGCCCGGTGGGCATTCGCCAACGGCGACTAAGTAAACCGCGAAGCAAAAAACTAAATAACTAGATCAAGGTGCATCACTGTGTGGTGCAAGCCCAAAAAAATTATGTCACGAATTTTTACCCAGCCTGTTGACGCGTACCAGTTTTCTTGGTGTTCTGTATACAGATATATTTTCGGGTAGTCCAGTTCGCGAGCTCGATTAACTACATGTTGAACTAGAGCAGATCCGACGCCGAGTTTGCGTGCATCAGGCGTGACAAATACTGCCGCCAACCACGGGCCTGGTTCAGGCGCATCTGGCAATTCATCATCGTGAACAAGTGTCGACACGCCGAGCAATTGGTCTTTGTCAGTTACGGCGGCGAATACTTCTAGAAGTTGCTCTGGCTTGCTTTGGGCGAGTGCATATTGATCTAAATACGTCTGCACCGTGTCACTCGGAAACTCATGGTGCCACGCAGCAAACGACCACTCGGCAGCAGTCTGCCAGTGGTGTGGGTGCTCAGCCAGCGCGACAACTTTGAAAGAAATCATCGCTTTATCCTAAGGTTTTACCGATGAGCGATATCTCTTCACACAAAGGGATAAGCGGCGAGTATCTATCTAAAGCCCTCGCACCGATCTCAGGTGTTTCTAAACTTCGGGTCGAATCGATTATGCCGATCGGCACCGGTCAGATGGCCGAAAGTTATCGCGTGAAATTTTCGCAAGAATCTGGCGAAAAAATTGAAAGTGTCGTCGTCAAGGTGCCGTCACAAAACGAAAATAGTCGCAGCGCTTCTCGCACAACTCGCTGCTATGAACTTGAGACGAGTTTTTACTCATCTCTTCGCAATAGCTTAAAAGTTGACACACCAAAATGTTTTCACGTTTGGTATGACGCGCCGTCAGATGACTTTGTGCTCGTGCTTGAAGACATCAAAGATGCAAACCAGGGCGATCAGATCACTGGTGCCACGGTCGAACAAGCAGACGCAGCGATAACCCAGTTAGTTAATCTGCATGCACCAATGTGGGGCTCTGAAAAACTCGAGCAAATAGTTTGGTTGCCGAAGCACTCATCGAATGTCGCAACAGGAACTGGTCAGTTATTGCGCTCGGTGTTCTCGGGTTTTGCCGAGCGCTTCGCCGAAAAAGTTGATAGCGAAATCATTAGTCTTGGCCAAAGACTCGTGTCGAAAATAGATAAATATTATGCAGCGTTTCCGAACGTGCTTACGGTTGCGCACCGCGACTTTCGGTTAGACAATTTATTGTTCACTTCAATGGGCAATCAAATCGGTGTCAAGGTGGTCGACTGGCAGACGGTCGGGGTGATGCCGGGCGCAAGCGACCTGGGCTATTTCATCGGCGCGAGTTTCACGGTCGAAGGGCGACGCGACTATGAACAAATGTTGGTCAAGAGTTATTGCGAGCGTTTGATCGCCCAAAAGATTTCTGTTTCGAATAACGAAATTTGGGCTCAATATCGTCTGCTTGGCACATCTGGCTACATCATGGCTATCGTCGCATCGATGCTCGTAAAACAAACTGATCGTGGAGACGCGATGTTCGCCGTGATGGCCAACCGTCACGGTCAGCAAATGCTTGACCTCGAAACCGAAAAACTCTTCGTCTAAAGGATCAAAAACCAACCATGGCTAAGTTCACTGCGCTAGACGAAAGATTCGCTCATCAGATACCTGAGCCGTTTCCGAATGTGTTGCACTTTCACCAAGATTGGCGAGAGAGTTTGTTTTTCATCATGCATGAGCGCGATAAGCCTGGCGATGTTGTGATCTTGACGCTCGCACACTTTCCATCCCGCCAAGAAATGGACTCGCTGCAACTTGGGCGAGTGGGTGACTCGCCAATCATGGCAAGACACGTTCGCAAGGTCGACGGCGATCAAGACGACTTTCGTGTCGGGCCGATCACGATTGATGTTGTCGAGCCGCTAAAAAAGATTCGATTGGTGGCCGCACCAAGCGACCAAACTCCGGTGAGTTTTGACATCACGTTCACTGCGCGCACCGCGCCATACCAATTGCGTCGCGGCACGATGAAAGCAAAATACGAAATCATTTGGGATCAGTCACATATGTTTCAAAGCGGCACCTATAACGGGTCTTATACGCACCACGGCAAGACAAGTCAAATAGAAAATTGGTGGGGTCAGCGTGACCATTCGTGGGGTGTTCGCGCGCACGCGAGATGTCCGTTGTGGATGTGGATGCCGATTCAACTCGAAGAAGGCATGCTCAGTGTTTGGCATTGGGAGTACCCGAACGGTGCGCGCGTTTATACCGACGGTTGCTTTGCGCCTAGCGACGGCAGTGAGCCAACACCGGTGATTGATTTTCAACATGACCTGCACTGGCTTGATGCCGCGGGTCAATCAGTTTCATACGAGAAGTTTGGCGATGATGTTGTCGGACTCGCCGGCACGGTGGTGTTCACGTTGCAGGGGGGTCGCAAAATTTCAGTCGAAGCCACGGGGCGTTGGGCGCAACGCTATAGCCAAATAGCAAATCGTGCAGACAACGTTCTCGGTGGTGGTTTAAGCGAGATGCAGGTTAAAACCTCAGATGGCCAAACTGGTACAGCAATTTTTGAGATAACTGGGCAGTTTCACCACAAATATTTTCCGATTGCCCGTGGTGTGAACTTTCCGCCCGACGGTGTTTGACCTGTTCTAACCGTTAGGGATACCTATCAAGATTTAGGGTATCCTTCGGTGTGTTTAATGCTGATGGGCGCATACCAAGTCTCGACTTAGCCAGTCGAAACAGTAAAACGCGGCGGGGTCGATTCGCAGCCGTCGTGTTGTTGCTGTCGTCGCTGTTTGTTGTTTCGCCGATTATTCCGGCTTTTGCGGCAGCAGATACGACGGCGCCGACGATAACCAGTTTTTCGTCAACTTCACAAAACTTTCATTACGCCCGATACTCGCAAATCAATATCACCGCGACCGCAAGCGAAGCAATTCAATCAGGCAACACAATTACGGTCACGCTTGAAACTGGTGCAGTTGATCGCACAGTTTTGTTAACTGCCGCGGCGGCTGGCACGACCTTGACCGGTACTTACACGGTTCAGGCTAATGATATGACTGATGATCTCACAGTTTCTGGTTTTACGATTGGTACCGTCGCCGACACTGCAGGCAACGCGATGACCTCAACCACTGTGCCAACGGGGGCCAACAATATCGCTGGAGCCAAGAATTTGGTGGTTGACACAGGCCCGATGGTTATCACGCTCGACACAAATTTAGGTAATGAGACTCGAAAAGTTTTTCTACCTATCCAAGGTGGAAATATTTCTGGAACAATTGTGGTCGATTGGGGAGATGGGTCAGCGCTTCAAGAATTCACCAACGCAAGTTTGGGTTGGAACTTTGCAGAACATACGTATGCCACCCATGGTGCCTACACAGTTTCGATCAGCGACAAGCCCCTTACGGACGGAAACTTTAGAAGTATGCAATCAAATTATTCGGGCGCAGGAAAAAACAATGAGGTGTTCACGGGTGTGACACGGTGGGGAAACTTTAGGTACAACTCGTTATATAACTCTTTTCACAGCTGGACGAATCTACGGTCAGTGCCATCAAACATTAGTAATTTAGTCACTGATTTCATGGCAACGTTTTATAACGCAACCAGTTTTAATCAGGATCTTTCTGGATGGAACACATCTAATGTCACCACGATGAACGGAACGTTCGGAGCCAATTGGAGTTCATCCAGTGCTTTCAATGGAAACATCTCTACCTGGGACACATCTAAGGTCACCGATATGAGTGGTATGTTCGCTTACGCGCGCAGTTTTAATCAGAACATCTCCGGGTGGAACACCGGCAGGGTCACAACCATAAGCAGCATGTTCACTGGTGCGACCAGTTTTAATCAAAATATCTCCACTTGGGACACATCTAGGGTCACCAACATGAACCATGTGTTTAATAAAGCGACCAGTTTTAATCAGAACATCTCAGCCTGGAACACCGGCAGTGTCACAACTATGAACAGCATGTTCTATGAGGCGACCAGTTTTAATCAAAATATCTCCGCTTGGAACACCGCCAATGTCACCGACATGCATTGGCTGTTCTTCGGCGCGGGTGCGTTTAGACAGAACCTTTCGACATGGAACACCGCGAAGGCTGCTGGTGAGAAACCTTGTCATACAACTTTAAACTGCCCAGACGTGCCGGGTGTACCGCAAAAACCAGTTGCAGCACCGACTGTGACTGCCCTCGGCGGTCGAGTCACAGTCGGAGTCGCCGCCGGCGTTGGTGGCACACCAAAAATTATTCGAGTGACAGCCTCGCCGAGGTCACCAGCGTTTCCCAACATTGACCAATATTGCGATATCTATCCAGTAAGCAGTCCTATTTTTAATGGTCTGAGAAGCTGCGAGATTTGGAATCTCGTAAACGGCACCGCCTACACGTTTACGGCAGTTGCGAAAAATGAGAGTGGCATATCAACTGCGTCGGTTGCATCAGATCCAGTTGCACCGGTTATTCCAATTGCGCCAGGTGCACCACTGAAGCCAACTGCGGTTGCGGGTGACGCTCAAGTCACGGTCAGAGTTGAAGCTGGTGTTGGTGGTATTCCGGTCACATTTTTGGTGAGTGCTACGCCGCAAGTTAGCGGTGTAACAAAAACCTGCACCGTCACTGTGCCGGCGACAAATTGCATCGTTACAGGTTTAACAAACGGCACTGCCTACACCTTCGCGGCGACAGCTACAAACGCAACTGGCACTTCAGCTGCATCAGTCGCATCAGATGCAGTTACACCTGTTGCTCCAACTGTTGCGCCAGGTGCACCACTGAAACCAACTGCGGTTGCTGGCGACGCTCAAGTCACGGTCAGAGTTTTTGGTGGCACTGGTGGTATTCCAGTCACATTTTTGGTGAGTGCTACGCCGCAAGTTGGTGGTGTGACACGAACTTGTACCGTCACTGTACCGGCGAATAGTTGTGTGGTTGCAGGTCTGACAAACGGAACTGCTTACACATTTAGAGCCACAGCTACGAACACAGTTGGCACTTCAGCTGCGTCGGTCGCATCAGATTCGGCTACGCCTGTTTTAGGCGCAGTTGCACCAGTGCCGACTACGGTCCCTGCTGCGCCAGTGGCTTGCGGTCCGCCACCAGCGCCGCCGTGCAATGTCGTAGTGCCGCCACCAGGTTCTGTTATTGGTGGCCCTCCAGCAACTTGCGGTCCGCCACCATTGCCAGCGTGCGTTGTTGTAGTGCCGCCACGAAATGATGATGATTTGCCAGTGAGCACTTCGTTGACTGGTAGAAACATGGCTGCGGTCAATCCGAACACCTTCAGAGCATTCAATCCGAATCAGGCGGGAGCAATTACCAAGGATGCCATGGCTGGATTCAATTCGAATCAGTTTGCGGCTTTGCCACCGACTGCGATGGGTGGGTTTAAAGCTGATCAGATGTCTGCGTTGCCGCCTGCTGCGATGGCTGGATTTAATGCGAGTCAGATGGGTCAGTTGCCACCTGCGGCGATGGGTGGGTTTAAAGCTGATCAGATGTCTGCGTTGCCACCTGCGGCGATGGCTGGATTTAATGCGAGTCAGATGCGTCAGTTATCGCCTTCAGCTATGGCTGGGTTTAACAAAGATCAGTTCAGTGTTTTGCCGCCTGCGGCGATGAGTGGATTTGACGCGAGTCAGATTGGACAGTTGCCGTCAACCGCGATGGGTGGGTTTAACGCAAGTCAGATGGGTCAGTTGCCGCCAACCGCGATGACTGGTTTTAAGGCTGACCAAATGTCTGCGTTGCCACCTGCTGCAATGGCTGGGTTTAACAAAGATCAGTTCAGTGTTTTGCCGCCTGCTGCTATGGCTGGGTTTAATTCGAATCAGTTTGCTTCGTTGCCGCCTGCGGCGATGGCTGGGTTTAACAAAGATCAGTTCAGTGTGTTGCCTCTGACTGCGATGGGTGGGTTTAAAGCAAATCAGATGGCTGCGATGCCGACGTCGATTATGTCTGGGTTCAAAGCTGATCAGATGTCTGCATTGCCGCCTGCGGCGATGGGCGGGTTTAACAAAGATCAGTTCAGTGTTTTGCCTCCTGCGGCGATGACCGGGTTTAATTCAAATCAGTTTGCTGCGTTGCCGGCGAATGCGATGTCTGGTATGAAATTGGATCAGTTCAAAGTTTTGCCAGCATCGGCGATCACTGGGATGCAAGAAAGTCAGTTTGCTGCGTTGTCACCGCAGGCGATGATTGGTTTCAAACCTGCACAGTTTGCTGCTTTGCCACCAGATGCGATTTCTGGGATGCAACAAAATCAGTTCAGAGTTATTCCGGCCAATGCAATGGCGGCGTTCACTCCGACTCAGATGGATTCAATGCCTGTTGGTGCGTTGGCAGTTATTTCGCCGAGCCAATTTAAAGCGTTGTCACCTGCGGTGATTGCATCGATGAGCCTTGAGCAGCGAAACGCTTTACCCAAGCAGGCTTTGAACCCGGCTGCGAATGCCGCACCGGCGAACACTGGTGATTCGGCTGCGTTTGCTACAGCATTGACTGGATGGAATGTTGACAAGGTGCCGGCGACAGCGTTCGCAGGTTTCAGCTCGGCTGACGCAGCGAAACTTTCACCGCAAGTGTTTTCTTCGTTGAACCCTGAACAGTTTAAAGCAATGCCCCCAGCGGCGTTCACTGGTATGAAACCAAATCAGGTTGGTGCGTTACCACCGGATGTTTTGGCGACATTGACGCCAACACAACTGGCGTCGATGCCAGCTGGTGCACTTGGTTCTTTGAACACTGAACAGGTCGCCGCGATGCCCGCAGCAGCGTTCGGAGCGATGAAACCAGCTCAAGTGGGTGCGATGCCAGCTGCGTTGATGGCAACAATGACGCCACAACAAGTTGGTGCGTTGCCGGCCACAGCGATGGCCGGGTTGAAAGCCGAGCAAGTTAGTGCGTTGCCACCAGAAGCAATGGCGACAATGAAACCTGCACAAGTTAGTGCGATGACACCAGCAGCGGTTGCCTCGCTTAGCGCCGATCAAGTTGGTGCACTGCCAGCAGCAGCGTTCGGGGCGATGAAACCAACACAAGTTGGGGCGATGCCAGCTGCGTTGATGGCAACAATGACGCCACAACAAGTTGGTGCGTTGCCGGCTGCAGCGATAGCCGGATTGAAAGCCGAGCAAGTTAGTGCGTTGCCGCCAGAGGCGATAGCGACAATGAAACCAAAGCAAGTCGCCGAACTTAAACCAGCGACAGCGGCCGGGTTCAGCAACGAAAAGTTGGCAGCATTAACGCCAGTACAAAGAAAAGCGCTTAAGCCAGCGTTCGTGAACGCACTTAGCCCCGAGCAAAAAGCAGCGCTAAACAGTTAACGACGCTCGAGGGTTGCGAACAAATTGGTAAATTGAATGACTCCACCTCGGTGTGAGTAACTCTTCCGAGGTGGGGTAATCTCTTTTTATTACGAATCAGCGTGAATCTAAAAATGCGTCGTCGATAACACGAGCGAAGAATTCGGCGCCAACAGATCGGCATTTTGATCCGCAAGATTTAGAGCGCGTTCGTCGCGGTTTTATTGCTGCGCGAACCGAGCCGATGATCACAGACACGCAAGGTCGCAAAGTAATCGATACTGCCTCGTACGATTTTTTGCGTGATGGGCGAGAGTGCCCAGAAACTGTTAACCCCCATTTATGGCGTCACGCGACGCTCAATGCACACCACGGATTGTTCGAAGTTGCACCGAATGTCTGGCAAGTGCGTGGCTACGACATTTCGAACATTACTTTTATCAAGGGGGCTACTGGTTGGGTTGTAATTGATCCCTTAACCGCAGACAGCACCGCGCAAGCCAGCCTTGAGTTGTTGTCACAACATGTTGAGCGACTACCTGTCAGCGCTGTGATTTACACGCATTCACATGCTGATCACTTTGGTGGCGTTCTTGGCGTTACGACAAAGTCCGATGTCGAATCTGGCAGGTGTCAGATAATTGCGCCGGTTGGTTTCTTGCACGAGGCAATCGCCGAAAATGTGATTGCCGGTGTGGCGATGAGTCGCCGCGCGACATATCAGTTTGGTCCGCTGCTGCCGCCTGGGCCGCAAGGTCATGTCGATAGCGGGCTTGGCAATTCTGTGCCAACTGCTGCGCCATCGTTGTTAGCGCCAACTCGCGACATCACATTTACTGGTGAAGAACTCGTCGTAGATGGCGTGCGAATTGTGTTTCAGCTAACACCTGAAACTGAAGCACCCGCCGAGATGAATTTTTTCTTTCCAGATTATGGATGGCTATGCATGGCAGAAAACTGTTCGCACACGATGCACAATTTGGTGCCGATTCGTGGTGCTCTTGTGCGCAATGCATTGAACTGGTCGAAGTACATTAACGAGAGCATTGAACTTTTTGCCGATAAAACTGACGTGCTGTTCACTTCGCATAACTGGCCGCGTTGGGGTCGTCAAGATGTGCGCGATTTTTTAACTTTGCAGCGTGATCTTTATCGTTGGATTCACGATCAAACGATGCGACATGCCAATCACGGCATGACGGCATTAGAGATAGCCGAGCTACTGGTGTTGCCAGATGAGTTTCTAGCCCATGAGCACACCCGAGGTTTTTATGGCGATCTTGTGCACAACGTCAAGGCTGTTTACCAGCGTTACTTAAGTTGGTATGACGGCAATCCCGCCAACTTAAACAAGCTTTCACCGACTCGGGCGGGTGCTAAATACCTCGAACTCGCCGGAGGCATCGACGCTTTGCTTGACAGCGCTCAAAAGTCGTTTGACGCCGGCGAATATCGCTGGGTAGTTGAGCTGGTAAATCACGCGGTTTTTGCCGAGCCGACAAATCAACGTGCGCGAAACCTGCAAGCCGATGCACTCGAGCAACTCGGCTTTCAATCTGAGTCAGCGACATTTCGCAACGCATATTTGATGGGGGCACAAGAATTGCGCAACGGGCCGCCTCCACGTTCGCAGGCGCGCGTGCGTGCGCGCAGTCTGATCAAGGCGATGTCGATAGAGCAGGTCTTTGATGTGCTCGGAGTACGTGCGATTTCAGAAAATCTTGGCGGCATAGCGCTAGCGATTAACTGGCTATTCACTGACATGGCAGGCACAGCAGACGAAAAATGGATTCTCGGTGTCTCGAACCGCACGCTTTATGCAACACAGGGTAGACACAGCGAGTCTGCCTTAGCGACGGTAAGAATCTCGCGAGATCTATTTTTAGAGATAATCGCTCAGGCGACAACTTTTGTCGATGAGCTAAAAAACGGCACGATCACTATTGATGGTGATGCTGGCGCATTGCTGACGATATTCGGCAACCTAGATAATTTTGCGACCGGGTTTGCGATCGTCGAACCGTAAAATCAGTTTTTAGAGGCGACGCAAGACTGTGACGAGTTTGCCGTAAACAACAACTTCGTCGCTCTCGAACACCATCGGCTTCATTGCCGAGTTTGATGGCGTCAATGTAATGCGGTTGCCGCTGCGCGAAAATGTCTTGATCGTTGCTTCGTCGCCAGGTATGCCAGCGATAACGATGTCGCCGTTGTTGGCAGTCGACTGTGAATTGCAAACAACAAAGTCACCGTTCAAAATGCCAGCATCAATCATCGAATCGCCACGAACGCGCAACATAAACAATTCGCCGTCGCCTGTGAAGTCCATTGGAAGAGGCACAAGTTCTTCGACATTTTCTTGTGCCAAAACATTGACACCCGCGGCAACATCACCGACGAGCGGCACATGCTTTGTCGGGCGGTGCTCCATGGCGACGCCACTTGAGGCCTCGTAACGCACTTCGATGGCGCGAGGCTTTGTCGGGTCGCGGCGCAAGTATCCGAGTTTTTGAAGTGCAGCCAAGTGGTTATGCACGGTGGCCGATGAACTAAGACCCACGGCTTCGCCGATCTCGCGCACCGATGGTGGGTAGCCCCGTTCACGCATGTTAGAGACGATGAAGTCGAGGATGCCTCGCTGCCGCTCGGTCAGAGTGCTGTTTTTGGCCTGGGCGGCATTTATTGGGGTTGGGTCAATGTTTGGGCTCATATCTAAAGCGTACGCCCGTTCGCCCCCAAAGTCAAACACCTGTTCGGAGAACAAATGTTCGTAAAAAGGGTTGTACTGCGAACACCCGTTCGCTATGGTGGAAGCAAGCGGAAATACCCCTAAAAAGCATCACGAAAGAGGCGTCATCATGGCAATAGCAATCAATAACTTCCCAGTTGCAGCAGTCAGTCGTCGAAACATGGCGCCGGTCTACCGCCGCCGTCGAGCGATGGTTTCTCTGGCTTTGGCTGCCTTAGCGGTCACAGTTAGCTTCGCAATGCTCGACACGAGTGCCGCGGCCGATCGGCCAACAGCCGAAAATCTGGCGACACCAAAATTCGTGATTGCCGAATCGGGCGACACTCTGTGGGCAATCGCGCAACGCATCGCACCAAACACCAAGATCACCGAAGTGGTTGACCAGTTAGTTCTTATGAATGGCGATCAAATAACAACAGGGCAACTCGTTCGCATTCCATAATTGTCGCCCTCAGTTCGAGGCTTAGACGGTTTCAAAATCGGGCTGATGGTTGCGAGTAATCTTGTGTTGATGAGATGCGTTAGTTGTCAATGCGAAGATACAAAAGTTATTGACTCGCGTGTCTCAGAAGAGGGCAGTTCGATTCGCCGCCGGCGATCTTGTTTGAAGTGCGGCCATAGGTTCACTACTTACGAGCGTCTTGAAGAAGTGCCTCTTTACGTGATCAAGCGAACCGGCGACAAAGAATTATTCGATCGTGCGAAGATCATAAGCGGTTTGCAGTCTGCAGCCAAAGGTCGGCCAGTCGAAGACTCGGTTTTAATCGAGATTGCCGAGCGTGTTGAAGACGACATGAGACTTACGGGCGATGATGTGACGAGCAATCAAGTGGGTCATGCCGTGCTCAGTTTGTTGCGCAGCATCGACGAAGTCACCTATATGCGATTTGCGAGCGTTTACAAGAACTTCGATGCTGCAGCCGATTTCAAGCGCGAACTTGCGTTGCTCGAAAAAGAATTGCGCAAATAACGAATTTTGTCTAGCTAGATCTTTCGCAAATAGCGAATGAACATGAATCCGTTGTCTTCAAGAATGTGCGCAACTTCATAGTCGCTGTGCA
>JBIKVV010000066.1:0-4744 GCA_044356655.1 Ilumatobacteraceae bacterium
GGTATCGCCCCAGCATTCGCCAGACCAATATTTTGCGGCACGGCAATCGCCTGCATCTCTGGCACGACTAAATATTCGGCATATGCGCCACCGCTGACTATGCCCATTACTTCGTCGCCCGGCTTCCAGGTTTTCACCGCGTCGCCACACGATTCAACCGTTCCTGAAAATTCGAGACCAGGAATGTCGTATGCACCCGGAAACGGATCTGGATACAAACCTCGTCGTTGCATCAAGTCAGCGCGATTCAATGACGTCGCTCGCACCTTGACCAAAATTTCGTCGTTTTTTGGTGTTGGCTTTTCTACTTCTTTAATGATGAGCACATCTGGGTCACCATGTTTGGTGATTACAACGGCACGCATCAACTATTTCGCCATCTTTTCGATCAAACGCCGATCAACTGCAGCCAAAAACTGCTGCGTTGTCAACCAAGGCTGGTTCTTCGACACAAGTACTGCCAAGTCTTTGGTCATCTCTCCGCCTTCGACCGTCTCAACACACACTGTTTCAAGTTTCTCAGCGAACTCGATAACTGCGGGCGTGTTGTCAAGTTTGCCGCGATGAATCAATCCGCGTGTCCACGCAAAAATAGAAGCAATCGAGTTCGTCGAAGTCTCTAAACCCTTTTGATGATCTCGATAGTGACGCGTCACCGTGCCGTGAGCCGCCTCAGACTCAAGCACTCGACCGTCTGGCGTTGTCAAAACCGAAGTCATCAAACCCAGCGAACCAAAACCTTGAGCCACAATGTCTGACTGCACGTCGCCGTCATAGTTTTTGCAGGCCCATACATACCCGCCTTCCCAACGCATCATGCAGGCGACCATGTCGTCGATCAATCGATGTTCATATGTCAACTTGCGCTTTTCAAACTCGCTCTTAAACTCTGTATCGAAAATCTCTTGAAAAATATCTTTAAAGCGACCGTCGTAAGCCTTCAGAATCGTATTTTTAGTGCTCAAGAACACCGGATAGTTGCGTTGCAAGCCGTAATTAAAAGATGCGCGAGCAAAACTTCGAATCGATTCGTCAAAGTTGTACATGCCCATCACAACGCCCGACCCCTTAAAGTCGGCGACTTTCATTTCGACTGGCTTGCTGCCATCTTGCGGCACATACGTCATCGTCACAGTGCCTGCGCCGGGCACTTTGAAGTCGGTCGCTTTGTATTGATCACCGTGGGCGTGACGACCTATAACAATTGGCTTGTTCCAGTGCGGCACCAATTTCGGAATGTTCTTGCAAATAATCGGCTCGCGAAATACAACGCCATCTAAAATGTTGCGAATCGTGCCGTTTGGCGACTTCCACATTTGCTTCAAATTGAATTCTTTAACTCTGGCTTCGTCAGGGGTTATCGTTGCGCATTTCACGCCAACGCCGTGTTTCAAGATTGCGTTTGCCGCGTCAATCGTCACCTGGTCGCCGGTTGCATCACGATTCTCGACGCCCAAGTCGTAATAGTCAATGTTGATATCGAGATACGGCAAGATCAAACGATCTTTGATGAATTTCCAGATGATTCGCGTCATTTCGTCGCCGTCAATATCGACGACCGGATTTACAACTTTGATCTTGCTAGCCATCTGTCTCCGCCATTTTCGTAATTTCGTTAATTCTTATTCGTTTATAAGTTACTTGTAGCGTACAACCTGATGGATTTCGCATGGACATCCGACCAAGTCGCATTGCGCGAAAAAGCTCGCACGGTTGCCAAAGATGCGGTTAACAAATACGGTCGATTCAACGACACTTGGATGAACGGATACTCGCGCGAATTCTCGCTCGAACTTGCCAAGCACAAATGGATCGGAATGACATGGCCCGTCGAATTCGGCGGCGGCGGCCGACCACCGATCGAGCGCCTAATCGTCGGCGAAGAAATGATCAGCGCTGGCGCGCCAATTGCTGCATCGTGGTTCGCTGATCGACAGATGGGTCCGGCACTCATTAGTTACGGCACTAAAGCCCAACAAGATGCGTTTTTGCCACAGATGTTGTCTGGCGAAACAACTTGGTGCATCGGCATGAGCGAACCAAACTCGGGCAGCGACCTCGCTTCGTTGAAGACATTCGCCGCCCGCGACGGCGACGAGTTCGTGATCAACGGCCAAAAAATTTGGACAAGCTTCGGAGAACTTGCCGACTACTGCTATCTCATCTGCCGAACCAGCAGTGATGGCTCACCACACGAAGGCATCAGCGAAATTATCGTGCCGATGAATACCCCAGGCATCGAAGTCCGCACGATCAAAGACATGACTACGAATAGTCATTTCTGCGAAGTCTTTTATACAGATGTTCGCGTGCCCGCATCGAATCTCGTCGGCGCACTTGGCGGCGCATTCAAACAAACAATGCGCCAACTCGAACACGAACGTGGCGGCATCGATCGACTCGTATCTAATCACGCGCTCTACAAAATGGCACTTGAGCACGCTGACCGCAAAGATCCGCTCGTTCGCCAAGAAATTGCCGCACTTGAAACCGGCTATCGCATCGGGCGCATCTTGGTGATTCGCGAGGTTCTGCGCCAAGCACCTGGTGGTTTTTCGGCAGCGACAAAATGCTTTTGCACCGAACATGAGTGGCGCGTCGCCCAATTCGTCAACAAAGTTTTCGGCGCCCACGCCTTGCTTTGGGACGACATCACTCAAGGCCTCGCCTATGCATCGGCCTACACAATCATGGGCGGCACATCAAACGTGATGCGCAACATTCTCGGCGAACGCACCCTCGGTCTCCCCCGCGAACCCAAATAACTCGAGTCGATAGTTAAGCCCCATCTCAAATCGTTTACTCTCGTCACATGGGTACGCATCCGCTTGAGTTGTCGGCGCGAGTAATTGAATCGGGCGTTGTTGACGAACCGTTGAATCGTGTCACAAACGAGATCACTGAACTCGCTGAAAATTTAGCGATCGTCGAAAGTTTCAGCCACAGCGCGGTAATCGACACAGGCGATGGCCTGATGTGTTTCGATGCGTCGGGTGCGGGCAGCGGCAAAGACGTCGTCAAGTCAATTCGCTCGTGGCGCAAAGACCGAATTTCAAATCTGATTTACACCCACGGTCATGCCGATCACATTGGCGGCAGTTTTGCCTTCGCAGCCGACGCAACCGAATGCAACTTTCAAAAGCCACATGTGATCGGTCACGAAAACGTCAGCACACGCATCGACCGCTACGAACAAACAAGCGACTGGAATATTCGCATCAACCAGCGCCAGTTCGGTGGCATCCGCAGTGACATGGGCTTAAACATCGGTGAAAATCTGCAACGGTTTTTACCACGCTCGACGATGCGCCCAGATCAGACTTTTCGCGACACTCATACTTTCACTGCAGGATCAACCAAAGTCGAATTGCATCACGCTCGCGGCGAAACAGACGACCACCTATGGGCGTGGCTGCCTGACAAGAAGTGGCTGTTCGCCGGCGACTTCGTAATCTGGAACTACCCCAACGCCGGCAACCCGCAAAAAGTTCAGCGTTACGCGTTCGAATGGGCACAAGCATTGCGACGAATGATCGCTCAAGGTCCCGAACTACTTGTGCCAGCTCACGGTTTGCCAATTGAGGGCAAAAAACGAATCGCAACAGTTCTCGACGACATCGCATCGTCGCTTGAAAGTCTCGTCACTCAGGTCATTGAGATGATGAACGCTGGCGAAACTCTCGACACGATTATTCACACTGTGAAAGTTCCGCAAAATATTTTAGAAAAGCCCTATATGCGTCCGCTTTATGACGAGCCAGAATTTGTCGTTCGAAATATCTGGCGACTTTACGGCGGCTGGTGGGATGGCGCCCCATCACGACTCAAGCCCGCACCCGACAGTCAAGTTGCGAGCGAACTGGCGAATCTTTCTGGTGGCGCAGAAAACTTAATGAACCGCGCACTCGAATTGATGGAGAGCGGCGACATTCGTATGGCTTGTCACCTTGCCGACTTCGCTGGCTGGGCCGCACCCGAAGACCCGCAAATTCATGCGAACCGCGCAACTATTTACGAACGACGACGCAAGAGCGAACTGTCGTTGATGAGCAAAGGCATCTTCAAGGGTGCCGCGCGCGAGTCGCAAGCAATTGTCGATAAAAAATAGCGTTTGCTAAGACACAAAGTCGCCAAAAAAATTGTGGGCGCGACGGGGCTTGAACCCGGGACCTCCACCATGTCGAGGTGGCGCTCTACCAACTGAGCTACACGCCCTTATTGCCTGATAATCATATCGGCGCGAATCGGGTTCGTCGCTCGAAACATATAAGTGCGAGAATAATGACGAGAATATTCGCGAAAATATTCCAGCAAGTTAAGACATCTAAACGGGGGGTCGAATGTCAAAGTTAACTCTTAAAGATCTGTTCGCCGCAAAAGGCAAACGACACTTGACGCAAGTTTTTGTGCGCACCCCGCGCGAGGCCGCCGCGTGCGAAGAAGCTGGCATCGACATGCTCGTCGCCGCCGAGCTTCATGATGGCCAATCCAGTGACTATGTCGGCATTCGCAAAGCTGCGCCTAATACATTTCTCACTCTTGGTTTAGCTGTCAACACATATTCAGGTCACACCGAAATTTTGCGCAATGCATATCGCCTGATGGGCGTTGGCGCCGACACGCTTTATTGCGGATACGGCATACCCACGATCAAGGCACTCGCCGACGAGTACATCCCCGTGGTCGGCCACGTTGGTCTCGTGCCCTATCGAAACTCGTGGTTTGGTGGCATGAAGGCAGTTGG